>NZ_JBEOXR010000011.1:0-200709 GCF_040296665.1 Streptomyces sp. NPDC002057
GGGCGGACGCACCCGGACCCGCCGGGGCGTGCGCGCCTGCGGGTCCGGGCGGAGGTACTGCGGCCTGGAAGATCAGGCGGCGGCCTTCGGGGCGTTGACGTCGGCCGGAAGGGCCTTCTGCGCGACCTCGACCAGCGCGGCGAACGCGTTGATGTCGTTGACGGCCAGCTCGGCGAGGATCTTGCGGTCCACCTCGATGTTGGCGGCGTTCAGACCCTGGATGAGGCGGTTGTACGTCATGCCGTTCTGGCGGGCAGCGGCGTTGATGCGCTGGATCCAGAGACGGCGGAAGTCGCCCTTGCGCTTCTTGCGGTCGTTGTAGTTGTAGACCAGCGAGTGGGTGACCTGCTCCTTGGCCTTGCGGTACAGGCGCGAACGCTGACCGCGGTAGCCGGAGGCCGCCTCGAGAATCGCCCGGCGCTTCTTGTGGGCGTTGACTGCCCGCTTGACGCGTGCCACTTGTTAACTCCTTGTAGCGGGGTCGTGGTTGGACTCACACGACCCGAAAAACGAATGGGTCCCGGACTTGGCCGGACGCCCTCGTCGCCGAGGGCGGGTGATCAGATCAGATGCCCAGCATCTTCTTGATCTTGGCCGCGTCGCCCGGGGCCATCTCCGCGGTGCCGGTGAGGCGACGCGTCAGCTTGGACGACTTGTGCTCGAGCAGGTGGCGCTTGCCGGCGCGCTCGCGCAGGATCTTGCCGGAGCCGGTGACCTTGAAGCGCTTCTTGGCACCGGAGTGCGTCTTGTTCTTCGGCATCGCGCCGTATCTCCTCGTCAGTGGCGCTCCCCACCGGTGCGGGCACCGGTGCTCCGGGAGCGTCAATTCTTTGTTCGGTGGGTCCGGGCGGGGCCCAGGGCTGCCTGGGTGGCAGCCCGTCGGGTCACGCCTCGGGGGTCTCGGCCGGAGCCTCGACGACCGGAGCCTCAGCCTCGGCGACCGGGGCGTCGGCCTCGGCGGCCGGAGCCTCGGACGTCTCCTCGGAGGTGACGCCCTGGCGCTCGGCCTTGCGTGCGGCCTGGGCCTCACGCGCCTCGGCCATGGCCTCGGTCTTCTTCTTGTGCGGGCCGAGAACCATGATCATGTTCCGGCCGTCCTGCTTCGGGTTGGACTCGATGAAGCCAAGCTCCTCGACGTCCGACGCCAGCCGCTGAAGCAGCCGGAAACCAAGCTCGGGACGGGACTGCTCACGACCACGGAACATGATCGTGATCTTGACCTTGTCACCCTGCTTGAGGAACCGGACGACGTGACCCTTCTTGGTGTCATAGTCGTGCGGGTCGATCTTCGGCCGGAGCTTCATCTCCTTGATGACCGTGTGCGCCTGGTTCTTGCGCGCCTCACGGGCCTTCATGGCCGACTCGTACTTGAACTTCCCGTAGTCCATGAGCTTGCACACGGGCGGACGGGCGGTCGCCGCTACCTCGACCAGGTCGAGGTCGTACTCCTGTGCGAGCTCCAGGGCCTTGGCAAGCGGAACAATCCCGACCTGCTCGCCGCTGGGTCCGACAAGTCGCACCTCGGGAACGCGAATCCTGTCGTTGATGCGGGGCTCGGCGCTGATGGATCCTCCTAGGTAGCACCACGCGACCGCCTGGCGGACGGACGCGCACTGTCTGTTTCTGGCCACCCGAGCCGGCGCATGAAAAACGCCCCGGACGGGACACAGGCGGGGCTCCACGGAAATACCGGAGCACCGCCGCGGTCAACCGCGGGGCGCACATCGGGCGGCTCCATCGTCCGTACGGAACGATGGGCGCCACCTGACCGGTGACCCGCCACCCGCGAGGGTGGTCAGGTGGGAGTACGGAGCCTCCACTTGTGGGCCGGGCACACAGGTGTCCGGCCGGTCGTTACACAAGGTTAGCAGGACCCGGCGGTCTCCGCTAACCGAGGACCGGCATATCGTATGAGGCATGAGCGAGACGCCCCAGAACGAGTCCCCGGACTCCCCCGACGCCCCCGACTTCGACGCCATGACCCGCGACATCGCGGAGGTCCCCGCGGTCGAGGTGATCGTGACCGTCGCCGTCAACCTGATGAGCGCCGCCGCGGTGAAGCTCGGGCTCACCGAGGAGGGTGACAAGTACAAGGACCTCGACGAGGCCCGCAAGCTGGTGCACGCGCTCGCGGGCCTGCTGGACGCCGGCGCGACGGAGGTCTCCTCCTTCCACGCCGCTCCCCTGCGGGACGGTCTGAAGTCCCTCCAGCTCGCCTTCCGCGAGGCCTCCCTGGTCCCGGACGAGCCGGGCCAGGGACCGGGCGAGAAGTACACGGGCCCCGTGTACGGCTAGGACCGCGTCACCTTTTCACCGCTTCACGTAGAAGGGCTCGCCCGGAGGGGTGGCCGAGGCCGGCAGGAGTGCCAGGTCGAGGCCCCGCACCAGGCGGGCCCTCAGTGTCTCGTCGGCGGCCAGGGCGGAGGCCACGCGCCGCGCGGCCTCCGCGGGCGAGCCGTCCCCGGCGAGGACCAGGGCGAGCGTGCCGTCGGCGGCGCCGGGGCCCAGGTGGGCGCGGAGCACCGCGGGCTCGGCGGCGACGGCGGCCCGCACCGCCTCCCGTACGGCGGGATCGTCGAGCGGTTCGGCGCTGGTCCGGCCCTCGGCCAGGGCGAGCAGAGCCGGGCCCGTCAGCTGGTACGGCACCGGGCCCGCGAGGTCCAGGACGACCGTGTCCGCCTTCTCGTGCGCGGCCGCCTGGAGCGCCTGGTGGAGGGGGACGGCGACGGGCCGGGCCTCCGGGTCCCACAGGGCGAGCGAGGCGATCGAGGTGAAGGCGGGCAGGGCGCGCCGGTCGCCGGCCGTGAGCGTGGGGACCGCCATGTCGCTGGTCTTCTCCCGGCGCAGGCCGTTCTCGTCGGTCTCGACCTCGCCGAGGACCGCGACCACGGGGACGAGGAGCCGGGCCTCCCGCAGCGCGTCCAGGACCGGGCCGTGGGCGGTTCTGTCCTCCGCCCAGGCCGCGAGGGCCGCCGCGAGCCGTGGGTCGGCGGTGCCGTCGTCGTCGGAGAAACCGGGGTCCGGGATGTTCTTGAGCGCCACGCACCGAGCCTAACCGGGACCCGGGGGCGCCGGGCCCGCCGGGGTCCGGAGGGTCGGCGGGGGTTCCTGGCGGTCAGCGGGTGCGGGGGGCGCGGCGCAGGACGACGGCGGTGAGCAGCAGCAGGGCGCCGAGTCCGCCCGCGAGGGGGGCGAGCAGCCCGACGGGGCGGCTCTCCTCGGCCGCGGGCACCGGGCCGGGCCCGAAGTACCGGCCCTGGTAGCCGGTGACGGTGTTCTTCGGGTCGCCGCCCCTGATCCGGGCGCCCGCCTCGATCGCGGCGGCCGGGTCCACCGTCCCGTACCCCTTGGCGTCGCTTCGGCCGCCCTTGGGCCGGCTGCGGGCGGTGTCGATGAGCAGCCGCTTGACCTGGGCCGGGGTGAGGTCGGGGTGCGCGGCGCGGACCAGGGCGACGGCTCCGGAGGCGAACGCGGCGGCGGCGCTGGTGCCCCAGCCCTCGTAGTAGCGGCGGTCGGGGTCGGCGATGGCGATGTCCACGCCGGGGGCGCTGACGGTGGCGTACCAGCGGCTGGTGGAGAAGGAGGCGTGGGTGCCGTAGCGGTCGACGGCGGTCACGGCGATGACCCCGGGGTAGGCGGCGGGGTAGGAGATGTGGTCGCCCTTCTCGCCGCCGTTGCCGGCGGAGGCGACGACGGAGACGCCCTTGGCGAGCGCGTACTGGACGGCGGCGTCCTCGCCCGCGTCGGGATGGGCGGACTTGGAGTCGTCGCCGAGGGAGAGGTTGATGACGTCGGCGCCGTGGTCGGCGGCCCAGCGGATGCCCTCGGCGAGGGCCGTGCCGCGGGTCTTGCGGGCCTTGTCCCGGGACTTGTCGGCGCTTTCGAGGATGACCCGTACGGGGAGGATCTCGGCGTCGGGGGCGATGCCGAGGACGCCGTCCCCGCCCTCGGGGCCGTGGCCGTGCCCGGCGATGATCCCGGCCATCGCGGTGCCGTGCCGGGCCCAGGCGCGGTCGCCCCTGGACGCGCCGAAGCCGACGAGGTCCCGGCCCGGGAGGACCGAACCCTCCAGGTCCGGGTGCCGGGCGTCGACGCCGGTGTCGAGGACGGCGACCGTGACGCCCTCGCCCTTGGTGGTACGCCAGGCCTCCGCGGTGTGGAGCGCTTCGAGGCCCCACTGGCGGGCCCGGATGGTGTCGGCGTGCGCGGGCGTCGTGGTGGCGGGCAGGGCGGTGAACGCGGCGGCGAGGAGGACGGCCGCGGGGGTACGGAGGCGGGTCACCGGGCGTTCTTCTCCTTCGCCGCCGCGGCGGCGGTCGTACGGAGCAGTCGCTCGAGGCGGACGGTGATGTTCTTGGCCTCGTGGCCCAGGCCGGACTGCGCGGTGGCGTCCGTACGGCCCTTGGCCATCGCCCGGTCGGCGGGCTGCGGGCGGTCGACGGCCCGGCCGTCGGCGAAGCCGGAGACGGCGGTGACGACGACGGGGAGGTCGGCGGGGGCGTTCAGCCACCAGCCGGCCCGCTGCTTCGCGCCGAAGCCGGCGGCGACGGTGCCGGGGCCGGGGAGCGCCGGGGGGACGTCCTCGCCCAGGCGGGCGGTGAGCCCTCCCGCACCCTGGGCGAGGGTGCGCTGCGAGGCGACGTCGGCGCGGGTGAACACGAGGCCGACCGTGATCACTCCGCTGGCGGTGGCGTCGGTGTACGTGGCGCGCAGGACGCGCTCGCAGCCGAGCGGCCGGAGGGTGGCGAGCAGCCCCTCGGCGAGGACGGCGGGCGTGCAGGCGGCGTCCGGGGCGACGACGATCCGGGTCCAGGTGCGCGCGGCGCCGCCGGGGCCCGCGCCGGGGCCCGCGAGGGTGCGGGGGAAGAGGGTGTCGACGGGGGCGTTGTGCCAGAGGTCCATCGTCTCGGTGTACCCGGCGGGTTCGGCGGGCTTCCCGGGTTCGGCGGCGGCCATCCACACCCCGGCGAGGGCGCCGCCGATGAGCCCGGCCCCGAGCACGGCGCAGACGGCGACGGCGACGGTCCGCCCGGTGCGCCGCTCCCGCACGGGGCGCAGCCGCGTGGTGATCTCGACGGGCACTTCGGGGGGCAGGACACCGGGGGTACCGAGCCCGCCCGGGGTGCCGTGGGGCGGGACGGGCCGCGCGGGAGCGGCGGCCGGCGTCCACGGGGCCGGAGCGGGGCGGGCGGGTGCGGAGCCGGCGCCCGGGGCCTGCGGGTCCGGCCCCGGGCGGGCGGGAGCGGAGGCGGCGGGAGCGGGCGTCGACCGAGGGGCGGCGGTCGGCGGGGTGGCCGCGCCGGACGGGGCCACGGGGGCCGCGGGGGCCGGGCGGGTCGCCGTACGCGGCGGGGCCGGGGGCGTCGGTCCGCCCGTCGCCGGACGCGGCGGGGCCGCCGGGAGGGTCGTGGGCCGGGGCGGGATCGTGGGTGCCTGGGCGCCGGGGTCGGAGGCGGGACGGCCGGACGCCGGGCGCGTCGGGGCCGGACGCGGGGGGCCCGCGACAGGACGCGCCGGAGCCGCCGGAGCTGTCGCCGGGCGGGGCGGGGCCGTGGACCCCGTCGCCGGGTGCCGCTGGGGCGTGGAAGGCGTCGCCGGGCGGGGCGGTGTCGTGGATCCCGTCGCCGGGTGCCGCTGGGGCGCGGAAGGCGTCGCCGGGCGGGGCGGGGGCTCCTCGGACGGGCGGATCGCCCGGAGCCTCGTCGTCGTCTCGACCGCGAGCGGCTCCGGTTCGGGCTCCGGAGGGCGGGTCGGCAGGAGGGCGTCGGTGATGCGCGAGGTCGTGCGGGGACGCTGCTCGCCGGTCATCCCCGTCCCCCACTCGTGTCGACAATGCCCGTCACTCTACGGGCTGTTCCCCCTGGCACGGGAACCCAGGGGCTACCCACCCGTAAACCTGTCTGGCAAGCTCGGGCCATGACTCCCCGTGCCGCCGACCGGGCCCGTTACGACCGGGCCACCGCTCATCTCGACGCGCCCGTGGCGATCGTCGATCTGGAGGCCTTCGACGCCAACGCGGCGGACCTCGTCCGCAGGGCAGCGGGCAAGCCGATCCGGGTGGCGAGCAAGTCCGTGCGGTGCCGGGCGCTCCTGGAGCGGGTGCTGGCGCGGGAGGGCTTCGCCGGGATCATGTCGTTCACGCTCGACGAGTCGCTGTGGCTGGCGCGCGCCGGGTTCGAGGACGTGCTGCTCGCCTACCCCTCGGCGGACCGTTCCGGGTTCGGCGAGCTCGCGCGGGACCCGAAGCTCGCCGCCGCCGTGACCGTGATGGTCGACGACGTGGCGCAGCTGGACCTGATCGACGCCGCCCGCGCGGGCGGCACGGAGGAGGTCCGGGTCTGCCTGGAGCTGGACACGGCGCTCAGCCTGCTGGGCGGCCGGATCCGGGTCGGTGCCCGCCGCTCCCCGCTGCGGGAGCCCGCGGAACTGGCGGAGCTGGCCCGTTCCGTGGTGCGGCGTCCCGGGTTCCGGCTGGTCGGGATCATGGCGTACGAGGGGCATGTCGCGGGGGTGGGGGACGCGCTCGCGGGCCGGCCGCTGCGCTCGCGCGCGATCCGGCTGATGCAGGCGGCGGCCCGCAGGGAGCTGGCGGAGCGTCGGGCGGCCGTGGTGCGCGCCGTCCGGGCGGTCGCGCCGGACCTGGAGTTCGTGAACGGCGGCGGTACCGGCAGTGTGCAGCACACGGCCGCCGAGGACGCGGTGACGGAGATCGCCGCGGGTTCGGGGCTCTTCGTGCCGCGCCTCTTCGACAACTACACCTCGTTCAGCGGCCGCCCCGCCGCTCTCTTCGCGCAGCCCGTCGTCCGCCGTCCGGGGGTCGGCGTGGTCACCGTGCTCGGCGGCGGCTATCCCGCGTCCGGTGCGGCGGGCCCGGACCGGCTGCCCGTGCCGTACCTGCCGGAGGGCCTGCGGTACGACCCGCAGGAGGGTCCGGGCGAGGTGCAGACCCCGCTGCTCGGCTCGCCGGCCGACGATCTGCGGATCGGCGACAAGGTGTGGTTCCGGCACGCGAAGGCCGGCGAGCTGTGCGAGCGGTTCGAGAGCCTGCGGCTGGTCGAGGGCGACCGGGTCACGGCGACCGTGCCGACGTACCGGGGCGAGGGGCGGACCTTCCTCTAGGCCACGCCGGTCCTGGTACGCGGGTCCTGGTGCACGGTGTCCCACTGGTCCGGGATCACGCTGCCGTCGGGCCGGCGGACCGGTGCCGCCGTGCCGTCGGGCGCCGTGTACCCGGTGGTGGCGCAGGGGTACGGGGTGGTCTTCCGCTGCTTGGGCTCGATGAACATGGGGTTGACGATCCAGCGGCCGTCGCCGTTCTCGTACGCCCGGCACATGAGTTCGTTCTTGTTGCGGTTGATGACGAGGCGCAGTCCCGTGGCGTCCCGCAGGAACGAGATGTCGGTGTCGGAGTCGCCGGCGGCGAAGACCTGGCGCCGGGAGGCGGGCTGGACGCGCTCGGCGGCGGGGCCGCGGACGCCGAAGATCTCCTGGTTGATCCAGCAGCGTTTGCCGTCGATGTAGGTGATCATCGCGTCCTCGCCGTCCCGTACCGTCCCGCAGCCCCTGAGGTGGGCGGTGAGCCGGCCGCGGTCGGTGGTGTTGCGGATGCCGAGGGCGTGGGAGGGCGCGACTCCGACGCCCTTCGCCCAGACGTCGACGACGGGTTCGGGTGAGGCCGAGACGATCCAGACGTCGAAACCGGCGGCCCGGAGCGTACGGATCAGGTCGCGCTGCTGGGGGTAGTGGCGGACCCAGCCGGTGACCCGGGCGGTGCCGACGCGCTGGGTGGCGCCCTGCGGGGCGGCGAGGTTCTCGGCGCGGGCCGCGGCGGCGAAGGACTCGACCTCGCGGGTGGTCCAGCCGCGCAGGAGCTGGGCGAGCCAGGCGTACTGGGGTTCCATGCGGCGGTGGTCGAAGCCGGCGAACGCGTCCGCGCCGCCGCTGGTGGCACCTGTTCCGTAGACGGCGAGGATCTCGTCGGCGCAGCGGGTGTCGGTGGCGGTGGGGAGGGTGCGTCCGCGGGAGGGGCAGGCGTCGCCGAGGGCGGCCGCGGCCCCGGGGGTCAGGTACCGGCTGGTGGTGGACCAGTCGCCGTTCCTCGGGGGCCGGACGCGGTCGTTGCGGAGCAGCCAGTAGAGGGTGGCGTCGCCGACGTCGTTCTTGATGACGGTGTTGTCCCAGTCGAAGACCGCGACGGGCTTGCGCCCCTTGTCGCGGCAGTGGTCGGCGACGAGGGCGTCGAGGCGTGCCCTGGTGTCGCCGTACCAGCCCTCGGAGACCGTGAGGGTGGGGCACGGCCGGGGCGCTCGGTGTTCCCCGGGCTTCGCCTCGGCGGTGGTGGCGGAGCCGAGGTTCGTCACGGCGAGGGCGAGGGCGGCCGCGGCGGCCGCGGACGTACGGAGTCGGGGGCGTCGGTTCATGATCACTCTCCTGTCGGGGCTGCTCCGGACACGGAACAGCCGGGCGCCTTGCGACGCCCGGCTGCCGGGTGGGGGTGTGGGGGTGTGGCGGCGGTCTAGAGCGGGGTCACGTACGCGCCCGCGATGCCTCCGTCGACGAGGAAGTCGCTGGCGTTGACGAAGGAGGAGTCGTCGCTCGCCAGGAAGGCGACGGCGGCGGCGATCTCCTCGGGCTCGGCGAAGCGGCCGACGGGGATGTGGACGAGGCGGCGGGCGGCCCGCTCGGGGTCCTTGGCGAACAGTTCCTGGAGGAGCGGGGTGTTGACGGGCCCGGGGCAGAGGGCGTTGACCCGGATGCCCTCGCGGGCGAACTGGACGCCCAGCTCGCGGGACATCGCGAGCACGCCGCCCTTGGAGGCGGTGTACGAGATCTGGCTGGTGGCCGCGCCCATGATCGCGACGAAGGAGGCGGTGTTGATGATGGAGCCCCTGCCCTGGCGGCGCATGTAGGGCAGCGCGGCCTTGCAGCACAGGTAGACCGAGGTGAGGTTGACGTCCTGGACGCGCTTCCAGGCCTCCAGGCCGGTCTCCAGGATGGAGTCGTCCTCGGGGGGCGAGATGCCGGCGTTGTTGAAGGCGATGTCGACGGAGCCGTACGTCTCGAAGGCGGTCCTGAACAGCGCCTCGACCTGCTCGGGGTCGGTGACGTCGACCTGGACGAAGGTCCCGCCGACCTCCTCGGCGGCGGCCTTGCCCGCCGTCTCGTCGATGTCTCCGCAGACGACGTTGGCGCCCTCGGAGGCGAAGCGGCGGGCGGTGGCGAGGCCGATGCCGCTGCCGGCTCCGGTGATGACGGCGGTACGGCCGACCAGGCGGCGGCAGACGTTCTCTTCGGTGCTGGTGCTCATGCGGGTCAGGCCTCCGTGCTGATGAAGACGTTCTTGGTTTCGGTGAAGGCGGTCAGGGCGTCGGGGCCCAGTTCACGGCCGAGGCCGGACTGCCGGTAGCCGCCGAACGGGGTCGCGTAGCGGACGCTGGAGTGGGAGTTGACGGAGAGGTTGCCGGCCCGGACGGCGCGGGAGGCGCGCAGGGCGCGGCCGACGTCCCGGGTCCACAGGGAGCCGGACAGGCCGTACTCGGTGGCGTTGGCGAGGCGGATCGCGTCGGCCTCGTCCTCGAAGGGGAGGACGACGGCGACGGGTCCGAAGATCTCCTCGACGGCGCAGGGGGCGTCCTCGGCCACACCGGTGAGGACGGTCGGCGGGAACCAGAAGCCGGGGCCTTCGGGTGCCTTGCCCCGGATACCGGAGGCGCTCTCGGCGGCGCCGTCCACGTAGGAGCGGACGCGGTCGAGCTGGGCGCGGGAGATGAGCGGGCCCATCTGGGTGCGCTCGTCGGCGGGGTCGCCGACGACGATCTCCTCGATGGCGGGGGCGAGCAGCTCCAGGAAGCGGTCGTACACGCTCCGCTGGACCAGGACGCGGGTGCGGGCACAGCAGTCCTGGCCGCTGTTGTCGAGGAAGGACATCGGCGTGGCCGCCGCCGCGGCCTCCAGGTCCGCGTCGGCGAAGACGATGTTGGGGCTCTTGCCGCCGAGTTCGAGGGTGACCCGCTTCACCTGGCCGGCGCACTTGGCCATGATCGACTTGCCGACGGCGGTGGAGCCGGTGAAGACGATCTTGGCGATTCCGGGGTGTTCGACGAGGGCGTTCCCGGCGACCGGGCCGGTGCCGGGGAGGACCTGGAAGAGGCCTTCGGGCAGGCCCGCCTCCAGGGCGAGCCCGGCGAGCCGGAGCGCGGTGAGCGGGGTGGTCTCGGCGGGCTTGAGGAGGACGGCGTTGCCGGCGGCGAGGGCGGGTGCGGTGGCCCAGGCGGCGATCGGCATGGGGAAGTTCCAGGGGGCGATGACGCCGACGACACCGAGCGGTTCGAGGATCGTGATGTCCAGGCCGCCGGCCACCGGGATCTGGCGCCCGTTGAGGCGCTCCACTCCCCCGGCGGCGAAGTCGAGCAGGTCGCGGACGTTGCCGGCCTCCCAGCGGGCGTTGCCGATGGTGTGTCCGGCCTCGGTGACCTCCAGCCGGGCCAGTTCCTCGACGTGGTCGTCGACGACGGCGGCGAAGCGGCGGAGCAGCCGGGCCCGGTCGGCGGGCGCGGCGGCGGCCCAGCCGCGCTGGGCGGCGGCGGCCCGTGCGACGGCGGCGTCGACGTCGGCCGGGGTGGCGGCGGGGACGGTGGCGACCAGCTCCTCGGTCGCCGGGTTCAGTACCTGGAGCAACTCTTTCCTCTCAGAGGCGTTTCGGAGACCTGCGCGGGCCGGAGCCGTACGGGACTCGGAGGCTTGGGACGGGCCGGGACCCGTGCCCGGAAGCCGGGGCGGGCCGGAGCCGTACGGGACTCAGAGGCGTTCGAAGGAGCGGCGCAGCTCCCAGTCGGTCACGGCGGCGTCGAAGGCGTCGAGTTCGACGCGGGCCATGTTGCGGTAGTGGGCGACGACCTCGCTCCCGAAGGCGGCCTTGGCGATCTCGCTGGTCTCCCAGAGTTCGGCGGCCTCGCGCAGGGTGGTGGGGACGTGCGCGTACTCGGCGGTGTAGGCGTTCCCGGTGCACGGTTCGGGGAGTTCGAGCCGCTGCTCGATGCCGTACAGACCGGCGGCGACCAGGCCCGCGACGGCGAGGTACGGGTTGACGTCACCGCCGGGGAGGCGGTTCTCGAAGCGGGTGGAGCGGCCGTGGCCGACGACCCGGAGCGAGCAGGTGCGGTTGTCGTGGCCCCAGGCGACGGCGGTGGGCGCGAAGGAGCCGGGCTGGAACCGCTTGTACGAGTTGATGTTGGGGGCGTAGAGGAGGGAGAAGTCGCGGAGGGCGGCGAGCTGTCCGGCGAGGAAGTGCCGCATGGTCGCGGACATGCCGTGCGCGTCGTCCCCGGCCATCACGTTCTTGCCCTCGGCGTCCTGGAGGGAGAGGTGGATGTGACAGGAGTTGCCCTCGCGCTCGTTGTACTTCGCCATGAAGGTGAGCGAGTAGCCCTCCTGGGCGGCGATCTCCTTGGCGCCCGTCTTGTAGACGGCGTGCCGGTCGCAGGTGACGAGGGCCTCGTCGTACTTGAAGGCGATCTCGTGCTGGCCGGGGTTGCACTCGCCCTTGGCGGACTCGACGGTGAGTCCGGCCGCGGTCATCTCGTTGCGGATGCGGCGCAGGAGGGGTTCGATGCGTCCGGTGCCCAGGACGGAGTAGTCGATGTTGTACTGGTTGGCGGGGGTGAGGCCGCGGTAGTTGGCGTCCCAGGCCTGCTCGTAGCTGTCCTTGAAGACGATGAACTCGAGTTCGGTGCCGACGTGGGCGGTGAAGCCGTGCTCCGCGAGGCGCTCCAGCTGGCGGCGGAGGATCTGCCGGGGTGCGGCGACCACGGGGGTGCCGTCGGCCCAGGCGAGGTCCGCCGTCACCATGGCGGTGGCCTCGTTCCAGGGGAGGCGGCGGAGGGTGGCGAGGTCGGGGTGCATCGCGAAGTCGCCGTAGCCGCGGTCCCAGGAGGACATCTCGTAGCCCTCGACGGTGTTCATCTCGGTGTCGACGGCCAGAAGATAGTTGCAGCCCTCGGTGCCGTGGCCGAGTACCTCGTCCAGGAAGAACGGGGCGGCGAACCGCTTGCCCTGGAGCCGCCCCTGCATGTCGGGGAAGGCCAGGACGACGGTGTCGATCTCGCCGCTCGCGACGAGGGCACGGAGCTCCTCGACGGTGAGCGGGGGTTTGCGGTCTGCCACGGGATTGCTCCTCCTTCGGCCTGCCGGAAGCCATAAGGTATTGCGGAAGACCATTGCTTGGGAAGTGCTGACGAAGGGGAATCGAGAACGTGTCCCGTACGAGTGAACCGGCGGACCGGCTGACGCCCGTGCTGCGGCCCGTCCGGGCGGGCAACGGCTTCGAGGAGGCCCTGGAGCAGATCCTCCAGGTGGTACGGCTCGGGCTCGTGCCCGGCGGGGAGCGGCTGCCCGCCGAGCGGGAGCTGGCCGACCGGATGGGGATCAGCCGGGTGACCCTGCGCGAGGTCCTCAAGGTCCTCCAGGAGCAGGGGCTCGTGGAGAGCCGGCGCGGCCGCTACGGCGGAACGTTCGTGCTCCCCCGCGTCCAGACGGCCGACGAGGACGAACTGCGCCGCCGGATCGCCTCGGTCGACGTGGAGGACACCCTGCGCTTCCGTGAGGTCCTGGAGGTGGGGGCCGCCGGGCTCTGCGCGGCCCACGGCCTCGACGCGGCGGGCGCCGAGCGGCTGCGGACCGCCGTGGCGGCGACCCATGACGCCCCGCTGGCCGATTACCGCCGCCAGGACACCCTGCTCCACCTCACCCTCGCCGAGCTCTCGGGCTCGCCGACGCTCACGGCCCAGTACGCCGCCGTCCGGGCGACCGTGAACGACCTGCTCGACTGCATCCCGCTGCTCGTACGCAACCTGGAGCACTCCCAGCACCAGCACACGGCCCTGGTGGAGGCGGTCCTCGACGGGGACGCGGACGCGGCCCGCGAGGTCATGCGGGAGCACTGCTCGGGCACGGCGGCGCTGCTGCGGGGCTTCCTGACCTGAGGAGGAGGCGCGCCGGAGGGGCGGATCCTTCGGCGCGAGGGGGTGGACGGCCTCGGCGCGAGGGGGTGGACGGCCTCGGCGCGAGGGATGGGCGGCCTCGACGCGAGGAGCGGGCGGCCTCGGCGTGAGGAGCGGGCCCGTCCGGCCCGAAAGCGCCCCCGTAACCCGAAAGTAACGCACGGGGGTTGCGTTCCGGCCGGGCCGACGCAAAGGTATGGCCTCAATCCATTGGGCCCGTTGCGGGGAGCTGACGCTGCCATGACGCTCGAAGACACGACCGGGAGCACACCCGGGGGCACGACCCCACCGAAGGACGACTACCTCGAACGCCGGGCGCTGCGCCGCGGCAGCGCCGGCTGGCTGCTGCTCACCGGACTCGGCGTCGCCTACGTCGTCTCCGGGGACTTCTCCGGCTGGAACATCGGTCTGTCGAAGGGCGGCTTCGGCGGGCTCGCCATCGCCACCGTCCTGATGGGCGCGATGTACGCCTGTCTGGTCTTCGCGCTCGCCGAACTCTCCGCCATCCTGCCCACCGCGGGCGGCGGTTACGGCTTCGCCCGCCGGGCGCTCGGCACCTGGGGCGGGTTCCTCACCGGCACCGCCATCCTCATCGAGTACATCCTGGCGCCCGCCGCGATCTCGATCTTCATCGGCGACTACGTCGAGTCCCTCGGCCTCTTCGGCCTGGAGTCCGGCTGGCCGGTCTACCTGGTCTGCTTCGCGCTCTTCATCGGGATCCACCTGTGGGGCGTGGGCGAGGCGCTGCGTTTCAGCCTCGTCGTGACGGCCATCGCGGTCGCGGCCCTGGTCGTCTTCGCGCTCGGCGCCCTCACCGACTTCCACGTCGACGGCCTGAACGACATCCCGGTCGACGGCGAGGCCTTCGGCTCCAACTCCTGGCTGCCGTACGGCCTGCTCGGGATCTGGGCCGCGTTCCCCTTCGGCATGTGGTTCTTCCTGGGCGTCGAGGGCGTGCCGCTCGCCGCCGAGGAGGCGAAGGACCCGGTGCGGTCGATGCCGAAGGCGCTCGCGATCTCCATGGGCGTCCTGGTGCTGCTCGCCGTCATGACCTTCTTCGCCGCCACCGGGGCGCGCGGCTCGGCCGCCGTCGCCGAGGCGGGCAACCCACTGGTCGTGGCGCTCCAGGGCGACGGGGACCCGACGGCGCTGAGCCGTTTCGTGAACTACGCGGGCCTCGCCGGTCTGGTGGCCTCCTTCTTCTCCCTCATCTACGCCGGCTCCCGGCAGCTCTTCGCCCTCTCCCGCGCCGGCTACCTGCCCCGCTTCCTCTCCCTCACCAGCCGCCGGAAGTCGCCCTACCTGGGACTCCTCATCCCGGGCGCGATCGGCTTCGCGCTGGCCGCCGGCACCGGCGACGGGGCACGGATGCTCAACATCGCCGTGTTCGGCGCCACCATCTCGTACGCCCTGATGGCGCTCTCCCACATCGTGCTGCGGCGCCGCGAACCGGGCCTGCACCGGCCGTACCGCACGCCCGGCGGGATCGCGACCTCGTCGGTGGCCTTCGTCCTCGCCCTGTCGGCCCTGGTCGCGACCTTCCTGGTGGACCGGACGGCGGCGTTCATGGCGCTCGGGGTGTACGTGATCGCCCTCGCCTACTTCGCGTTCTACAGTCGGCACCATCTGGTGGCCAGGGCGCCCGAGGAGGAGTTCGCGGCGCTCGCGGCGGCCGAGGCCGAACTCGAACGCGACTGACCCCCCGTACCCCGCACCACACCTCTGGAGGACGTTCCGTGTCCAAGCCGCTCATCGGCGTGACCACCTACCTGGACCAGGCCCGTTGGGGGGTGTGGGACATGCGGGCCGCGCTGCTCCCCGCCCCCTATCCGCGGCTCGTCCAGGAGAGCGGGGGGATGGCGGTGATGCTGCCGCCGGACGGACCGGAGACCGCGGCGGCGGTGGTGGCCCGGCTCGACGGGCTGGTCGTCGCGGGCGGGGCGGACGTCGAGCCCGTACGGTACGGGGCCGAGCCCGACCCCCGTACCGGCCCGCCGGCCCGGGAGCGGGACACCTGGGAGCTCGCCCTGATCGACGCCGCCCTCGCCTCCGGGACCCCGCTGCTCGGGATCTGCCGGGGCATGCAGCTCCTGAACGTGGCGCTCGGCGGGACGCTGGTCCAGCACCTGGACGGACACGTGGAGGCGGTCGGGGTGATCGGCCGGCACGCGGTGAAGCCCGTGCCGGGCAGCCGCTACGCGTCCCTGGTGCCGGAACTCACCGAGGTCCCGACCTACCACCATCAGGCCGTGGACCGGCTGGGTAAGGGGCTGACGCCCTCGGCCCACGCGGAGGACGGCACGGTGGAGGCGGTCGAGCTGGACGCCCCGGCCTGGGTCCTCGGCGTCCAGTGGCATCCGGAGATGGGCGAGGACACGCGCGTGATGCGGGGGCTGGTGCGGGCCGCCCTCGGGCGGCCCTGACCGGGTGCGCGCTCCCGCTCAGACCGTGGCGCGGGCGGCGCGGAGCGCGGGATCGTCCCGCATGAGGAGCGCGTACAGGGCGGCCGAGACGGCCATGCCGACGGGGAGGGAGAGGTCGACGCCGTCGAGGGCGGCGGCGACCGGGCCCGTGTAGAGGGTGTTGACGCAGAGCGACGCGGAGACGATGCCCCCGACGAGGGCCAGCGCACCCGCCGGATTGACGCCCGCCCGGTACCAGAAGGGGCTGCCGGGGGTCTCGTCCGAGAGCGCGGGACCGTCGTAGCGGCCGCGGCGCAGCAGGACGTCGGTGACGTAGACCGCCGCCAGGGGGCCGCTCAGGACGACGATCACCTGGAGCGCGTTGCTGACGGTGTCCAGGAAGTTGGAGACGAGCAGCCCGTAGAGGGTGAGGGCGACGGCGACGGCCCCGTCGACGAGGACGCTGACGGCGCGGCGGACGCGGAGGCCGACGGCCTGGAGCGCGAGCCCGGCGCTGTACGCGGTCAGGGCGTTGATGGCGATGGTGCCGAGCACCAGCGCGAGCAGGAAGACCGGCACGAACCAGCCGGGCAGGATCTCCTGGAGCGCGGTCTGGGGGTCGGTCATGTCCACGGCGGTGGCCGCGAGGGCGCCGAGCGAACAGACGACGACGCTGGGCAGGAACGCGCCGAACGCGGTCCAGCCGACGATCGCCCTCTTCGAGGCCGTACGGGGCAGGTAGCGGGAGAAGTCGGCGCTCGTGGTGTACGAGAGAGGGCCGGAGGCGATCATCGTGGTGCCCGCGAGCAGCAGGGCCCAGAGGTCGATGCCGGTGAGCGGCGCGGCGGGGGCGTACGAGAGGTCGGCGTGCCGCAAGACGGCGAACGCGACGACGGCGAAGACCCCGGCGAGGACCAGCGTGATCGGCAGGTACAGCTTGATGATCAGGCCGTGTCCGTAGACGCTGATGATCAGCGTGAGCGCGGCGATGACCACCACGACGGCCGCTTTGACGGGGGTGGTGGGCGTGAGGCCGGCCCTCTCGACGAGCGCGAAGGCGGCGGCGGCCGCGGCGGCGAGGTTGAGGGCGAAGTAGCAGACGGAGACCAGCCAGCCGCCGACGGCGTTGTTCACGCGGTTGCCGAGGACGCCGTAGAGGGCCCGGGTGATCACCTCGCTGGGCGCGCCGGCGGCCGGTCCCGAGGTCGCGAGGACGCCGGTGAGCACCCAGAAGAGGTTGCCCACGACGATCGCCGCGAGGGCCTGCCAGAGGCTCAGGCCCATCAGGACGAGGGCGCCGCCGATGACGAGGCTGAGGTAGTTGACGTTCGCCGCCGCCCACACGGAGAAGAGCTCACGGGGATGGCCGCGCCGCTCGGAATCGGGGATGTGGTCGATGCCGTGGGCCTCGACGCGGCCCGGCCGATCGGTGTCCCGCGGGGTGACCTGCGCGCCCTGGGGGCCGGGGATCGGGTCGGGGATCGTGGAAGCCATGCGGCCCTCCGGATGCGTGTGGTGCCCACCTGGTTGCTTATTGGTCGCACACTCAATAGCATCCCGGGTATGTCGTCAAGCGTCCAGCGCAAGCGAGTTCGGAAAACCCCGGAAGCCCGGCGGGCGGAGATCGTGGAGACCGCCGCCCGGATCGCCCTGACCGAGGGGCTCGAGTGCGTCACCCTGCGGCGGATCGCCGACGAGCTCGCCGTACGCCCCGGCCTGATCAGCCACTACTTCCCGTCGGCGGACGACCTGGTGGGTGAGGCGTTCAGCGTGGCCGCCACCGGCGAACTCGACGCGCTGCTCCCGGCCGACCGCCCCCACGGGACCCCCGCGCAGTGGCTCGCGCGCTACTTCGCCCTCTCGGCGGGCGAGGCGTACGACGACATCAGCCGCCTCTGGATCAACGCCCGGCA
This sequence comes from Streptomyces sp. NPDC002057, assembly GCF_040296665.1. NCBI lineage: Bacteria > Bacillati > Actinomycetota > Actinomycetes > Kitasatosporales > Streptomycetaceae > Streptomyces > Streptomyces sp. NPDC002057. The sequence goes on from NZ_JBEOXR010000011.1 coordinate 17,314, forward strand.
CCTCAGCCGCTACCGGCCCGTCCTGCGCGACCGGGTCACCGAACAGGAACTCGCCTCCGACGACCGACTCGAACAGCTCATCCGCGAGGGCGTCCGGGACGGCGAGTTCCGCACGGACGACCCGCGTGCCGCGGCCATCCAGATCCTGGTGGTGCTCGACGGCCTCGGCGCCCACGCCAACTCCGACCGGACCGACCGGCCGGAGGCCGTGACCCGGATGGCCCTCACGACGGCGGAACGCGAACTGGGCCTGCGACACGGCGCCCTCACCGACGCGGAGCGGCTGCCCGAGCCCGCCGGGGCGGCGGCGCGGGCCGCCGGGCCCGCCGACGCGCGGCACCCGGCCGGAGCCGACGACACGGCGCCGGCCGCCGAACCGGACGCCGGGCCGCTGCTCGCGGAGCCCACCGAGCCCGCAGCCCCCGCCGACGCGCCGCCGCCGGCCGAGGGTTCCTGACCCGCCTCGCCCGCCGAGGGCCCGCACCCTCCCCGTACCGCCTCCCGTCCTCCCCCTGGAGCCCCACCGTGCGCACCGCCCGACTCGTCCTGCTCTCCGCCCGTCTGCTCGACCCCGGCTCGGGGGCGTTCCTGCCGGAGACCGCGCTCGCCGTCTCCGACGACGGCCGGATCGCCGCACTGGGCGACGACCGTGAGATCCGCGCGCTCGCGGGCCCCGCCACCACCGTCGTCGACCTCCACGGGGCCGTCCTCACTCCCGGTCTCGTCGACGGCCACCTCCACCCGGTGTCCGGCGCCGAGCTGACCCACGGCCTCGACCTGTCGTACTGCGCCGACCTCGACGACGTGCGGGAGGCGCTCGCCCGCGAGGCGCGGACCCTCGACCGCGGCGCCTGGCTCTTCGCCTGGGGCCTCGACCCCAACGTCTTCGGCGACCGGCCCGTCGGCATCGCCCCCTTCGACGCCGTACTCGACGGGATCCCGGCCTTCCTGCTGCTCTTCGACGCCCACTCGGCGCTCGCCAGCCGCCGGGCGCTCGAACTCGCCGGGGTCGACGGCCCCCGCACCTTCGACCAGGCCTCCGCCGAGGTCGTCTGCGACTCCGAGGGACGCCCGACCGGCCTGCTCCAGGAGGACGCGGCGTGCGAGCTGGTGGAACGGGTCGCCCCGCGTCCGACACCGGAGGAGAGCCGGGACCGGCTCGCGGCGGCGCTGCGGGCCATGGCGGCGGCCGGACTCACCGGCGGTCACGCCATGGACGCCAACGGCGAGAGCCTCGCGCTGTACGGAGAGCTCGACGCGGCCGGTGAGCTGGCGCTGCGGCTCCGCGTGGCGCCCTGGTGCCAGCCCGGCACCGACGCGGACGGCGTACGGGCCCTGATCGAGCGGCAGGGCACGGGCGGGGCGCTGTGGCGGGTCGCGGGCGTGAAGCTCTTCATGGACGGGACCATCGACAACGGCACCGCGTGGCTGGAACACCCCGACTGCCACGGCGAGTCGACGCACGCGTTCTGGCCGGACCCGGCCGCCTACACCCACATCGTCGGCGAGCTGCACCGGGCGGGCGTCCCGACCGCCACCCACGCCATCGGCGACGCGGCCGTCCGGCACGTCCTCGACGCCGTCGAGAAGGCGCGGGCCGGGGCCGGCGGCGGGGTGCGGCACCGGGTCGAGCACATCGAGACCGTGCCGGACGACACCCTGCGCCGCTTCGCGGACCTGGGCGTCCTCGCCTCGATGCAGCCCACCCACTGCTGCGACTTCACGCGCGCCGACCACACCGACAACTGGTCGCGCCGGCTCGGCGAGGAGCGCGCGTCGCGCGCGTGGCGCTGCCGGGACCTGGTCGACTCGGGGGCCACGGTGGTCCTGGGCTCCGACTGGCCGATCGCGCCGTTCCCGCCGCTGGGCGTGATGGCCGGGGCCCGGCACCGGCGCCCGAGCCGCGACCTCGGACAGGCGCCGCACGGCCCCGAGCAGGCGCTGACGGCCCTTGAGGCGCTGCGGGGCATGACGACGGCACCGGCCTACGCGGCGGGCGAGGAACACGAGGCGGGCCGGCTCGCACCCGGCTTCCGCGCCGACCTGACGGCCTTCGCGGAGAACCCGCTCACCACGCCGCCGACGGACCTGCCGGACCTGCCGGTCCTGCTGACCGTCCTGGACGGGCGGATCACACACCGGGCGGCGGGGGTCTGATCCCTCTGCCCTCGGGCGGTCGGCTTCCCTCGGGCGGTCGGCTTCCCGGGGGCGGGCGGCTTCCCGGGGGCGGGCGACGACGGTTCAGGCGGCCGGTCGGCTGCCGGTCGGCTGCCTGTCGGCCCGCCGGTGGCCCACGGTTCACCCCGCCCGGTGGACTGCGGTTCAGCCCGCCGGGCGGGCCCGGGTCAGGGACAGCAGGTCGCGGGCCGGGCCCGTGGGGCGGTGGCCGGTGGGCCACACCGCCCGGAGGTCGCGGCGCAGCTGGACGCCCTCGACGGGGATGGCGACCAGACGGCGGGAGGCCAGCTCCTCGGCGATCGCGAGTTCACTGAGGACGGCCGGTCCCGCCCCGCTGACGGCGGCGGCCTTCACCGCCGTCGTGGAGGCGAGTTCGAGGAGCGGCTGCGCGAGACCGCCGTGGCCGGAGAGCGCCGCGTCCAGGACCTGCCGGGTGCCCGAGCCGCGCTCCCGCAGGACCAGCGGGGTCGCGGCCAGCTCCGCCGGGTCCAGCGGGCCCCGGCGGCGGGCCCACGGGTGCGAGGGCGCGGCGACGACCGCGAGCCGGTCGTGCGCGACGACCACGCCGTCCAGGCCGTCCGGCACGGCGAGCCCTTCCACGAAGCCGATGTCCGCCTCGCTCGCGAGGAGCCGTTCCGCGACCACCGCCGAGTTCCCGGCCTGGAGCGACACGGCCGTGTCGGGGCGGTCGGCGCGCAGCGCGATGAGCCACCCCGGCAGCAGGTACTCGGCGATCGTCATCGACGCGGCCACCCGCAGCCGTGAGTCCCGCCGCCCGCGCAGGGCCTGGGCGCCCGCGTCGAAGGCCTCGGCCGCCTCGACGATCCGCCGCGCCCAGTCGGTGACGAGCGCGCCCGCGTCGGTGAGCCGGGAGCCGCGCGGCGAGCGGTCGACGAGGGCCACGCCGAGCTGCCGTTCCATCGAGCGGACGCGGCTGCTGGCGGCGGGCTGGGTGATGCCGACCTCGCGGGCCGCGGCGCCGAGGCTCCCGTGGCGGGCGACGGCGAGGAGCAGTTCGAGCGCGCCGAGGTCCGGGACCCGGTGGTGGAGCTGGCCCCTGACCTCGCCCCCGTACGCCCCACCGCCGCGCGACGGGCCGCCGCTCGGCGCACCGCCGCGTGACGGGCCGCCGCCGCCCGACTCGGCGCCGCCCGGCTCGCCCCCGTACGCCCCGCTGTCCCGCGCTTCCCGGCTCATAAGGCCAGCTTATGACGTCATAGCCGGATGATCCCTGGTGGGGGCCCGGGAATCGGGCGACGGTGGAGCCATGGCAAGCCTCGCACCTCCCCGTCCGGCCCTCGGCGCCACCACCCCCGGCGCCCGTCCGGCCGTCTCCCCGGCCCGCTCCGTCCGTCACCTCGGACCGAACTGGTACGCCTCCGTGATGGGCACGGCCATCGTGGCCAACGCCGGCGCCGTCCTGCCGCTGGACCTCCCCGGACTCCGTACCGCCTGCGCCGCCGTCTGGGCGCTCTCCCTCGCGATGCTGCTCGTCCTGCTCACCGCCCGCGCGGCGCACTGGATCCACCACCGCGACCAGGCCCGCGCCCACCTCCTGGACCCCGCCGTGGCACCGTTCTACGGCTGTCTGTCGATGGCGCTGCTCGCCGTCGGCGGCGGCGCGATGATCGTGGGCAGGGACTGGATCGGGCTCCCGGCGGCCCTGGCGCTCGACACCGTCCTGTTCACCGTCGGTACGGTCGTCGGTCTGGCGGCCGCGGTGGGCATCCCGTACCTCATGGTCGTGCACCACCGGATCGAGAGCGCGTCCCCCGTGTGGCTGCTGCCGGTCGTCGCCCCCATGGTCTCGGCCGCCCTCGGCCCCCTGCTCGTGCCGCACCTGCCCGCCGGAGCGGCGCAGGAGACGCTGCTGCTCGCCTGCTGGGCGATGTTCGGCCTGAGCCTGCTCGCCACCCTGGTCATGCTGCCGCTCGTCTTCGGCCGGCTCGTGACCGGTGGGCCGCTGCCGCTCGCGCTCACCCCCACCCTCTTCCTCGTCCTCGGCCCCCTCGGCCAGTCGACGACCGCCGCGAACAAGTTCGCCGACGTGGCGCCGGGCGTGCTGCCCGCCCCGTACGCCCACGGCTTCGCCTCCTTCGCCGTCCTCTACGGCGTGCCCGTCATGGGCTTCGCGCTCCTCTGGCTGGCGCTCGCAGGGGCGCTGGTGCTGCGGGCGCGCCGCCGGGGCATGGGCTTCGCGATGACCTTCTGGGCGTTCACCTTCCCGGTCGGGACCTGCGTGACCGGTGCCGAGGGGCTCGCCCAGCACACCGGACTCGCCGCCTTCCGGTGGCTCGCGATCGGCCTGTACGTGTTCCTCGTCGCGGCCTGGCTGGTGGCCGGCGCCCACACCCTGCGCGGCCTCCTCAGCGGTGCGCTGCCCGCAGGGCCCGCGCGAGCGCCCGCGGCGCCCGTGCCAGTGACGGCCCGTACCAGGTGAGGTGCCGTCCGTCGACGAGCGCGGCGGCGGTCCGGGGGAAGGCTTCGGGGCCGTCGTCGCGCGTGAAGCGGTACGGCTCGTCGGGCAGGACGACGAGGTCGGGGGCGGCGGCCCGGAGCTCGTCGAGCGGCAGGCGCGGATAGCGGTCCGGGTGGTCGGCGTACAGGTTGCGGACACCGAGGCGGGCGAGCAGGTCACCGGCGAAGGTGTCACGGCCCAGGACCATCCAGGGGCGCCGCCAGATCGGCACGACGGCGGTGAGCGGCCCGCCGTCGGAGGAGGCCACCGCCGGGGTCACCGCCTCCCACGCGGCCTCGGCCTCGTCGAGCCAGCGCGGCCGGCGGGACGCCCCGCAGGCGGCCAGGACCCGCTCCAGCTCGCGCAGACCCTGGTCGAGGGTGCGGATCTCGGTGACGAGGACGTCCAGCCCGGCGGCGCGCAGCGCGGCGATGTCGGGGGCGCGGTTCTCCTCCTCGTTGGCGAGGACGAGGTCGGGGCGGAGGGCGGTGATCGCGGGGACGTCCGGGTTCTTGGTGCCGCCGATCCTGACGACGTCGAGGCCGGCGGGGTGGCTGCACCACTCCGTGGCCCCGACGAGGAGGCCGGGCGCGGTGACGGCGACGGCCTCGGTCAGGGACGGCACGAGCGAGACGACTCTCGGCCCGACGCGAGCCCCGCTCCTCGGCACCAGGAGGGGGTCGGTCGTCGGCACGCCGGGGAAGTCGGCTCCCGGCACGGCGAGGGGGTCGGTTGTCGGCACCGCTACGGGGTCGGCGCCCGGTGCGGCGAGGGAGGGGGCCGTCGGCACCGGCCTCCGCCGCGCCGCCGTCACTGCTCCTCGGCCTCGACGTGCTCCGCGACGGCGACGACGAGCAGCCGGGTGCCGTGTTCGGTGGCGCGCCAGCGGTGGCGTACCCCGCCGGAGAGGTACAGGGTGTCGCCGCGGCCGAGCCGGTACGCCCGTCCCTCGGCCTCGACCTCGGCGGCGCCGTCGGCCACGTACAGCAGCTCGTCGTTGCGGTGCTGGAACTCGCGCCCCGCGTCCTGCTCGCCGGTGAACTCCAGGGCGTGCAGCTGGTGACGGCCGCGGACGATCGCCCGGACCCCCGGAGGCAGGGCCGGGGAGCGCTCCTCCGCCCGTACGACGTCGACGGTGCGGGAGGCCTCGGCGGCGGCGAGGAGCTCGTCGGCCGTGGTCTCCAGGGCCTCGGCGACGAGGCCGAGGGAGCGGTGGCTGGGGCGGGCGCGGTCGTTCTCGACCTGGCTGAGGAAGGGCACCGAGAGACCGCTGCGGGAGGAGACCACGGCCAGGGTGAGCTGGAGCGCTCTGCGTCGCCTCTTGACGGCCGCGCCCACGCGGGGTGATTCCTTCTCGTCCATGTCGGCTCCCTCCCTCGTGCCTCGTGCGTATCCGTACCGGGCGGTTACCTGAACCTTACGCAGCTTTGGGGCGGGGTTTCGCGTCGTGACGAAAAGGGGTGGTCGCCGAACACGTTCGGCGACCACCCCTTTTCGGACAGGAACCGTTCACCGGTCGCCGTCGGACACCGGGCGGCTACTGCGGGGTGAGCTTCTCCGCGAGCCCCGGGCTGCGGTCGAGCCAGGTGCGGACGGCCTGCTGCTCCTTGCCCTTGCCGGTCTCCTGGATGACGGCTTCGAGGTCCGTGAGCTGCTTCTCGGTGAGCTCGAAGTTCTTCAGCCAGGTGCCGACCTCGGGGTTCTCGGCGGAGAAACCCTTTCGGGCGAGGGTGTGGACGCCGTCGCCCTTGCCCCAGGAGCCCTTCGGGTCGTCGAGCTTCTTGAGGTCGTGGGCGGAGTAGGCCCAGTGCGGCGACCAGAGCGTGACGACGACCGGTTCCTTGCGCTCGTACGCGCGCTTCAGCTCGGCGAGCATGCCGGGCGTGGAGCCGTCGACGACCTTGTACTCGCCTTCGAGGCCGTACTCCTTCAGGACCTTGTCCTTGAGGATGCCCATCATTCCGGCGCTGGGCTCGATGCCGACGATCCGGCCCTTGAACTGACCCGACTTGCCCTTGAGGTCGGCGAGGGAGTCGACGCCCTTCACGTACGAGGGGACGGAGAGCTCCAGGGAGGTGGGGCCGTACCAGGAGCCGAGGTCCTCCAGCTTGTTCTTGTACTTCTCCCAGTACTGGGCGTGGGTGACGGGGAGCCAGGAGTCGGTCTGGAAGTCGAGCTGGCCGCCGGCGAGGCCCGTGTAGAGGGCGCCTGCCTCCAGCTGCTTGGTGTCGACCTCGTAACCCCGGCGTTCGAGCAGTTCCTTCCACAGGTACGTGGAGGCGATGCCCTCGTCCCAGGGGATGTAGCCGATGCTGACCTTCTTGCCGTTGCCGGCGGTCGCGGTGCCGGTCCCGCCGGTGCCGAGGAAGCCGGTTCCGCCGGCGACCAGGGCGAGGACCACGACACCGACGAGCGCGGTGACGGGCTGCGGGCGGTGGGCCCAGATCTTCGCCCCGGGCCGCTTCGCGCTCAGCGCGGCGCGGGCCTTGGCCGCGGCACGGCGGCCCAGCGGGGAGACCTGCTGGCCGAGGGCGCCGGTCATCCGGTCCAGGTACATGGCGAGGACGACGATCGAGACGCCGGCCTCGAAGCCGAGACCGATGTCGACGTTGCCGATGGCGCGGTAGACCGCGCCACCGAGCCCGCCGCCGCCGACCATGCCGGCGATGACGACCATGGAGAGGCCGAGCATGATGACCTGGTTGACGCCGGCCATGATCGTCGGGAGGGCGAGCGGGAGCTGGACGCGCAGGAGCGTGTTGCGCGGGGTGGTGCCGAAGGCCTCGGCGGCCTCGACGAGTTCGCCGTCGACCTGACGGATGCCCAGCTCGGTCATGCGCACGCCGGGGGGCAGCGCGAAGACGATGGTGGCGATGATGCCGGGGACCACACCGACGCCGAAGAAGATGATGCCGGGGATCAGGTAGACCATGGCGGGCATGGTCTGCATGAAGTCGAGGACCGGCCGCAGGACGGCGCTGACGGTCTTCGAGCGGGCCGCCCAGATGCCGAGCGGTACCGCGATCACCAGCGTCACCAGGGTGGCGACGAGGACGAGGGAGAGCGTCGCCATCGCCTCGTCCCACAGCTGGACCGAGTCGACGAGCGCGAATCCGGCGAAGGCGAGGACACCGGTGGCGAGTCCGCGCAGCCACCAGGCGATGACGGCGAGGATGCCGGCGAAGAGCAGCGGATGCGGCGCGGACAGGACCGCGTCGATGCCGTCGTAGAGACCGGTGACGCCGGTGCTGACGGCGTCGAAGAGCCAGGAGAACTGGGCCTGGAGCCAGTCGACGGAGCTGTCGACCCACTCGCCGAGGGGAAGCCTAGGCACGGGCGGTCACCTCCTGGAGGTCCTTGGCGACCGAGCCCCGCGGGCCGGCCGGCACCTCCGGGGTGTCCGGGGCGGCAGGGGTCTTCCGGGCGTCCGGGGCGTTCGGGGCGTCCGGTTTCCCCGGTACGGCCGTGGCACCGAGCCCGCCCATCACGCCGAGCAGGCGCTCCGTGGCGACGACTCCGAGGGGGGTGCCCTCGGCGTCCTCGACGGTCACGGGGTGCGGGGTACGGGCGGCGACGGCGCACAGATCGGCGACGAGCGTGTCCGGCCCGACGGCCTCGCACGGGCAGTCGGCGGGGCAGTCGGCCGGGGTCGCTCCGGCCGTCATGACGGCGGAGGCGGTCAGCACCCGGGAGCGGTCGACGTCCTGGATGAAGGAGGCGACGTAGTCGTCGGCGGGGCGGACCAGGATGTCCTCGGCGGTGCCGAGCTGCACGATCCGGCCGTCACGCATCACGGCGATGCGGTCGCCGAGGCGCATGGCCTCGTTCAGGTCGTGGGTGATGAAGACGATGGTCTTCTTCAGCCGCTGCTGGAGCACGAGGAGCTGGTCCTGCATGTCGCGGCGGATGAGCGGGTCGAGCGCGCTGAAGGACTCGTCCATGAGGAGCAGGTCGGCATCGGTGGCGAGCGCGCGGGCCAGGCCGACGCGCTGCTGCATACCGCCGGAGAGCTCGTCGGGCCAGGACTTCTCCCAGCCGGCGAGGCCGCACAGTTCGAGGGCCTCGGTGGCCCGGGTCTCGCGCTCGGCGCGCGGGACTCCCTGGACCTCCAGGCCGTAGGCGGCGTTCTCCAGAACGTTCCGGTGCGGGAACAGCGCGAAGTGCTGGAAGACCATGCTGATCTTGGTCGACCGGACGGCGCGCAGCTCGCGGGGGGAGAGCGCGGTCAGGTCACGGCCGTCGTAGAGGACCCGGCCCGCGGTGGGTTCGAGCAGGCCGTTGAGCATGCGCAGCAGGGTGGACTTGCCGGACCCGGAGAGCCCCATCACGACGAAGATCTGACCGGGTTCGACGACGAAACCGGCGTCCACGACGGCTGCTGTCGTCCCCTCGGCGCGCAGCTCCTCGCGGTCGGCACCGGCGGCGAGCCTGCGGACGGCTTCGTCGGGTCGTCTGCCGAACACCTTGAACAGGTGATCTGCCTGCAGCCTGGACACATAAACCTCACGGGTAGCAACGAGAACAGCCCCACCACCCCCGCGCGGCCGGGCCGTGGAGCGGGCGGGATCGGCCCGCGGACCCGTCGTGCACGGGGATCCATTCGTTGAATCCCGTACCGGGCTCCGCTCCGGGCTCGCGCCTGCCCCTCTTCACAGGGTGCAAACGCAAAGGTGACGGGGGTCACGTGGGGGTGTGGGGTGGGGTGTGAGCGGGGTGCGCGAGGGGGGCGGGGGCGGGAGGTGGGGTGGGGATGTGCGGGGGGCCTGCGCAGGTCGGCCCCGTGAGCCCGGCGCCAACGCCCGGGAGGCGGAGCGAGCCCTAAAGTACGAGGGGTGACGCGACGCCTGATGCTCCTCGACACCGCCAGCCTCTACTTCCGCGCCTACTTCGGCGTGCCGGACTCGGTCCGCGCCCCCGACGGCTCGCCGGTCAACGCCGTGCGCGGGCTGCTCGACTTCATCACCCGGCTCGTCCAGGACCACCAGCCGGACGACCTGGTGGCCTGCTGGGACGACGACTGGCGGCCGCAGTGGCGGGTGGATCTGATCCCCTCGTACAAGGCGCACCGGGTCGCCGCGGAGACGGAGACCGGCCCGGACGAGGAGGAGATCCCCGACACCCTCTCCCCGCAGGTGCCGGTGATCGAGGAGGTCCTGGCGGCGCTCGGCATCGCCAGGATCGGAGCGGCCGGCTACGAGGCGGACGACGTGATCGGGACGCTCACGGGGCGCGCGGCGGGAGCCGTGGACATCGTCACGGGCGACCGGGACCTGTTCCAGTTGGTGGACGACGCACGGGGCGTACGGGTGCTGTACCCGCGCAAGGGCGTCGGCGACTGCGACCTGGTGGACGACGAACTGATCCGCACGAAGTACGGGGTGCGCCCCGACCAGTACGCGGACTTCGCGGCCCTGCGCGGGGACGCCAGCGACGGCCTGCCCGGGGTGAAGGGCATCGGCGAGAAGACGGCGGCGCAGCTGATCACCGAGTACGGGGACCTGGCCGGCGTGCGGGCCGCGGCCGAGGACCGGACGTCGAAGCTGACGCCGGCGAAGCGGCGCGGGATCGTGGAGGCGGCCGCGTACCTGGACGTCGCGCCGACGGTGGTGCGGGTGGCCGGGGACGTACCCCTGCCGGAGTTCGACGCGACCCTGCCGACGGCCCCCCGGGACCCGGCGGCACTGGACGCGCTGGTGAAGCGCTGGGGTCTCGGCGGCGCGGTGGGCCGTCTGCTGCCGGTCCTGGAGCGCTGACGAGAAGAATTCACTGGGGCGACCACACCCCGGGGTGCTAGCTTAGGCATACCTAAGTACGTCGAAATCAGGAGAGGCCCCTCGTGGCAGAGCAGCCCCGCAAGGCACCGAAGGCCACCGAAGCGCACGTGGTGCGCACCGAGCGGATCACCCCGCACATGGTGCGGGTCGTCCTGGGCGGTCCCGGGCTCGACTCCTTCGAGGTCGGCGAGTACACCGACCACTACGTGAAACTGCTCTTCGCCCCCGAGGGGGTCGCGTACCCGGAGCCGTTCGACATGGACCGGATCCGGGAGGAGTTCCCCCGCGAGCAGTGGCCGACGACCCGGACGTACACCGTTCGGGCCTGGGACCCGGTCCACCGCGAGCTGACCATCGACTTCGTGGTCCACGGCGACGAGGGCCTCGCGGGCCCGTGGGCGGCGCGCGCCACGGAGGGCGAGACGATGCGCTTCCTCGGCCCCGGCGGCGGCTACGCCCCGGCCCCGGAGGCGGACTGGCACCTGCTCGCGGGTGACGAGAGCGCGCTCCCGGCCATCGCGGTGGCTCTGGAGCGGCTGCCCGCCGGGGCGCGCGTGCACGCCTTCGTGGAGATCTCCGACGCCGCCGAGGAGCAGAAGTTCGCGACGGAGGACGGCATCGAGGTCACGTGGCTGCACCGGGGCGACCGGGCGCCGGGCGAGGCCCTCGCCGAGGCCGTCAAGGCGCTGGAGTTCCCTGCGGGCGACGTGCACGCCTTCGTCCACGGCGAGGCGGGCTTCGTGAAGGAGCTCCGCCGGCATCTGCGCCTCGACCGCGAGGTCTCGCGCGAGCGCCTGTCGATCTCGGGCTACTGGCGCCTGGGGAAGTCGGACGAGGCGTGGCGCGCGATCAAGCGCGAGTGGAACGACCAGGTGGAACGCGAGCAGGAGAGCTGAGCCTCGCGGCGGGCCGGGCGGAGAACGCTCCCCCGGACCCGACGCGACAGCGGAGGAACCGAGGCCTGGGGCCCGGGGGGTCGACCCCCCGGGCCCCAGGCCTTTCCGCAGGGGTGCGACCTCCGCCCACGCGGAGAGGTCCCGCCCGACCGAGCCGTCCGGGCCGACCGAGTCGTCCCGGCCGAGCCTTCCGGACCGAGCAGTCCTGAGCGAGCCGTCCTGAGCGAGCCGTCCGGACCGAGCCGCCCTGACTGAGCCGGGCCTGACCGAGCCGGGCCTGACCGAGCCGGGCCTGACTGAGCCTTCCGGACCGAGCCGTCCGAGCCAAACCGTCCGACCCGAGCCGCCCGACCCGAGCCGTCCGGGCTAGGTCGTCTGCCCGAAGGTGCGGTCCGAGGCGTCCGTCTGGGCCATGCGCCGCAGGGCCGAGAAGATCGCGTCGCCGACGACCGTGCCGACGACGACGCTCTCGACGAGTTCCTCACGCGCCACGTTGCGCGACACGTACTCCAGGTCCGCCCGCGCCACCCCCTCCGCCGCGTCCGCGTAGACGTCCAGGACCTCGGCGAACCCCCCATGGCCGACCTCTTCGAGGGTCGCGAGCGCCACCGCCAGCGCCTCCGAGGCCGGGCCGGTGGGCTGGGTGCGCCAGCCGCGCGCCTCGATCAGCGCGGCGACCCGCTCCCGCGCCTCCTCGACTCCGGTGCCCGGCTCCTCGTAGCGGGGCACCAGTCGGCCGGCCACCGTGCCCAGCACCTTGTGCACCTGCCGCCCGGGGTCGTCGATCTCCCTGATCACCTCGCGAATGCTGGCGACCGACAGGCCGCCCACATCGAGGAGTGCCCGGATCAGGCGGAGGCGCTGAACGTGCGTCTCCCCGTACGAAGCCTGGTTCGGGCTCGTCAGTTCACCGGCCGGCAACAGCCCTTCTCGTACGTAGTACTTGATCGTCGGCACGGAAACCCCGGCCCTGCGACTCAACTCTCCAATGCGCACCGCGTGTTCACCTTCCTGGCCTTGCTTCGGCCTTGCCGACCGACACCCCCATCATAGATAGTGGCGCTATCAGATAGTGGCTAGTGCCGCTATCCATACATCCCACGGGGGGATAGGTATGTCTTCACTGCCCTCGCTCACCCGGCTCCACCGACCACTGGTCTGGTTCGCCGCCTCCATGGGCGCCCTCGCCCTGATCTCCGCGGTCGGCATCCTCGTCGACGACCGCATCCTGGTCGGCGTACCGATCTGGACCAAGCCGTTCAAGTTCTCCGTCTCGTTCGTCGCGTACGCGCTCTCGCTCGCCTGGATGCTCTCGCTGCTGCCCCGAGGACGCCGGGTCGGCTGGTGGGCCGGAACGGTGGTCGTCGTCGCCAGCGCCGCCGAGATGGTGCTCATCACCCTCCAGGTGATCCGCGGCAAACAGAGCCACTTCAACCACGCGACCCCCTTCGACGACGCCGTCTTCCAGATCATGGGCGCCACGGTCGTCATCCTGTGGCTGGGCGCCCTGGTCATCGCGGCCCTCCTGCTGCGCGCCCGGATCCTCGACCGGGCCATGGCCTGGGCCGTCCGGCTCTCCTCGCTGATCGCCCTGGCGGGCGCCGCCGTGGGCTTCCTGATGGTGCGTCCGACCCCGGAACAGCTGGCGGACGACAACGCGCCCATCTCCGGCGCCCACGCCGTCGGCGTCCCGGACGGCGGCCCGTCGATGCCGCTGACCGGCTGGGCGAGCAACGGCGGCGACCTGCGCATCGCCCACTTCTTCGGCATGCACGCGCTCCAGCTGCTCCCGCTGCTGCTGATCGTCCTGGCCGCACTCGCACCGCGCTTCGCCCGCCTCGCGGACGAGCGGGTACGGCTCCGGCTCACGCTCACGGCCGCGGCGGCGTACGCGGCGACCTTCGTCCTGCTGACCTGGCAGGCGCTGCGCGGCCAGGCACTGCTGGCACCGGACGGAGTGACGCTGGCGGGCGCGGGGGCGATCGCGCTGCTCGGCGCCGCGGCCACCGCACTCTCCCTCCGGGGGGCCCGGGGGGCCTCCCCCTCCCCCTCCCCCACCCCCGCCTCCCCCTCGGCCCCCACCCCCGCCCCTCACCCCTCCCAGGAGTTCACGCCATGACGGGCTTTCTCTTCGAGCTGACGTTCTTCCTGGCAGCGCCCGTCTGGCTGCTGATGATCTGCGCGCCGGCCTGGCGGATCACCGAGCGCGTCGCTGCCTCGCCCCTGACCGTCCTCCCGCTCCTGACCGTCTGGGCGGTCCTGGCCGCCCCCGTCGCACCAGAGCTGTGGACGGCGGTCAGCAACCCCGACATCGACACCTTCCGCGACCTGGTGGCACTGGGCAACGGGGCCGGGGCGATCTGGGCGCAGATCATCGCCTGGGACCTGCTGCTCGGCCAGTGGATGTACCGCGAGGCCCGCCGCCTCTCCGTGCCACCCCTCCTGATGGCCCCGCTGCTCCTTCTGACGATCCTCCTCTCCCCCATCGGGCTCCCGCTGTTCCTGGTGGTCCGCGCGGTGTGGACGTCCAGGGCGCCGACACGACCCCAGGAGCCCGCTCTACGCTGACCGGATGCGAGACACCGATCGCTCCGGCCGAAACGTTCGACATGATCGATCCGTCGGCGCCGTCCTCGGCTCAGCCGCGGGCGACGCCCTCGGCGCTCCCTTCGAGTTCGGGCTCCCGGGTGTCTTCCGGGAGCGTTTCCCCGACGGTGTCGGGGAGTTGTGCGGGGGCGGCGGCTGGGATCCGGGTGAGGCCACCGACGACACGCAGATGGCCGTCCTCGTCGGGGAGTCGCTCCTCGAACGAGGTGGGCTCGATCTGCCGGACGTCTTCGACCGGTTCCGCCGCTGGGCGGCGGCCGACCCCAAGGACATCGGCCTCCAGACCGAACAGGTCCTGCTCGGCCAAGACCCCTGGGACCTCGCCGCCTCCATGCACTTCCAGATCAACGCACGGGCCGCCGGCAACGGTTCGCTGATGCGCGCCTCGACCTCCGCCGTGCACTTCGCGGCACGGGGCCGGACCGCGACGATGGACGCCGCCCGCCGCATCAGCGCACTGACCCACGGGGACGGTGCGGCCTGGGAGGGTACGGCGATCCTGCACGAGCTGGTCCGCGTCGCCCTCCTCGGCGAGGACCCCGTCACCGCCGTCCCCGCGACCCTCGCGGAGGTTGACCCTGCGCACCGGGAGCGATGGGCGGCGGCCCTGGCACCCGACTGGCACCCGGACGACGCCACCGAGTTCAACGGCGCGGTCTGGCCCTGCCTCGGCTCGGCGGTGTGGGCGCTGCGTACCACCGGCTCCTTCGAGGAGGCCCTGGTCGCGGCCGTCGACCTGGGCGGGGACACCGACACGGTGGCGGCCGTGACCGGCATGCTCGCGGGCGCCGTGTACGGAGCCGCCGCGATCCCCGGCCGCCGGACGGCCACCCTGCATGTCCCGCTACCGGGATGCGGCGAACGGGTCCTGCACGCGGACGACCTCCGGCGGCTGGCGATCGCCCTGACCAACGGCCCCGCCTGAGCCTCGCCCTCCCCCATCGCTCCCCTGTCCTCCTCTCCCTTCTCCTCCCCGCTCCGCGTCAGCCCCGCGCGTGGACCGTCGCCAGGACGTCGCGGTCCGGCTGCAGGGTGAGGCTCGGGACCGGGAGGATCTCGTCGGCGGTGAGGTCCAGGTGGTAGCGGCGGGCCAGAACGGCGAGGACCAGGACGGCCTCCACGAGGGCGAACCGGGTGCCGAGGCAGACGCGGGGTCCTCCGCCGAAGGGGAACCACGCGTACTCGGGTATCTCCTCCGCGGGTTCGCCCTCCTGGCCGATCCAGCGCTCCGGCCGGAAGGCGTCGGCGTCGCCGTACCAGCGGGGGTCGCGGTGGGTGGCCCACTGGCTCGACCAGACGCGGGTGCCGACGGGCACGGGCATACCGCCGAGCGTGGCGCCTTCCTTGGCGAGGCCGGTGAGGAGCCAGATCGTCGGGTAGAGGCGGAGGGTCTCCTTGATGACGGCCTGCGTGTAGGTGAGGGAGGCGTAGTCGTCGTAGCCGGGTTCGTGGTCGGCGAGGACCCGGTCGAGTTCCTCGGTCAGGGCGTCCCGCACCCGGGGGTTGCGGGAGAGGAGGTACCAGGCCCAGACGAGAGTCGAACTCGTGGTCTCGTGGCCGCCGATGTAGAGGGTGACGGTCTCGTCGCGGATCTCCTGGTCGGAGAGGGGGGCGCCGGTCTCGTCCCGGGCGGCGAGCAGCCGGCTGAGGAGGTCGGGTCGGTCGGTCTCTCCGTCGCGGTGGCGGGAGACGACACGGGACACCTCCGCGTCGATGACGGCGGTGGCCCGTTTGATGCGGGCGCGGCCGGGGGTGGGGACCCAGTCGGGCAGTATCGCTCCGATGCCGCTGAACTCGGCGCCGATCTCCTTCTGCGCGACGTCCATCGCCTGCCCGATGGCGTCGGCGTCGGCGGCGGTGTCGACGCCGAAGATGGTGCGGACGGCGACGAGTTGGGTGAGGGCGGCCATCTCCTTCTTGATGTCGATGTGCTGTCCGTCGGTCCACCGGTCGGCGAGGTCGACGGCGCACTCCGTCATGGTCGCCGCGTAGGAGCGGACCTGCTTGGGGCGGACGGAGGGTTGCACCAGGGAGCGCTTGCGTCGCCAGTCCGCTCCCTTGGAGACGATAACGCCGTTGCCGAGGAGGGTACGGAAGGCGATGCCGAGGTCCGGCTGGTCGAAGCTGTGCTCGACCTCGGTGAGGAGTTCGCCGACGGTGTCGGGATGGGCGATGAAGAGGGACGGTTTGCGGCCGAAGCGCCAGCGGACGAAGTCGCCGCGGTCCCGCAGCTGTTCGAAGAAGGCGAGCGGGTTCTTGCCGAAGGCGGGCAGGCTGCCGAGAAGCGGCACCCCTCGGGGCCCGTCGACGACAACCGGAGCCGCAGCCCCGACCGGCACCCCTGCCCCTGTCGACGGCCCCTCGTCTGTTCCGGCGTGCGGATGACCGGCTTGCGTGGTCATGGACGTCCCCTCCCCAACTGGCCTTCCCTGCTTGTGAGTCCATGCAAGCGGAAGCCCCCTGCCCGCGCCACCCCTGTGGACAACGACCTGTGGACAACCGTCTGGACTCCAGCTCGGAAGACGGCATGGGCGACGGCTTGGACGACGATCCGAGCACCGGCCCGGACGCGCCCCGGCCGACGCCCCAGACGTCCCGGACGACGCCCCGGACGTCCCGGGAAAACAGAAGCGCCCGTGGCGTGATCGCCACGGGCACCTGCCGTGAAAAGAGGGAGGACGAGGACCGTAGTCAGCCCCGTCAGCCCACCGAGCTGTACGCCACG
This sequence comes from Streptomyces sp. NPDC002057, assembly GCF_040296665.1. Lineage (NCBI taxonomy): Bacteria > Bacillati > Actinomycetota > Actinomycetes > Kitasatosporales > Streptomycetaceae > Streptomyces > Streptomyces sp. NPDC002057. Next base: position 33,952 of record NZ_JBEOXR010000011.1, read on the forward strand.
ACGCCCCTCAGCAGCGCGTCCACGGCCTTGCGGGCGTTCTTGCCGACGGTGCTGTTCTCCTTGGGCGCCGCCGCCGCGATCTGTCCGAGGACGTCGATGACCTGCTTGCACCAGCGGACGAAGTCACCGGCGGGCATCTCGGCCTCGCGCAGCACCTCGTCGAGGCTCTTGTCGGAGGCCCACTGGTAGGCGGCCCAGGCGAATCCGAGGTCGGGTTCGCGCTGGCCGACCCCCTCCGCCTGGTTGATCTTGAACTCCTCTTCGAGGGCGTCCAGGCGGCCCCAGATCCTGACCATCTCGCCGAGCGCGGCCTTGGCGTTGCCCGCGGGCAGCTTGGGCGCGACGGCGTCGTCGGACTGACGCGCCTCGAACACCAAGGCGGAGACGCAGGCGGCGAGTTCGGCCGGGGTGAGGCCTTCCCAGACGCGGTCGCGGAGGCATTCGCTGGCCAGCAGGTCGAGTTCGCCGTAGAGCCGGGCGAGCCGCTTGCCGTTCTCGGTGACGTCGCTGCCGCGCAGGTAGTCGAGCTCGGTGAGGAGCGCGACGATGCGGTCGAAGGTCCGGGCGATGGTGTTGGTGCGGCCCTCGATGCGCCGCTCCAGCTGCTGGGTGTCGCGCTGCAGACGGTGGTAGCGCTCGGCCCAGCGTGCGTGGTCCTCGCGCTCGTCGCAGCCGTGGCAGGGATGGGCGCGGATCTCGGTGCGCAGCCGGGCGATCTCGCGGTCGTCGGCGGCGGCGGAGCGCTGCTTGTGGTGGCGCTCGGGGTTGATGTGCCCGGCCTTGCTCCGCAGGGCGGAGGCGAGGTCGCGGCGGGACTGGGGGGAGCGCGGGTTGAAGGACTTGGGGATCCTCATCCGCTCCAGGGCCTCGACCGGGACGGGGAAGTCGATGGAGGCGAGTCTCTTGACCTGCCGTTCGGCGGTGAGGACGAGGGGGCGGGGCCCGTCGTGGTGCTCGAAGCCGCGGTGGCCGTTGGTGCGGCCCGCCGGGATGCCCGGGTCGAGGACGAGGGCCAGTCCGGCGAACTTGCCGGTGGGGACGTGGATGATGTCGCCGGGCTTGAGCTTCTCCAGGGAGCCGGCCGCCTGGGCGCGGCGCTGGGCGGCGCCCTGTCGGGCCAGTTCGGTCTCGCGGTCCTTGAGGTCGCGGCGGAGCCGCGCGTACTCCTCGAAGTCGCCGAGGTGGCAGGTCATGCCCTCGCGGTAGCCGTCGAGTCCCTCTTCGTTCTTCTGCACCTGCCGGGAGATGCCGACGACGGAGCGGTCGGCCTGGAACTGGGCGAAGGAGGTTTCGAGGAGCTCGCGGGAGCGGTGCCGGCCGAACTGGTCGACGAGGTTGACCGCCATGTTGTACGAGGGCTTGAAGCTGGAGCGCAGCGGGTACGTGCGGGTGCCGGCGAGGCCGGCGAGGTGCTCGGGGTCGAGGCCGCGCTGCCAGAGGACGACGGCGTGGCCCTCGACGTCGATGCCGCGGCGTCCGGCACGGCCGGTGAGCTGGGTGTACTCGCCGGGGGTGATGTCGGCGTGCTGCTCGCCGTTCCACTTGACGAGCTTTTCGAGGATGACGGTGCGCGCGGGCATGTTGATGCCGAGGGCGAGCGTCTCGGTGGCGAAGACGGCCTTGACCAGGCCGCGGACGAAGAGGTCCTCGACGACTTCCTTGAAGGTCGGGAGCATGCCGGCGTGGTGGGCGGCGATGCCCCGCTCCAGGGCTTCGAGCCACTCGTAGTAGCCGAGGACGTGGAGGTCCTCGGTGGGGATGGCGGCGGTGCGGGCCTCGACGATCTCGCGGACGCGCAGGCGTCCCTCGTCGTCGTTGAGGCGGAGTCCGGCGTAGAGGCACTGCTGGACGGCGGCCTCGCAGGCGGCGCGGCTGAAGATGAAGGTGATCGCGGGCAGGAGTCCCTCGGCGTCGAGGCGCTCGATGACCTCGGGGCGGCCGGGGGTCCAGATGCGGGAGCGCTGGCGGCGCTCGCGCTCGCGGTCGGCCTCGCGGATCATCTTGCCGCGTCGCCGGTCGCGCGGGTTGTACGTGCGCGTGTTCTCGGTGCGGGCGAGGCGGAGGAGGTCGGGGTTGACCTCGCGGCGGGAGGCGCCGCGGCCGCCGTGGTCGGTCTCCTCCTCGAAGAGGTCGTACATCCGGCGCCCGGCGAGGACGTGCTGCCAGAGCGGGACGGGGCGGCTCTCGGAGACGATGACCTCGGTGTCGCCGCGGACGGTGTCGAGCCAGTCGCCGAACTCCTCGGCGTTGGACACGGTCGCGGAGAGTGAGACGAGGGTGACCGATTCGGGGAGGTGGATGATCACTTCCTCCCAGACGGCGCCGCGGAAGCGGTCCGAGAGGTAGTGGACCTCGTCCATGACGACGTAGCCGAGGCCGGAGAGGGCCTGGGAGCCCGCGTACAGCATGTTGCGGAGGACTTCGGTGGTCATGACCACGATCGGCGCGTCGCCGTTGACGCTGTTGTCACCGGTGAGCAGGCCGACCTTGTCGGCGCCGTACCGCTTGACGAGGTCGGCGTACTTCTGGTTCGACAGCGCCTTGATGGGTGTCGTGTAGAAGCACTTGCGCCCCTGGGTGAGGGCGAGGTGGACGGCGAACTCGCCGACGATGGTCTTGCCGGAGCCCGTGGGTGCGGCGACGAGCACGCCCTTGCCCGCTTCGAGGGCCTTGCAGGCCTCGATCTGGAAGGGGTCCAGACCGAACTCGTACATCTCGCGGAAGGGGGCCAGGGCGGTGGCCTGCTCGGCGTTGCGAGCGAGGGCGGCCGCGTACGCCTGGGCTGGTGTGAGGTCCTCTGTCATCTTGTTGTCGAGCCTACCCGCGACGTGTGACAGTGACGCGATCTTTATCGAGGGGATGTGGAGGAGCCCCCTCCGGGGGTCTGATCGGAGCTCCGGGAGGCACTCCGTCACGGCTCCGCCCCGAACCCGGTCGGGTCCCGGGTCGCACGCGGAAGGGGCCCCCGGGCACGGCGAGGGCCTCCTGGAAGCAGAACCGGTCCCCCGGACGGCGTCCGGGGGACCGGCGAGGTGTCGTGCGGGGACCGGCGAGGTCAGGTGATGTCGTCGTAGCCGTTCACGCGGTGCGCGGGGGTTCCGCCGGGCTCGCCGGTGGCCTGCTCGGGCAGGGCGCGGGGGGCGCCGACCGGTTCGACGGCGCCGACGGCGCCGGGGACGAGGTCGAGCGAGGAGGCCTCGTCGTCGTCGAGCTCGGCGTCCGGGTTGTTGCGCTTGCGTCGCCGGTCGTTGAGGAGGGAGAAGCCGACGGCCCCGAAGTACAGGACGGTGATGGGCCCGGCGAGGGCGATCATGCCGACGGGGTCGGTGGTGGGGGTGATGACGGCGCCGAAGACGAAGACGCCCATGATCACGCCGCGCCACCAGCCGGCCATGCGGCGGCCGGTGAGGACACCGGTCAGGTTGAGCATCACCAGGACGAGCGGCAGCTCGAAGGCGAGGCCGAAGACGAGCACCATGCGCAGGGTGAAGTCGAGGACGTCGCCGAGCGAGAGGATGTTCGCGGAGCCGCTGGGCGTGAGGCTGATGAGGACCTTCACGCTGATGGGGAGAATGAGGTACGCGAGGTAGGCGCCGGCGGAGAAGAGCGGCACGGCCGCGCCGACGAAGGCGTACGTGTATTTCTTCTCGCTCTTGTGCAGCCCGGGCGCGACGAAGGCCCACAGCTGGTAGAGCCAGACGGGGCTGGCGACGACGAGGCCGGCGGTCAGCGACAGCTGGATCGTCGTGCTGAACGGGGCCATCAGCGTGTTGAAGGAGACGATCGCGCAGTTGCCGCCGTCACTGGTGACGCCCGGTGCGCAGGTGGGCACCGATTTCGTCAGGAACTGCATCAGCTCCTCGCTGTACACGAGGGCCACGATCGTCACCGCGGCGACGGCGAGGAGACCCTTCGCCAGTCGGTTGCGGAGTTCACGCAGGTGCTCCACGAGGGGCATCCGGCCCTCGGGATCCTTCTCCTGCTTGCGGGCAGACTTGGGCAACCCACGTCCTCATCTCGTGCGGCAGGCCGCCGCCCGGTGCGGCGGCCGCGGCGGACCGGGTCAGCGCTTGGTGGTGTCCGACGGCTCGGTCACGGGACGTGCGCTGGTCACGTCGCCGGGAGCGGCCTGGATGGTGCGCGGGGCGGGCTGGTCCTGGGCGGTGGTGGGCGTGCCGGTTCCGGCGTGCGGCGGGTCGGCGGGCGCGCTCTGCTGGTCGTCCGACTTCATCGCCTTGGCCTCGCTCTTGAGGATGCGGGCCGACTTGCCGAGCGAGCGTGCCATGTCCGGGAGCTTCTTGGCGCCGAACAGCAGGATGATGACGACGAGGATGAGAATGATCTCGGTGGGGCCGAGCCTACCCATAGCTGTATACCTTCTTCACCGAGGCGACATGGAGTGCGTGCCCGGCGGGTCGGACAGGTGTCCGGCCACCGCGCTGTCTGCGATCGTAACCCGCAGGAGTAAACGCAGGGCAATGCCCGTGCATACTCCCGATTGCGTCCCGCGCGCCCGGTTCAGGGCCGCTTCACGCAGGGTACGGCACGGGATCAGCGCAGGGACTCGCCGGTTCGGGCCAGTCCCACGGCGGCGGATTCGAGGTCTTCGGCGGCCTGGTTGATCCGCTGTGTGGTGTGGGCCACTTGACGTCCGAGGCGCTGGACCTCGATGAAGACCTTGACGGCGAGGACGCCGAGGACGGCGATGCCGAGGAAGCCGAGGGCGATGGCGAGCATGGGCCAGAACATGTGCCGAGCCTAGACGTTGGCCGGGGTCAGGGCGCTCAGACGGTGGTGTGGAGGCGCAGGGTGCGGACGCCGCCGCCGGTGAGGAGTTCGACGATGCGCTCTCCGGCGGGCTTGCGGACGGAGCTGCCGCACTCGGGGCAGGTGAAGGAGTAGAAGGTGGTGCGGCGGCTCGCCCCGATGGCGAGGCGCAGGGCGCTCGCGGAGAGTTCGAAGCGGGAGCGGCAGTCGGGGCAGGCGGCCTTGAAGAGGACCGGGGCGATCGTCGCCGTCAAACCGTGCATCACGGACATTTCCCTCATCTCTCCAGTCTCCCGCGCCTTCGCGCCACCTGCGCCCACTCCCACGACCGGCCGCACCGTGCGCCTCCGGTCTCCCGGCCGCACCACGCGCCCCGGTCCGCCGGGGTCGCACCACGTGCTTCCAGTCCCCCGGCCGCACCACGTGCCTCCGGTGCACCACTGGTTCTACGTCACCACAGCGTCCCCGTGTCGGGGAACGTCACCCGCCGTCGTACGCGGCGAGTGCGGCGGCCGCCGCGGTCCTGGCGTTGTCGGCGAGCTCCTGCGGAGCGACGATCCGGCCGTCGCTGCCCAGTCGCAGCCCGAGACGGCGCAGCGAGGCGGGGTCGGGCGTGCGCAGGGTGATCCGCAGTCCGCCGTCGGGCAGCTCCTCGGCCCGGTCGTGCGGGTAGTACTCGGCGACCCAGCGGCCGCCGGGGCCGACCTCGACCACCACCTCGGGGTCGTCGGCGGAGGGCTGGACGAGTCCCTCGGAGAGGTCGCGCAGCTCCAGCTCGGGCGGGGCCGCGTGCTCGTCGAGGATGCGGATCTCGACCACGCGGTCGAGGCGGAAGGTGCGGCGCGCCTCGGAGAGCCGGCACCACGCCTCCATGTAGGTGTGGCCGACGGCGAAGAGCCGGATCGGGTCGACCTCGCGCTCGGTGAGCTCGTCGCGGGCGGGCGAGTAGTAGCGCACCCACAGGCGGCGGCGCTCGGAGATCGCGCGGTCGACCTCGGCGAAGACCCCGCCCTCGGACTCGAAGGTCACCGAGAGCCGGGAGCTGGCCCCGGCGGCCTCGCCGGCCGCGGCCTCCAGCTTGGCGGTGGCGCGGAGCAGCGCCTCCCGGTCGCTCTCCCGGAGTCCCGGCAGGGTGGCGACGGCGCGGGCGGCGACGAGGAGGGCGGTCGCCTCGTCGGCGGCGAGCCGGAGCGGCGCGGCGACGTCGTCCGGGTTGTGCCACCAGATCCGGTCGCCGTCGGTGTCGATGTCGAGGAGGTCTCCGCCGCGGAAGCTGGTGCCGCACATGGGCAGCACGTCGAGGTCGGAGATCAGCTCGTCCTCGGTGATCCCGAAGGCGCGTGCGACGTCGGCGACGTGGGCGCCGGGGCGCTCACGGAGATAGGTGACGAGCGAGAGCATCCGCCTCGTCTGGTCGATCGCGTTGGCAGCCATGCGGTACGTCTCCCCCTCAGCCCTTGGCCACGGCGCGCAGCCGGTCCACCACGTCGGCCCGCAGGTCGGCCGGTTCCAGTACGACGACGTCGGGGCCGAACTCGACGAGCCAGGCGTCGAGGCCGTGCCCGTACGGGATCTCCAGCTCGTCCCAGCCGTCGGTGCCCTCGCGCAGGGACTGGGCGCGGGCCCGCAGCGGGTAGCCGCAGCCGGTGCGGAGCCGGATCCGGGCCGAGCGGGTGGCGGTCTCGCCCGCCCAGCTCTCCACGGTCTCGCGGACGGTGACGACGTCGGGGACGGGCGCGGTGAAGGCGCCGGCCCGGGAGCGGACCTTGCCGGTGATCCGGGAGAGGCGGAAGACGCGCTCGGCGCCGCGGTCGCGGTCCCAGCCGGCCAGGTACCAGTGGCCGCGCCAGCATTCGAGGGTCCAGGGCTCGACCTGGCGGGTCTCGGGGCGGGCGGCGTTGGCCTTGCGGTAGTCGAAGACGACAGGCCGGCGGTCGCGGCAGGCCAGCATGAGCGGCTCGAAGGCGGCCTCGTGGACCGGGATGCGGGGTTCGAGGGCGCTGGGCTGGGTGTCGTACGAGTCCTCCGCCTCCGGCATCCCGGCGGCGCGGAGCTTCTGGAGGGCGCCGCTGGCGGCGCCGGCGAGGCGGGCCTGCTGCCAGACCTTGGCGGCGAGGCCGAGTGCGGCGGCCTCTTCGGCGTCGAGGGTGATGGGCGGCAGGCGGTTGGAGTCGCGGCGGGCGAGGTAGCCGGTCTCGCCCTCCAGGTTCTCCACGGTCTCGATGACGAGGCCGAGCTCGCGCAGGTCGTCCTTGTCGCGCTCGAACATGCGGTTGAAGGCATCGTCGCCGCTCGCTTCGAGGTAGGCCTCGATGGAGCCGCGGAGTTCACGCTTGCTCAGCGGACGGCGTGTCCCGAGCAGGCACAGCGCGAGATTCATCAGCCGCTCGGACTTGGCAATCGCCATCGACGCCCTGCACCCTTCCGCCGGATCCACTTGTCGGACGTCCGACCGTACCGCCCCGGAGTGTTTGGGCCAAAGCCGAGGGCCCCCGCCACGGATGGCGGGGGCCCTCGGAGGACCGTCGGTGGCCGGGACGGGTCCCGGCCGGTCACCGGGTCAGCGCTTGGTGACGCCGACGAGGTCGCAGACGAAGATCAGCGTCTCGCCCGGGGCGATCTTGCCGCCGGCGCCGCGGTCGCCGTAGGCGAGGTGCGCGGGGATGACCAGCTGGCGGCGGCCGCCGACCTTCATGCCCTGGACGCCCTTGTCCCAGCCCTGGATGACCTGGCCGGCGCCGAGGTTGAAGTCGAGCGGGGCGCCGCGGTTCCAGGAGGCGTCGAACTCCTCGCCGGAGTCGAAGGACACACCGACGTAGTGGACCTTCACGAAGTCACCGGCTTCGGCGAGCTCGCCGTCGCCCTCCCAGATGTCCTTGATCTCCAGGTCCTTCGGCGGCTCGCCACCCGGGAAGTCGATCTCGGGCTTCTCGATGCTCACTGAACTGCTCCTCATACTGATGAACTGCGTGATCGGGACAGTCTTACATCTTCGTGAGGATGTCCACGGCGAACACCAGCGTGGAGTTCTTCGGAATCCCCTGCTTCTCCTCGTTGCCGAACGCCTCCGACGGCGGGGCGACGATGAGGACGCGGCTGCCGATCTTCTTGCCGACGAGGCCGTCCTTCAGGCCCTTCAGCGTGAGCTGCGCGAGCGGGAAGTTCGCGGGCTTGCCGGTGGTGTACGTCGAGTCGAAGACCTTGCCGTCCTTCCAGAGGGCGGCGACGTAGTTCACGACGACCGTGTCGGTGGCCTTGACGGCCTCGCCCTTGGACTCGAGCACGTAGTTCGAGACGAGCTTGGTCGGCGGGGCGACCTTGGGGACCGTCAGCGTGGGCGCCTTGCCGTCGGTGTTCGTCCCGACCTTCGGCAGGTCCTTGTTGTCCTGGGCGACCGGGGTGCCGGTGGCGGACTTGGGGATGGTGACGGACTTCAGGATGTCCACGACGAAGACGAGGGTGGCGTTCGGCTTGATGTCGCCCTGGCCCGCGGCGCCGTAGCCGAGCTCCGGCGGGATGCCGATCTCGACGCGGCTGCCGACCTTCTGCCCTTCGAGACCCTGGTCCCAGCCCTTGATGACCTGGCCGGCGCCCAGCGTCAGGTCGAAGGGCTGACCGCGGTCGAAGCTGTTGTCGAAGGGGGTGGTGGAGTCCCAGGCCTGACCCAGGTAGTTCACCTGGAGCGCGTCGCCCTTCTTCGTCACCGGGCCCTTGCCCTCGCTGATGACGTTGACCTTGAGTTCCTTGGGCGGGGCGCCCTCGCCCTTGGCGAGGGTCGGCTTCTCGCCGAACTTGGCCCCCGCGGTGATGGCGGGCAGCCCGTTCGTCATCGAAGCGGAATCGGAGCCCTTGTCGTCGCTGCCGCACGCCGCTGTCGAGAGCAGCAGCAGCGGGACGACGAGAAGGCCGGCAAGTCGGCGCACGTGTTCCTCAGATCTCAGACGGCACAGTAGTTGTGCCGACACTCTAGGCGCTCCTCCTGTCACGTCGAGGGCCCCGCACGCCAAACCGTGCGGGGCCCCACCTGGCCGGTACGACCTGCCTACATTCCGGCGATCAGCTTTTCGACCCGGTCGTCGACGGAGCGGAACGGGTCCTTGCACAACACCGTGCGCTGCGCCTGGTCGTTCAGCTTGAGGTGGACCCAGTCGACGGTGAAGTCCCGTCGCTGCTCCTGGGCGCGGCGGATGAAGTCGCCGCGGAGCCGGGCCCGAGTGGTCTGCGGGGGCACGGACTTGCCCTCGAAGATCTTCATGTCGTTGCAGATCCGGGCCGCCTGGCCGTTCTTCTGCAGCAGGTAGTAGAGGCCACGACGGCGGTGGATGTCGTGGTAGGCGAGGTCTATCTGGGCGACCCGCGGGTTCGACATGGTCATGTTGTGCTTGGCCCGGTAGCGCTCGATGAGCCGGTGCTTCATGACCCAGTCGATCTCGGTCTCGATCCGGTCGAGCCGCTCGCTCTCGATCGCGTCGAGGGTACGGCCCCACAGCTCCAGGACCTGGGCGACGGTCCCGGTGCGGATGCCGCGGCGGTCGACGAAGTCGACGGCCTTGTCGTAGTACTCGCGCTGGACCTCCAGGGCGGAGGCCTCGCGGCCGCTGGCGAGCCGGACCTTGCGCTGGCCGGTGATGTCGTGGCTGACCTCGCGGATGGCCCGGATGGGGTTCTCCAGGGTCAGGTCGCGCATCACCGTGCCGGCCTCGATCATGCGGAGCACCAGGTCGGTGGCGCCGACCTTGAGCAGCATGGTCGTCTCGGACATGTTCGAGTCGCCGACGATGACGTGCAGCCGGCGGTAGCGCTCCGCGTCGGCGTGCGGCTCGTCCCTGGTGTTGATGATGGGGCGGGAGCGGGTGGTCGCGGAGCTGACGCCCTCCCAGATGTGCTCGGCGCGCTGGGAGACGCAGAAGACCGCGCCCCGCGGGGTCTGGAGGACCTTGCCCGCGCCGCAGATGAGCTGCCGGGTGACGAGGAACGGAATGAGGATGTCCGCGAGCCGGGAGAACTCTCCGTGGCGGGCGACGAGATAGTTCTCGTGGCAGCCGTAGGAGTTTCCGGCCGAGTCGGTGTTGTTCTTGAAGAGGTAGACGTCGCCCGCGATTCCCTCCTCGTGCAGGCGGCGTTCGGCGTCGACGAGCAGGCCCTCGAGAATGCGCTCGCCGGCCTTGTCGTGGGTGACCAGTTCGGTCACGTTGTCGCATTCCGGTGTGGCGTATTCCGGATGCGATCCCACGTCCAGGTACAGGCGGGCGCCGTTCCGCAGGAAGACATTGCTGCTGCGGCCCCATGACACGACACGGCGGAAGAGGTAGCGCGCCACTTCGTCAGGAGACAGTCGGCGCTGTCCCCTGAACGTGCACGTGACGCCGTACTCGTTCTCCAGCCCGAAAATGCGGCGGTCCATGTCTGAACATTACGCCTGACGGCCTGTGCTGAAACCGGGTTGGACGTTCCCGTTTCGATCATTTTCCGATCAGTGCGTGTTCTTTTCGCTGTGTACGGCAGTGGGAGAGGCCGCGACGACGGCGTGTCGCGCCTCGGGCGCGGGGGTTTCGGGGGCGGTGGGCGCGCCGAGGACGCGGCCGGTGGCCAGGAGGACGAGGAAGGCGATCAGGCCGCCGACCCCGGCGACGGCGAACCCGGTGACGGTCCCGGCGAGTTCGACGGCGGGTCCGGCGACGGCGGAGCCGAGGGCCGACCCGACGCCGAAGGTGGTGACGAGCCAGGAGAAGGCCTCGGTCACGGTGCCGCGCGGCGCGTGCCGGTCCACCACGATGAAGGCGCAGGCGAGGACGGGCGCCAGGAAGAGGCCGGCCAGGGCCGCGAGGCCGGACATGGCGACGGGGCCGGGCGTGAGCACGAGCGGCAGGTAGCAGACGGCGAGGAGGAGCACGAGGACGCGGAGCCGTCGTTCGGGGGCTCCGGACCACTGCCGGGCGCCGTAGGCGACGCCGCCGACGAGTGCGCCGAGGCCGAGCGCGGCCATCAGCCAGCCGTAGACGGAGGGGGTGCCCCGGTCGTCGGCATAGGCGACGGCGGCGACGGTGATGGAGCCGAGGGCGAGGCCGACGAAGAAGAAGGAGCCGAGGAGGGCGAGGAGGCCCGGGGAGCGCAGGGCGCCCAGCCAGTGGGCTTCCCGGGGCGCGGAGCGCCAGGCGCGGGACGGCTCGGAGAGAACGACGGCGAGGGCGCCGAGGACGCCGAGGAGGTTGATGACGAGGAGCGCGGCGGCGGGTGACCAGAGGGAGACGAGGAGGGTCAGCAGCAGGGGGCCGACGGTGAACATGACCTCCTGGGCGACCGCGTCCATGGCGTACGCCCGGTGGACCCGGTCCTCGCGGCCGAGGACGCTCGGCCACAGGGCGCGGAGTCCGCCCTCCAGGGGCGGGGTGAAGAGTCCGGCGACGACGACGGCCGCGTAGGCGAGGGCGAGGTGGCCGGTGCCGGTGAGGGCGAGCAGGGCCATGCCGAGGGCGGAGAGGACCGCCGCGGGCAGTTGGACCCGGGGCTGGCCCTTGAGGTCGACGGCGCGCCCGAGGAGGGGCTGGCCGAGGGCGGTGGCGACGCCGTAGGCGGCGATGAGGCCGCCGGCCAGGGTGTAGCTGCCGCCCTGGTCGCGGACGAAGAGGGTGATGGCGATGGGGCCGACGCCGTTGGGCAGGCGCCCCACGAGCGTTCCGGCGAGCAGCCGGGCGGCGTGCGGCGCCCGGAGTATGTCGAGATAGCCGCCTCGTGCCGGGGCCTCGGTGGCCATGGTGGTCTCCCCTCGCCCCGGACCCGCCGAGGTTTTACGTATAACGTCTGCCGTCATACGTACCATGTCGGCTGTACGCGGGTCCACCCCGCGACCGGGCCGGGGCCGTCCCGCCGGCCCGGGACCGTACGACGCGGAGGCTTGTGTGCAGACCCCGGAGCCGCTCGGCGGCACCCGCCCCACCAGCCGGGACGTCGCCCGGGTCGCGGGCGTCTCCCAGGCCACCGTCTCCCTCGTGCTCGGCGACAAGTGGCGCGGCCGTGTGTCGGAACGCACCGCCGGGGCGGTGCGGGAGGCAGCCCGGGGGCTCGGCTACCGGCCCAACCTCGCCGCCCGCAACCTCCGGCTCGGCCGCACCAGGACCGCGCTCCTCGTCGTGCCGGCCCTCACCAACGAGTTCTTCGCCCGGGTCTACACCGGTGCCGCCACGGTCGCCGCCCGGCACGGCTTCGGCGTGGTGCTCTACCCCTCCCCCGACGGCGTCGGTCCCGCCAGGGACCCCTTCGCCTCCGCCCGGGCCGCCCTCGACGGCGTCATCGCCTCCTCGATGGCCTCGGACGCCCTCAAGGCCTTCCGGGGCACCGACCTGCCCCTGGTGATGCTCGACAGCGACCCCGCCGACAGCGCCGCGGCCGCCCACGTCAACCTGGACATCGCGGACGGCATGCGCCAGGTCACCGGGCACCTGCTCGCCCTCGGCCACCGGCGGTTCGTCCACCTCGCCTCCGCCGTGCCCTCCTGGACCTTCGACGTCCGGGCCGCCGCGCTCGCCGGGGCCCTCGCCGGGGTGTCGGTACGGACCGTCCGGGCGCCCCTGGACGTGCACGGCGCCATGGCCGCCACCGAGCTCGCCCTCGCCGCCCCCGGCCCGCGGCCCACCGCCGTGGTGTGCGACGACGACATCCTCGCCGCCGGCGCCTGCAAGGCCCTGCGGCGGCTGGGGCTGCGCGTCCCCGAGGACGTCTCGGTCACCGGCTTCGACGACCTGGCGCTCGCCACCGCCGTCGAACCCGAGCTGACCACCGTCGCGCTGCCCGCCGAGCGCATCGGGGAGCGGGGCATGGCGGCCCTCCTCGCCGTTCTGGCGGGCGAACCCGCCCAGCCGGACGAACTCCCCGTCAGCCTGGTCCCGCGCGGCTCCTCGGGCCCCGCGCCGGTCACGAGCCCCTGAGCCCTCCGGAGACGGCACGGAGACCGGCGGGCGCTCCTGAACGGCGCAGGGCCCCGGTGCGCTGGTGCGCACCGGGGCCCTGCGGGCGAACCGGGGCCTACTCCTCGGGAGCCTCGTCCGAGGGCTCGTCCGTCTTCGTCACCGCCGCGTTGTCCGCCTGGAGGAGGCGGGAGAGCTGACGGCCGACGATCCGCTTGAACTTGCGCTGCTGCGGGCGCGTACGGTCCAGGACCGCGACCTCCAGGCGCTCCGCGGGGATCTCCCGCTCGCTGCCGTTGGTGTCCCGCGACAGGGCCTGTACGGCCAGCTTCAGGGCCTCGGCGAGGGACATGCCGTCCCGGTGCCGCTGGTCCAGGAAGGTGCTGATCTGCTCCGCGTTGCCGCCGACCGCGACCGAGCCGTGCTCGTCGACGATCGAGCCGTCGTGGGGCAGCCGGTAGATCTGGTCGCCCGCGGACTCGGTGCCGACCTCGGCGACGACCAGCTCCACCTCGTACGGCTTCTCCCCCGCGCTGGAGAAGATCGTGCCCAGGGTCTGGGCGTAGACGTTGGCCAGGCCGCGCGCGGTGACGTCGTCCCGGTCGTAGGTGTAGCCGCGCAGGTCGGCGTAGCGCACGCCGCCGATGCGGAGGTTCTCGTACTCGTTGTACTTGCCGGCGGCCGCGAAGCCGATCCGGTCGTAGATCTCGCTGAACTTGTGCAGTGCGCGCGAGGGGTTCTCGCCGACGAAGACGATTCCGTCGGTGTACTGGAGGACGACAAGGCTGCGGCCTCGGGCGATGCCCTTGCGGGCGTACTCCGCCCGGTCGGCCATGGCCTGCTGGGGTGAGACGTAGAACGGAGTGGACACCGGCGGTCCGTCCCTTTCTTCTGGGCTTCTACAGGGCGACGAGTGGTCAGAGCAGGGCGGCGCGCGGCCCGTCGGGCTGCTCGAGACGCCGCTCGGTGACCGATCGGGCCAGCCCCGAGGACTCGGCCTCGGTGAGCCTGCGGTAGCCCTCCTCCGTGATGACGGTGACGATCGGGAAGATCCGGCGGGCCATGTCCGGGCCGCCGGTCGCCGAGTCGTCGTCGGCCGCGTCGTAGAGCGCCTGCACGACCAGCGTGGTGGCCTCCTGCTCGCTCAGGTCGGCTCGGTAGAGCTTCTTCATCGACCCGCGCGCGAAGATCGAGCCGGAGCCGGTGGCGGCGTACCCGTGCTCCTCGGAGCGGCCGCCGGTCACGTCGTAGGAGAAGATGCGGCCCTTCTCCTTGGCCTCGTCCCAGCCCGCGAAGAGCGGCACGACGGCCAGTCCCTGCATGGCCATGCCGAGGTTGCCGCGGATCATGGTGGAGAGGCGGTTCGCCTTGCCCTCCAGGGAGAGCGTGACGCCCTCCACCTTCTCGAAGTGCTCCAGCTCCAGCTGGAACAGCTTGACCATCTCCACGGCGAGACCGGCGGTGCCGGCGATGCCCACGGCGGAGAACTCGTCGGCGGGGAAGACCTTCTCGATGTCCCGCTGCGCGATCATGTTGCCCATGGTGGCCCGCCGGTCACCGGCGAGCACGACCCCGCCGGGGAACGTGGCCGCCACGATGGTCGTCCCGTGGGGGGCCTGGACGATCCCCTCGGGAAGCTCCCTGCCGCCCGGCAGCTGCCCCGGCGAGTGGTCCGCCAGAAAGTCGATGAACGAGGACGAGCCCGGCGTCAGGAAGGCCGCCGGCAGACGCCCGGTGCTACGAGGGTTGGCTTCCACGCGATTCCTTCCGGGTGGGAGAGTCGGCCCGCCGTGGGAAGCGCCGGCCGATCTTGGTTGCTGTGCACGGACCTTACCCGTGCCACCGCTTGTCATCCGTCCCCGGACCCACGGCTTTCGCCGGGGCTCCGGGGACGGAGGACGACAGGCGCGTGAAGCGGCTACTCGCCGCCCTTCTGCACGAAGGAACGCACGAAGTCCTCGGCGTTCTCCTCGAGGACGTCGTCGATCTCGTCGAGGACGGAGTCCACGTCCTCGCTCAGCTTCTCCTGGCGTTCCTGGAGGTCGGAGCTCGCCTCCGTGGTGGTCTCCTCGACCTCCTCCGTGGAACGCGTCGCCTTCTGCTGTCCGCCGCCGGTGTCCTTGGTCGCCATATCCCTCACCCCGCTCGAAATCGGCCCGCTCGGTTGAGTCCGTACAAGATCAGACCTTATAGGTCGGGTCTGACTTCGGCCCCGCAGTTTCCACAACGCCCGGGCACTGTTTCCATGATTCCCAGTGCCGGGGTATTTCAGGCCCGTGTCGGGCCCCCGATCATCCGCCGGAGAGCACGCGGACCAGTTCCTCCGCGGTCCGGCAGCGGTCCAGGAGCGACTTCACGTGGGCCTTGGTGCCGCGCAGCGGCTCCAGGGTGGGGACGCGCTGGAGCGAGTCCCGGCCGGGCAGGTCGAAGATCACCGAGTCCCAGGAGGCCGCGGCGACGTCGTCGGCGTACTGCTCCAGGCACCGGCCCCGGAAATAGGCCCTGGTGTCCTCGGGAGGCGCCGTCTCGGCCCGCTCCACCGCCGGCTCGTCCAGGAGCCGCTTCATGCGCCCACGGGCCACCAGACGGTTGTAGAGGCCCTTCTCGGGGCGTACGTCCGCGTACTGGAGGTCCACGAGGTGCAGTCGGGCGGCGTCCCACTCCAGGCCGTCCCGGCGCCGGTAGCCCTCCATGAGTTCCCGCTTGGCGATCCAGTCCAGCTCGCCGGCGAGGCTCATGGGGTTGTTCTCGAGCCGGTTGAGGGTGTCCTCCCAGCGGAGCAGGACGTCCTTGGTCTGCTCGTCCGCGTCCGCGCCGTACCGCTCTTCCACGTACTTCCTGGCCAGCTCGAAGTACTCCATCTGGAGCTGCACCGCGGTCAGCGTGCGGCCGCTGCGGAGCGTGACCAGGTACTGGAGGGTCGGGTCGTGCGAGACCTGGTGGAGGGTGCGTACGGGCTGGTCGACGGCGAGGTCCACGGTGATGAACCCGTCCTCGATCATCGAGAGCACCAGCGCGGTGGTGCCCAGCTTGAGGTAGGTCGAGATCTCCGAGAGGTTGGCGTCGCCGATGATCACGTGCAGGCGGCGGTACCTCTCGGCGTCCGCGTGGGGCTCGTCCCGGGTGTTGATGATGGGCCGCTTGAGGGTGGTCTCCAGGCCCACCTCGACCTCGAAGTAGTCGGCGCGCTGGCTGATCTGGAAGCCGTGCTCCCGGCCGTCCTGGCCGATGCCGACCCGTCCCGCGCCGGTCACGACCTGGCGGGAGACGAAGAAGGGGGTCAGGTGGCGCACGATGTCCGAGAAGGGGGTCTCCCGCTTCATCAGGTAGTTCTCGTGCGTGCCGTAGGAGGCGCCCTTGTTGTCGGTGTTGTTCTTGTAGAGGTGGATGGGCTGGGCCCCGGGGAGCTGGGCGGCGCGCACGGCCGCCTCCGCCATGATCCGTTCGCCGGCCTTGTCCCAGAGGACGGCGTCGCGCGGGTTGGTGACCTCGGGCGAGCTGTACTCGGGGTGGGCGTGGTCCACGTAGAGGCGGGCCCCGTTGGTGAGGATCACGTTGGCGAGGCCGATGTCCTCGTCGGTGAGCTGGCTGGAGTCGGCGACCTCGCGGGCGAGGTCGAAGCCGCGGGCGTCCCGCAGCGGGTTCTCCTCCTCGAAGTCCCAGCGGGCGCGGCGCGCCCGGTGCATCGCCGCCGCGTAGGCGTTGACGATCTGGGACGAGGTGAGCATGGCATTGGCGTTCGGGTGTCCCGGGACGGAGATCCCGTACTCCGTCTCGATGCCCATTACTCGCCGTACGGTCATGCGGCCCTCCTTGCCCGGCGTCGCTCACAGTGCGCGACTCGGCGTTACCGAAGAGCCTAGAGCGGCTCCGCGCTGGTGGGGAGATCGGTTGCGTATTTCCCTGCGGTGCCGGGGGAAATGCTGGATGGAATGCGTCGGCTGCGGATGCCCGGTTTCCGGACATCCGCAGCCGGGGGCGTTTTACAGGTACTGACCGGTATTGGCCACCGTGTCGATGGAGCGTCCGGTGTCCGCGCCCTGCTTTCCGGTGACGAGCGTGCGGATGAACACGATCCGCTCGCCCTTCTTTCCGGAGATCCGGGCCCAGTCGTCGGGGTTGGTGGTGTTGGGCAGGTCCTCGTTCTCCTTGAACTCGTCCACGCAGGCCTGGAGGAGGTGGGAGACCCGGATGCCCTTCTGGTTGTGGTCGAGGAAGGCCTTGATGGCCATCTTCTTGGCCCGGTCGACGATGTTCTGGATCATCGCGCCGGAGTTGAAGTCCTTGAAGTAGAGGACTTCCTTGTCGCCGTTGGCGTACGTGACTTCGAGGAAGCGGTTCTCCTCGGATTCGGCGTACATCTGCTCGACGACGGACTGGATCATTCCGTGGGCGGCGGCGGCCTTGGAGCCGCTGTGCTCGGAGATGTCGTCGGAGTGCAGCGGCAGGGTGGCGGTGAGGTACTTCGCGAAGATGTCCTTGGCGGCCTCCGCGTCCGGACGCTCGATCTTGATCTTGACGTCGAGCCGGCCGGGGCGCAGGATCGCGGGGTCGATCATGTCCTCGCGGTTGGAGGCGCCGATGACGATGACGTTCTCCAGGCCCTCCACACCGTCGATCTCGGCGAGCAGCTGGGGGACGATGGTGTTCTCCACGTCCGAGCTGACACCGGAGCCGCGGGTGCGGAAGAGGGATTCCATCTCGTCGAAGAAGACGATGACGGGGGTGCCCTCGCTCGCCTTCTCCCGGGCACGCTGGAAGACGAGGCGGATGTGCCGCTCGGTCTCACCGACGTACTTGTTGAGGAGCTCGGGGCCCTTGATGTTGAGGAAGTAGGACTTCCCCGCGGGCTGGCCGGTGACCTCGGCGACCTTCTTGGCCAGGGAGTTGGCCACGGCCTTGGCGATCAGCGTCTTGCCGCAGCCGGGCGGGCCGTAGAGCAGGATGCCCTTGGGCGGCCGCAGTTCGTGCTCCTTGAAGAGGTCCGGGTGGAGGTACGGGAGCTCGACCGCGTCGCGGATCAGCTCGATCTGGTTGCCCAGACCGCCGATCTTCTCGTAGTCGACGTCCGGGACCTCTTCCAGAACGAGCTCTTCGACCTCGCTCTTGGGGACCACTTCGTAGACGTAGCCGGACCTGGAGTCGAGCAGCAGGGCGTCGCCGGGGCGGATGGTGACGTCCAGCAGAGGCTCGGCGAGCCTCACCACCCGCTCCTCGTCGGTGTGCCCGACCACCAGGGCGCGCTCGCCGTCCTCGAGGATCTCCTTGAGGGTGACGATGTCCCCGGCGCGCTCGTACTCCATGGCCTCGACCACGTTGAGCGCCTCGTTGAGCATGACTTCCTGGCCGCGCTTGAGCTCGTCGAGCTCGATGCTCGGGCTGACGTTCACCCGGAGCTTGCGGCCCCCGGTGAAGATGTCGCACGTGCCGTCCTCGTTGGCCTGCAGGAAGACACCGAAGCCGGCCGGCGGCTGTGCGAGCCGGTCGACCTCCTCCTTGAGGGCCACGATCTGGTCGCGGGCCTCACGGAGCGTGTTCGCCAGTCGTTCGTTCTGCGCGGACACGCCGGCCAGGCTGGTCTGCAGCTCGACGATCCGCTCTTCGAGAATCCTCGTGTGTCGCGGAGAGTCGGCGAGCTTGCGGCGCAGGACGGCGATTTCCTGCTCGAGATAGGCAACCTGACCGGCGGGGTCCTCAGACCCTCGCCCCGGCCGGATGCCGCGGTTGATGTCGTCGTCGTGGGCTGCCACGGTCCTCACCTCCTCCAAGGGGAGCTGGACGCTTCCTGACCCTACCTGCGTGGGTGGTGATTGAAACCCCTAGATCAAAAAGACTCCGAGGTGTGTCCGATCTTCACCCTTGCGCTTGTTCCCTCGCCAGGGGAATACCCACCCTTCACGGCTTGAATGCGGGCGGTTGTATCGTCGTCTTGGGCCAACACCCGTCGGAGGCGGCCCGACTTACCCGCGAGAAGCAGAACGAGACGCAGGAACGGCAGGAGATATGACCGTGCAGCACGAGGCTCCGTCCACGGGCGCCGAAGAGGCGCTGGAGGTCTGGATCGACCAGGACCTGTGCACCGGGGACGGTATCTGCGCGCAGTACGCTCCCGAGGTCTTCGAGCTGGACATCGACGGGCTCGCTTATGTGAAGAGCGCCGACGACGAGCTCCTTCAGGACACCGGTGCGACGACCCCGGTCCCGCTGACGCTGCTCCAGGACGTGGTGGACTCCGCGAAGGAGTGCCCGGGCGACTGCATCCATGTGCGTCGGGTCACGGACAAGGTCGAGGTGTACGGCCCCGACGCCGACTGACGGGTCAGGCGCCGCGCGCCTCGGCCTGTGCGGAGCGGACGAAGGCGCCGCCCTGCCAGCGCCAGGCGACCTGCTCCTTCTCGTCCGGGCAGCAGCGGGGCACGTCGGGGGACGAGTAGCCGAGCAGGGTCGCGAGGACGGCTCCGTCGCGTACGGCGAGTTCGGCGACGCTCCGGTGCAGCTCGGGCGCGACGAGGGTGGCGACCACGCGCGCGGGTGCTCCCTCCGCCTTGCTCCGGGTGAGGACGTAGACGCCGCTCGGCGGGGTTCCGGAGCCGGCTTCGCAGTGCACGACCGCAACGGTCTCGGGGTTCTTGTCCCCGTCGAGGTCCCCGGTGACCCGCTTGGCGACCGTACGGGGCCCTCCCCCGCAGTCCAGGGGGTAGTCGGCTCCGGCGGCCTCGGGGGCGGGTGCGGGGCGCGGCGCGGCGGCCGGGGTGGCGGTGGCTCCGGCGGGGCCGGGCTGGAGCAGGCCCGCGAGGGCGACGACCGCGGCGGTCGCGGTGGCGGTGGCCAGCCAGTGGGACGGCCGGGCCAGGGTGTGTGCGAGGTCCGCGAGGTCCGGGGCGGCGGAGGGCTGCACGCGAGACGTCTCCTGTGGGGGTGGTGCGGCGGGGGTTTCGGGGCATCGTGCCACACGTCACAGGGGGACGGAACCGCTGGGTCGGCCTCGTGGGCGGGTGCGGGCGTCCTTCGAACATGAGGACGCCGCCGTCGAGTTCCCTCCCGGGGGCGGGAACTCGACGGCGGCGTGCCGTGGATGTCGGGACGTCAGCCCTTGTTGGGGCCTTCGTAGTCCTCGCCGTAGGCACCCTTGGCGGGGCGGCGGCGGCGCATCGGGGGCTCGACCCCGTCCGCGAGGCGACGGGCGGTGACGAGGAAGCCGGTGTGGCCGATCATGCGGTGATCGGGGCGGACGGCGAGGCCCTCGACGTGCCAGTTGCGGATCATGGATTCCCAGGGCTGCGGCTCGGCGTAGCAGCCGAACTCGCGGATGGACTCCACGGTGCGGGCGAGCTGGGTGGTGGTCGCCACGTAGCAGCAGAGGATGCCGCCGGGGACGAGCGCCTTGGAGACGGCCTCCAGGCACTCCCAGGGGGCGAGCATGTCCAGGATGACGCGGTCGACGTCGGTGTCGGACAGGTTGTCCTGGAGGTCGCCGACGGTCAGCTGCCACGCGGGGTGCGGGCCGCCGAAGTAGCGTTCGACGTTGCCCTTCGCGATCTCGGCGAAGTCCTCGCGGCGCTCGTAGGAGTGCAGCATGCCGCTGTCCCCGATGGCGCGGAGGAGGAAGCTGCTCAGCGAGCCCGAGCCCACCCCGGCCTCCACGACGCGTGCGCCGGGGAAGATGTCGGCGAAGGCCAGGATCTGCCCCGCGTCCTTGGGGTAGACCACGGCGGCGCCGCGGGGCATGGACAGGACGTAGTCGGGGAGCAGGGGGCGCAGCGCGAGGTAGGCGACGTTTCCGGTGGTGCGGACAACGCTGCCCTCGGGGGCGCCGATCAGTTCGTCGTGCGGGAAAGAACCCTTGTGGGTGTGGAAGTTCTTTCCCTCTTCGAGCGTGAACGTGTAGTGACGGCCCTTGGGGTCGGTCAGCTGAACCTGGTCCCCGACCTTGAAGGGCCCGCGTCGGCGGGCGGCACCGGTCGGTTCGGACATGTGAGCACCTTATCAAGGGCTTCCTCGCCTCCGGCCCGCCCGCGTCGGCGGGCGGGCGGCCGGGGCGCGGTGTGCCGGGGTCACGTGCCGGGTCGTGCCATGGCCTTCACGAAGGCGCGCTCGACGTCGGTGGTGGCGAGGACTCCGTAGATCTCGCCGGTCTCCTCGACGACCAGGTACTCGGTGGCGGGGCTGGCGCGGAGGTGGTCGAGGAGGGGCTGGCCGGTGAGCTCGGCGGGGACGCGCATGCCGTCGGCGAGGTCCTGGGTGAGGGTGCTGACGGCGACCCAGGGGCGGCGGTGCTGGGGGACGGCGGCGATGGCGGCCTCGCGGACGATGCCGGTGGGGTCGCCGAGGCCGTCGACGACGACGAGGGCGCGGGCGCCCGCGTCGTTGGCGCGGCGGAGGGCCTCGGAGAGGGGGGTGGTGGGTTCGACGGGGATGGCGCGGCGGGTGAGGCTGCGGGCGCGGAGCTCGGGCAGGTGTTCGCGCAGCCGGGCCATGCGGAGGCTGTTGCCGGCGCCGGTCCAGATGATGGCGGCGAGGATCGCGGCGAGCAGGGCGTCGGTGACGGTGTTGAGGCCGCTGATGTCGTCGGTGGAGTTGCCGAGGAGCCCGGTGCGGGTGAGCAGGGGCAGGCCGATGAGGACGAGGACGGCGAGGGCGCGGCCGACCCAGGCGGCGGCGATGGTGCCGCTCATGGGCTTGCCGGTGATCTTCCAGACGACGGCGCGGAGCATGCGGCCGCCGTCGAGGGGGAGCCCGGGCAGCAGGTTGAAGATCGCGACGATGAGGTTGGAGATCATCAGGCCGGCGAGGAGGACGCCGGGGACGGTGCCGGGTTCGACGGCGTACATCGAGAGATAGAACACGCCGGCGAGGACGAGGGAGAGGAGGGGCCCGACGAAGGCGAGGACGAATTCGCGGCCGGGGGTCTCGGTCTCCTTCTCGATCTCGGAGACGCCGCCGAAGAACTGGAGCTGGATGCGGCGCACCGGGAGCTTGAAGCGGAGCGCGGCGATGGTGTGGGCCAGTTCGTGGACGAGTACGGAGGCGTAGAAGGCGACGGCGAAGAAGAGGGAGACGAGGTAGCGGGCGGCGCCGAGTTCGGGCAGGACGCGTTCGATCTGGTCGCCGAAGACCCAGGTGATGAGGGCGGCGACGAGGAACCAGCTGGGGGCGACGTAGACGGGCACTCCGAAGGGCCGGCCCATGAGGATCCCGCCGCCGGGATCCTCGGTCCGCTGCGGCTTGGGCTCGTCCTGGTTCACGGGTTCCTTTCGTCGCGAGGTGTGACCCACGTCGGTGTGTCACGGTTCGATCATGCAGTGCGACGGGGTCCCGGGTCGATGGTATTCCGCTCGCTGTCGGTGGCGGGTCGTAGGGTCTTCGTCATGAGTACGAGCGAGCAGGTGCCGGCGGAGCCCCGGGCGCCCATGTCGTTGTCGCCGTCGCGGGCGAGCGATTTCATGCAGTGTCCGCTGCTGTACCGGTTCCGGGTGATCGACCGGCTGCCGGAGAAGCCGAGTGCGGCGGCGACGCGGGGCACTCTGGTGCACGCGGTGCTCGAGCGGCTCTTCGACGATCCGGCGGTGGAGCGGACGGCTCCGCGGGCGCGGGGGATGGTTCCCGGCCAGTGGGACCGGCTCCTGGAGTCGAAGCCGGAGCTGGGCGAGCTGTTCGCGGAGGATCCGGACGGGGAGCGGCTCGCGGGCTGGCTGGGTGAGGCGGAGCGGCTGGTCGAGCGGTGGTTCACGCTGGAGGATCCGACGCGGCTGGAGCCGGCGGAGCGTGAGCTGTTCGTGGAGACGGAGCTGGATTCGGGGCTGCGGCTGCGCGGGGTGATCGACCGGATCGATGTGGCGCCCTCGGGTGAGGTGCGGATCGTCGACTACAAGACGGGCAAGGCTCCGCGGCCGGAGTACCGGGACGGCGCGCTGTTCCAGATGACGTTCTACGCGCTGGTGGTGTGGCGGCTGCGGCAGGTGATCCCGCGGCGGCTGCAGCTGGTGTACCTGGGCAGTGGTGAGGTGCTGACGTACGACCCGGTGGAGGCGGATCTGCTGCGGGTGGAGCGGAAGCTGCACGCGCTGTGGGAGGCGATCCGGCTGGCGACGGAGACGGGGGACTGGCGGCCGCGGCCGACGAAGCTGTGCGGCTGGTGCGACCATCAGGCGGTCTGTCCGGAGTTCGGGGGGACTCCCCCGGTCTATCCGCTGAAGATCGTTTCCGCGCGCCCGCCGGAGTCGGACGATTCGGGTCAGGGCAGAATGGACCCGGCCCCGTCGGCACCGTAGTGCCGGCGACCTCGTGAGTCCGGTCCCGTGAAGGAGCCCTTGTGACGATCCGCGTCCTCTTGGTCGACGATCAGCCGCTGTTGCGCACCGGCTTCCGGATGATTCTGGAGGCGGAGCAGGACATCGCGGTGGTGGGTGAGGCCGGTGACGGTCTCCAGGCGCAGGACCAGGTGCGGGCGTTGCAGCCGGACGTGGTGCTGATGGACATCCGGATGCCGCGGATGGACGGGGTGGAGGCGACCCGGCAGATCACGGGTCCGGGTCGGGACGGCCCGGCGAAGGTGCTGGTGCTGACGACGTTCGATCTCGACGAGTACGTGGTGGAGGCGTTGCGCGCGGGGGCGAGCGGTTTCCTCCTGAAGGACGCCCCGGCGAACGAGCTGGTGCAGGCGATCCGGGTGGTGGCGGCCGGTGAGGCGATGCTGGCGCCGTCGATCACGCGTCGGCTGCTCGACAAGTACTCGGCGCATCTGCCGACGGGCGAGGAGCAGATGCCGGACACGCTGAGCACGCTGACGGATCGCGAGGTCGAGGTGCTGAAGCTGGTGGCGCGGGGTCTGTCGAACGCGGAGATCGCGGCGGACCTGTTCGTGAGCGAGACGACGGTGAAGACGCACGTGGGTCATGTGCTGACGAAGCTGGGCCTGCGGGACCGGGTGCAGGCCGCGGTGTACGCGTACGAGAGCGGTCTGGTGCGGCCGGGCGCGGCCGGGCAGTAGCCCGTCGGGGGTACGAGAAGGGCCCGGTGCGCGGAGGCGTGCCGGGCCCTTCTCGTCGTGGGGGTGTGTCTGCCCTCGCGGGCGGGTGCGTCAGCCCTTGCGGATCTCCCAGAAGCGGAAGACGGTCGAGGCGTCGAGGGTCCATTCGAGGCCGGTGACGTCGTCGCGGGCGACGGCGTACTGCTTGCCCTGCCAGAGCGGGAGGAGGGGCAGCTGCTCGGCGACGATGTCCTGGATCCGGCCGTACTCGTCGGCGGTGCCGGCGCGGTCCGGGGCGGCGGCCGTCTTGGGCAGGAGGCTGCCGGTGATGGTGGTGTTCTCGTAGTGGTTGCCGAGGACGTTGCCCTCGCCGAAGAAGGGGGCGGTGAAGTTGTCGGCGTCGGGGTAGTCGGGGACCCAGCCCTTGACGTAGACGCCGTACTTGCCGGCCGCGATGTCCTTCTCGTACTGGTCGTAGGCGACGGACTTGACGTCGGCTTCGAAGAGGCCGCTCGCGTTGAGCTGCTCGGCGATGGCCTTGAGTTCCTGGTCGGTGGAGGGGCCGTAGCGGCTGGGGGTGGACCAGAGGGTGAGCTTGACCGTGCCGGTGACGCCGTCGGCGCGCAGGGCCTTCTTCGCCTTGGCCTTGTCGGGGGTGCCGTAGGTGTCGTAGAAGGCGGTGTTGTGTCCGGCGATGCCGGCCGGGACGATCGAGTACAGCGGCGTGGCCGTGGACTTGTAGACGCCTTCGACGAGGGCCTCGCGGTTGACGAGGTGGGCGATGGCCTGGCGTACGCCGAGCTTGCCGGCGATCGGGTCCTTCATGTTGAAGACGAGGTGCTGGACCTCGGCGCTGCTGCCCTGGACGACCTCGATGCCCTTGTCGTCCGTGGTGTCGGAGGATTCGAGGGCGGCGATGTCCTCGGCGGAGAGGCCTCGGTAGGCGACGTCTATCTGTCCGTCGGTGAGGGCCTTGGAGAGGGCGGCGCGGTCGCCGTTGTAGAGCTTGAGGGTGACGGCGTCGTTCTTGGGCCGTGCGGTGCCCCGGTAGCCGGCGTTGGCGGAGAAGCCGGCCTCGGAGTCGCTGAGGGAGTCCAGCTTGTAGGGGCCGGAGCCGGTGGCCTTGCCGTCGGTGCGCAGGGCGTCGGCGGGGTAGTCGCGGTGGTCGACGATGGAGCCGGCGCCGGAGGCGATCTTGCTGGGGAAGGTGGCGTCGGGGACCTTGAGGCGGAAGACGACGGTCTTCTCGTCCGGGGTGTCGATGGTGTCGATGGTGGAGAGCAGTGGCGCCGGGCCCGCGGGGTCGGCGATCTTGATGGCCCGCTCGAAGGAGTACTTGACGTCCTTCGAGGTGAGCTTGTTGCCGTTGGAGAAGGTGAGGCCGTCCCGCAGGGTGCAGGTGTAGACCTTGCTGCCGGCGGAGAAGCCGCACTTGTCGGCGGCCTCGGGCTCGGGCTCGGAGCCGCCCTTGGGGAAGGCGAGCAGGGACTGGAAGACGTTGTTGAACAGCAGCCAGGAGCCGGGGTCGTAGCCGGCCGCCGGGTCGGTGGCGAGGATCTCGTCGGACATGCCGACGCGTACGCCGTCGCCCGAGCCGCCCGAGCCTCCCTGCTCGGTGCCGCAGCCGCTGAGCAGGGCGGTGGCGAGGCCCGCGGCGAGCGGGGCGGTCAGCCACTTGTTGTGCGTCTTCACAGAACGTGCCTCGTGATCTCTTGTCAGGCCGGCCGCGCGCGGGTGCGAGGCCGGTGTAACCGATCCAGTCGACGGGGTTATGCGGTACCGCGGCCCAGTTCCCAGAGGAGGAGGTCGGAGGACGTGTTGAGGGCGTACTCGACTCCGTTGAGGTCGTCGCGGGCGGCGACGTACTGCTTGCCCTGCCACAGGGGCAGGACGGGTACGTCCTGGGCGACGATCTTCTGGATCTGGTTGAAGACGGGGCCGGCGGCGGTGCGGTCGGCCTGGCGGCGCGAGCGCGGGATGAGCTGGTCGCGGACGACCTTGTTCACGTACGGGGTGTTGAGGAAGTTGTCGCTGTCCAGGAACGGCGCGATGTAGTTGTCCGGGTCCGGGTAGTCCGGGAACCAGCCGAGACCGTAGACGGCGTAGTCGCCGCGCTTCTGGGCGGTGCGGAAGGTGGACCACTCGGCGCCCTGGACGGAGGCGTCGAAGAGACCGCTGGCGACGAGCTGCTTCCTGAGCGCCTCGAACTCCTGGGCGGTCTCGGCGCCGTAGTGGTCGGTGGTGTAGTTGAGCGTCATCTTGACCGGGGTCTCGACGCCGGCGTCCTTGAGGAGCTTGGCGGCGCGGTCGTGGTCGGGCTCGCCGTACTCGTCGAAGAAGGGGGTGGCGTGGCCGGTGATGCTGGAGGGGATCAGCGAGTAGAGCGGCTCGGCGGTGGGGCCGTAGACGAGGTTGACGAGGGCGCCCCGGTCGACGACGGCGGCCATGGCCTGGCGGACGGCCTTCTCCTGGACGGCGGGGGCCTTGGTGTTGAAGCCGAGGTAGCGGATCTCCAGGCCGGGGACCTCGACGACCTCGATGCCGTCCTTGGGGGTCTCGGTGAGGTTCTTGATCTGCTTCCGGGACAGGGAGCGGGCCATCATGTCGATGTCGTCGCTCTCCAGGGCCTCGCCCATGGTGTCGGCGTCGGCGTAGGGGCGGAGCTCGACCTTGTCGTTGCGCAGCGTGATGTCGCCCTTGTAGGCGGGGTTCTTGGTGAAGACGAAGCGGGTGGCCTTCTCGCCCTCGCGCTCGACCTTCATGGTGTACGGGCCCGAGCCGTCGACGTCGAAGCCCTCGCGGAGCTCTCCGGCGGCGTACTTGTCCTTGCTGAGGATGCCGGCGACCGGGGTGGAGAGCTTGTACGGGAAGGTGGCGTCGGGGGTCTTCAGGTGGAAGACGACCTCGTCGGTGCCCTTGGTCTCGATCGTGTCGATGTTCGAGAGGAGGGCGGCCGTGCCGTTGTCCGACTTGATCTTCATGACGCGCTCGATGGAGTACTTGACGTCCTCGGCCGTGATCGGGGTGCCGTCGGCGAAGGTGAGTCCGGAGCGGAGCTTGCAGCGGTAGCTCTCGCTGGCCTTGTCGGAGAATCCGCAGCTCTGGGCGGCCTCGGGGACGGGCTCGCCGCCGTCGCGGGGCACGTGCATCAGGGTCTGGACGGTCTGTCGCAGGATGTTCCAGGCACCGGTGTCGTAGGCGAAGGCCGGGTCGAGCGGTGCGGGGGCGTCCGCGGTGGCGATGAACTGGTCCGTGGTGCCGACGACGATCGCTCCACCGTCCTCCGCTCCGCCACAGGCGGCGAGCAGGGGGGCGAGCAGTCCGGCCACGGCCGGGAGCACCAGGGTCTTGCGGTTCATCAGGGACGATCTCCTCATCCGGCACTGGGATACAGCGGTCAGTGGAACTCCGCCGCCGGCCGCCCGGTCGGGGCGGGAGCGATCGGGCCGGGTGTTGCGATCGGTCCTGTGTTCGCGGCGACTTCGGTGGGTGCGCCGTTGCACGCGGTTATGCGGCGAAGTACTCGCGAAAGATTAGTGGGCGGCGTCGCTATTGCCGGACCACCGGCCGCCGCGGGGGTAATCGCACAGTGATCATGAATACGGGGCCTTCGATAACCATGCGTCGGATGATGCGGACGGTGGCGAGCGAATCAGGACACATGGGGGCGCCGAAACGTGCCCTTTTCGGGCAGGGACACAACGGAGGCCACCCACCGTCCGGCACTCTGCGTGACCAAGGTCACGCGGGGGCCTTTTCGGCGAATGGCCTGATCGTTTTCCCCTGGTGAAAGCGCATTCCGCCGGGGGAAGCTCAGAAAAACCTCAGATGCCGGTGATCAATGTGCGGAGGAAGGGCACGTCGACCTCTTCGAGGGAGCGCACGACGACCCGGCCCGGGGAGGGGGCGATCGGCGCCACGGAGGGCACCGCGACGACCCGGCAGCCCGCCGCCTCGGCGGCCGCGACACCGGTCGCGGTGTCCTCGACGACGGCACAGAGCGCGGGGTCGGCCCCGACGCCCTGGGCGGCCGTCAGGTACGGCTCGGGGTGCGGCTTGGTCCGTACGACCTCGTCCCCGGCGACCGTGAGCGTGAAGCGATCACGGCCGAGCGAGTGGAGGACCCGGTCGATGATCCGGCGGTGCGAGGCGGAGACCAGGGCGGTCGGGATGTTGTGCGCGGCCAGCTCGGCGAGGAGCCGCTCGGCGCCCGGCATCAGCGGCACTCCGCGCGCGATGCGCTGCTCGAACTTCTCGTTGAGCAGGACCGTCAGCTCGGCGAGGGTGATGTCGGCGCCGGTGGACTCGATGAGGTAACCGGCGCTGCGGGTCATGGGGCCGCCGACGACGACGTCCCGCCAGGCCTCGTCCAGCCGGTGACCGAGGTCGGCGAAGGCCTCGACCTCCGCGTCCCACCAGAAGCCCTCCGTGTCGACAAGGGTCCCGTCCATGTCGAGGAAGACCGCCTGCAGGGCGGAGCTTCCGTTCGTACGGAACAGGGACGCGGGGACCGTACTGGTCATCCGGCACACCTCCATGGAGGGACGAGAAGGCCGGCCCCCCTCCCCGGTACGGGGAGGAAGACCGGCCTGCACTGGACCGACCAGTGTACGTCCCGATGACCGGGAAAGCGCGGATTCATCTCCGGGCGGTCACCGAGCGTTGAAGTACTTCGCCTCGGGGTGATGGATCACGATCGCGTCGGTGGACTGCTCGGGGTGGAGCTGGAACTCCTCCGACAGGTGCACGCCGATCCGCTCGGGACGCAGCAGCTCCGCGATCTTCGCGCGGTCCTCCAGGTCGGGGCAGGCGCCGTAGCCGAGGGAGAAGCGCGCGCCGCGGTACTTGAGCGCGAACATGTCCTCCACGTCGGCCGGGTCCTCGCCGCCGAAGCCCAGCTCGGCGCGGACGCGCGCGTGCCAGTACTCGGCGAGGGCCTCGGCGAGCTGCACGGAGAGGCCGTGCAGCTCCAGGTAGTCCCGGTAGGAGTCGGAGGCGAAGAGCTCGGCCGTGGCCTCGCCGATCCGGGAGCCGACGGTGACGACCTGGAGGCCGACGACATCGGTCTCGCCGGACTCCTCGGGGCGGAAGAAGTCCGCGAGGCAGAGGCGGCGGCCCCGGCGCTGGCGCGGGAAGGTGAAGCGGGTCCGCTCGTTGCCGGCGTCGTCCAGGATGATCAGGTCGTCGCCCTTGGAGACGCACGGGAAGTAGCCGTGGACGACGGCCGCCTCCAGGAGGTTCTCCGTGTGGAGGCGCTCCAGCCAGCCGCGCAGCCGGGGCCGGCCCTCGGTCTCGACGAGCTCCTCGTACGAGGGTCCGTCACCGGCCCGGTTCTGCTTGAGGCCCCACTGGCCCTTGAAGAGGGCGCCCTCGTCGAGCCAGGACGCGTAGTCCTTCAGCGGGATGCCCTTGACGACCCGGGTGTCCCAGAACGGCGGAGTCGGCACCGGGTTGTCGACGGAGACGTCGGAGCGGCCGCCGGGCTCCGGCTCGGAGACCTGGAGGGCGGTGGCGGGCTGCTTGGCGACCCGGCGCTGCTTGAGCGGGGGCAGTTCGACGCCGGGGACTCCGCGCTTGACGGCCACGAGGGCGTCCATGAGGCGCAGGCCCTCGAAGGCGTCGCGGGCGTAGCGGACCTCGCCCTGGTAGATCTCGTGGAGGTCCTGTTCGACGTAGGCCCTGGTGAGGGCGGCTCCGCCGAGGATCACGGGGTACTTGGCGGCCAGCTCGCGCTGGTTCAGCTCCTCCAGGTTCTCCTTCATGATCACGGTGGACTTCACGAGGAGGCCGGACATGCCGATGACGTCGGCCTTGTGCTCCTCGGCGGCCTCCAGGATCGCGGAGACGGGCTGCTTGATACCGATGTTGACGACGTTGTAGCCGTTGTTGGAGAGGATGATGTCGACGAGGTTCTTGCCGATGTCGTGGACGTCGCCGCGGACGGTGGCGAGGACGATCGTGCCCTTGCCGTCGGCGTCCGACTTCTCCATGTGCGGTTCCAGGTGGGCCACGGCCGTCTTCATGACCTCGGCGGACTGGAGCACGAACGGCAGCTGCATCTGGCCGGAGCCGAACAGCTCGCCCACCGTCTTCATGCCGTCGAGCAGGATCTCGTTGACGATCTCCAGAGCCGGCCGGACGGTCAGGGCCTCGTCGAGGTCGGCCTCCAGGCCGTTCTTCTCGCCGTCGATGATCCGGCGCTTGAGACGCTCGTCCAGCGGCAGGGCGAGCAGTTCCTCGGTCTTGCCGGCCTTCATCGACTTGGTGTTGACGCCCTCGAAGAGGGCCATCAGCTTCTGCAGCGGGTCGTAGCCCTCGGCGCGCCGGTCGTAGATGAGGTCGAGGGCGGTGGTGACCTGCTCGTCGTCGAAGCGGGCGATCGGCAGGATCTTCGAGGCGTGGACGATCGCCGAGTCGAGGCCGGCCTTGACGCACTCGTCGAGGAAGACGGAGTTCAGGAGGATGCGGGCGGCCGGGTTCAGACCGAAGGAGATGTTGGAGAGGCCCAGCGTGGTCTGGACGTCCGGGTGGCGGCGCTTCAGCTCGCGGATCGCCTCGATGGTGGCGATGCCGTCCTTGCGGGACTCCTCCTGACCGGTACAGATGGTGAAGGTCAGGGTGTCGATGAGGATGTCCGACTCGTGGATGCCCCAGTTGCCGGTGAGGTCGTCGATGAGCCGCTCGGCGATGGCCACCTTGTGCTCGACGGAGCGGGCCTGGCCCTCCTCGTCGATGGTGAGGGCGATGAGCGCGGCGCCGTGCTCCCGGGCGAGCCCGGTGACCTTGGCGAAGCGGGACTCGGGTCCGTCACCGTCCTCGTAGTTGACGGAGTTGATGACGGCCCGGCCGCCGAGCTTCTCCAGACCGGCCCGGATCACCTCCACCTCGGTGGAGTCCAGCACGATCGGCAGCGTCGACGCGGTGGCGAAGCGCCCCGCGAGCTCCTCCATGTCCGCGACGCCGTCGCGGCCCACGTAGTCCACGCAGAGGTCGAGCATGTGCGCGCCCTCGCGGATCTGGTCCCGCGCCATCTCGACGCAGTCGTCCCAGCGCGCGTCGAGCATGGCCTCGCGGAACTTCTTCGAGCCGTTGGCGTTGGTGCGCTCGCCGATCGCCATGTAGGCGGTGTCCTGGCGGAACGGCACGGTCTGGTAGAGCGAGGCGGCGCCGGGCTCGGGGCGCGGGTCGCGCTCGCCGGGGGTGAGGTCGCGGACGCGCTCGACGACCTGGCGCAGGTGCTCCGGGGTCGTACCGCAGCAGCCGCCGATGAGGGAGAGGCCGTACTCGCGGACGAAGGTCTCCTGGGCGTCGGCGAGCTCGGCGGGGCTGAGCGGGTAGTGGGCGCCGTCGGAGGTGAGGACGGGCAGGCCGGCGTTGGGCATGCAGGAGAGCGGGATGCGCGAGTGGCGGGCGAGGTAGCGGAGGTGCTCGCTCATCTCGGCGGGGCCGGTGGCGCAGTTCAGGCCGATCATGTCGATGCCGAGCGGCTCCAGGGCCGTGAGCGCGGCGCCGATCTCGGAGCCGAGGAGCATGGTGCCGGTGGTCTCGACGGTGACGGAGACGATGAGCGGTACGTCGGCGCCGAGGGCGTCGAGGGCGCGGCGGGCGCCGATGACGGAGGCCTTGGTCTGGAGGAGGTCCTGGGTGGTCTCGACGAGCAGGGCGTCGGATCCGCCGGCGAGGAGGCCTTCGGCGTTCTGCTGGTAGGCGTCGCGCAGCAGGGTGTAGGGGGCGTGGCCGAGGGTCGGGAGCTTCGTGCCGGGGCCGATGGAGCCGAGGACCCAGCGCTGGCGGCCGGTGGCGGCGGTGAACTCGTCGGCGACCTCGCGGGCGATGCGGGCGCCGGACTCGGAGAGCTCGTGGACGCGTCCGGGGATGTCGTATTCGGCCAGGGCGGCGTGGTTGGCGCCGAACGTGTTGGTCTCGACGCAGTCGACGCCGGCGGAGAAGTACTCCTGATGGACCGAACGGACGATGTCGGGCCGCGTGACGTTCAGGATCTCGTTGCATCCTTCGAGGTTCTGGAAGTCCTCGAGGGTGGGGTCCTGTGCCTGGAGCATGGTGCCCATGGCGCCGTCGGCGACGACGACTCGGCTGGCGAGCGCCTCGCGGAGGGCCGCTGCGCGGGTCCGGCTGTCGGCGGAAGGGGTCGGCAACGAGGCCATGGATGAGCTCCCAGGGGTGCGACGGCTGTCGGCTTTGCGCCCTCGGTGGAGGGTGCACGGGGCCAGCGTAACCGCGCTCCGGCCGGGGTGGACACGGCGTCCCACGGGCCGGACGGCATCCTGTGTGTCGGGGACTCCCGGTACGGCCCGTTCTTGGCTGACACTGTCATGTGTAACGCAAGGTCGGCATCGACCGATAGTGTTCAGCATTGTCGAACAGCGTGAGAGGGATAAGGGGTCGGGCGATGGCGAAGAACATCCAGTCGCTTGAACGGGCGGCGGCCATGCTGCGGCTGCTCGCGGGCGGCGAGCGCCGGCTCGGTCTGTCCGACATCGCGTCCTCGCTGGGGCTCGCCAAGGGCACCGCCCACGGCATCCTGCGCACCCTCCAGGCGGAGGGCTTCGTGGAGCAGGAGGCGGCCTCGGGCCGCTATCAGCTGGGGGCGGAGCTGCTGCGGCTCGGCAACAGCTATCTGGACGTCCACGAGCTGCGCGCGCGGGCCCTCGTCTGGACGGACGACCTGGCGCGGTCCAGCGGCGAGAGCGTCCACCTGGGGGTGCTGCACCAGCGGGGCGTGCTGATCGTGCACCACGTCTTCCGGCCGGACGACAGCCGGCAGGTCCTGGAGGTGGGGGCCATGCAGCCGCTGCACTCCACGGCGCTGGGCAAGGTCCTCTCGGCGTACGACCCGGTGGCGCACAGCGAGGTCCTGGAGGTCGAGCGGGAGGCGTTCACGCCCCGTACGACCACGGAACTCGGGGAGTTCGAGTCGCTGCTGGACATGGTGCGGGCCCGGGGCTGGGCCGCGGACGCGGAGGAGACCTGGGAGGGCGTGGCCTCGGTGGCGGCGCCGATCCACGACCGGCGGCGGATGCCGGTGGGCGCGGTGGCGGTCACGGGGGCCGTGGAGCGGCTGTGCCCGTCCGGGGAGCTGCGCCCCGAGCTGGTGGCGGCGGTACGGGACTGCGCCCGCGCGGTGTCCCGGGATCTGGGGGCCGGGCGCTTCTGAGGCCTTCGGCGCGGTACCCCGCGTACGACCGAACCCGCCGGTAACGATCGCGTTATCGGCGGGTTTTTCATGCCCCGAAGCCTTGACGTGCTGTTAACCCGGGGGCAAAACTTCCGTTCACCGGTCGGCATTGCCGAACACTTAACGGCAATAAGCGCTATGGTGTGGCAGTGCCAAGGGCCGGTAACGCCCTCACACGAGGGCGCGGACCACCGGAGGGACCCGGGGTTCGCCTTCCCCTGGACGAAGGACAAAGGAGTCGCGGGTGTCCAGCTCCGACATCTTCCTCGGCGAGACCATCGGTACCGCCGTTCTCATTCTGCTCGGCGGCGGTGTGTGCGCCGCCGTCACGCTCAAGGGCTCCAAGGCCCGCAACGCGGGCTGGCTCGCGATCACCTTCGGGTGGGGCTTCGCCGTCATGACGGCCGTCTACATGACGGCTTCCCTCTCGGGCGCCCATCTGAACCCCGCCGTCACGGTCGGCATCGCGATCAAGGACGGCGAGTGGGGCAACGTCCCCGTCTACTTCGCGGGCCAGATGCTCGGCGCCATGATCGGCGCGGCGCTGGTCTGGGTGGCCTACTACGGCCAGTTCCAGGCGCACCTCGCCGACCCCGAGGCCTCGGGCCAGAAGCCGATCGAGGGCCCCGGCCCGGTGCTCGGCGTCTTCTCCACCGGCCCCGAGATCCGGAACACCTGGCAGAACCTGGCCACCGAGATCATCGGCACCGTCGTGCTCGTCCTGGCCGTGCTCACCCAGGGCCTCAACGACAGCGGCAAGGGCCTCGGCGTCATAGGCGCCCTGATCACCGCGTTCGTGGTCGTCTCCATCGGCCTCTCGCTCGGCGGCCCGACCGGCTACGCGATCAACCCGGCCCGTGACCTCGGCCCGCGCATCGTGCACGCCCTGCTGCCGCTGAAGCACAAGGGCGGCTCCGACTGGAGCTACGCCTGGATCCCGGTCGCCGGTCCGCTGATCGGTGGAGCCCTCGCCGCGGGTATCTACAACATCGCGTTCGCCTGAGCCGTCCTTCTTCCAGACCTCCCATGGAGCACACCGTGACCGACGCACACACCTCCGGCCCCTTCATCGCCGCGATCGACCAGGGCACCACCTCCTCCCGCTGCATCGTCTTCGACAAGGACGGCCGGATCGTCTCGGTCGACCAGAAGGAGCACGAGCAGATCTTCCCGAAGCCGGGCTGGGTCGAGCACGACGCCGCCGAGATCTGGACCAACGTCCAGGAGGTCGTCGCCGGCGCCCTGACGAAGGGCGGCATCGCCGCCGCGGACGTCAAGGCCATCGGCATCACCAACCAGCGCGAGACCACGCTGCTCTGGGACAAGAACACCGGTGAGCCCGTCCACAACGCCCTCGTCTGGCAGGACACTCGCACCGACGCCCTCTGCAAGGAGCTCGGCCGCAACGTCGGCCAGGACCGCTTCCGCCGCGAGACCGGCCTGCCGCTGGCGAGCTACTTCGCCGGCCCGAAGATCCGCTGGATGCTCGACAACGTCGAGGGCCTGCGCGAGCGCGCCGAGGCCGGCGACATCCTCTTCGGCACCATGGACTCCTGGGTCATCTGGAACCTGACCGGCGGCGCCGACGGCGGCGTGCACGTCACCGACGTCACCAACGCCTCGCGCACCATGCTGATGAACCTCCACACGCTGGCCTGGGACGAGAAGATCGCGGAGTCGATGGGGGTCCCCCTCAACGTCCTCCCCGAGATCCGCTCCTCCGCCGAGGTCTACGGCCACGTCAAGGACGGCGCCCTCGCCGGCGTCCCGGTCGCCTCGGCGCTCGGCGACCAGCAGGCCGCCCTCTTCGGCCAGACCTGTTTCG
The DNA here is from genome assembly GCF_040296665.1 of Streptomyces sp. NPDC002057. NCBI lineage: Bacteria > Bacillati > Actinomycetota > Actinomycetes > Kitasatosporales > Streptomycetaceae > Streptomyces > Streptomyces sp. NPDC002057. Next base: position 68,613 of record NZ_JBEOXR010000011.1, read on the forward strand.
CCGAGGGCGAGGCCAAGTCCACGTACGGCACCGGCACCTTCATGCTGATGAACACCGGTGACAAGATCATCAACTCCTACAGCGGCCTGCTGACCACGGTCGGCTACCAGATCGGCGACTCCAAGCCGGTCTACGCGCTGGAGGGCTCGATCGCCGTCACCGGCTCCCTGGTGCAGTGGATGCGCGACCAGATGGGCCTGATCAAGTCCGCCGCCGAGATCGAGACCCTCGCGTCCTCGGTCGAGGACAACGGCGGCGCCTACTTCGTGCCGGCCTTCTCCGGACTGTTCGCCCCGTACTGGCGCTCCGACGCCCGCGGTGTGATCGCCGGCCTCACCCGGTACGTCACCAAGGCGCACATCGCCCGCGCCGTCCTGGAGGCGACCGCCTGGCAGACCCGCGAGATCACCGACGCCATGACCAAGGACTCCGGCGTCGAGCTGGCCGCGCTCAAGGTCGACGGCGGCATGACCTCCAACAACCTGCTGATGCAGACCCTCTCGGACTTCCTGGACGCGCCCGTCGTGCGTCCGATGGTCGCCGAGACCACCTGCCTCGGCGCCGCCTACGCCGCCGGCCTGGCCGTCGGCTTCTGGCCGGACACCGACGCGCTGCGCGCCAACTGGCGCCGCGCCGCGGAATGGACCCCTCGCATGGACGCCGGCAGGCGTGACAGCGAGTACAAGAGCTGGCTCAAGGCCGTGGAACGCTCCATGGGCTGGCTCGATGACGCATCCGAGGAGTAAGACATGACCACCCTGCAGAGCGTCCCTGCCCTTGGGACGCACCCGGCGTCCGGCTCCCTCCCGAGCCGCGCCGAGACCCGGGACCAGCTTTCCAAGGCGACGTACGACCTCCTGGTGATCGGCGGCGGCATCCTGGGCATCTCCACCGCCTGGCACGCCGCGCAGTCGGGCCTGCGGGTGGCCCTGGTGGACGCCGGCGACTTCGCCGGCGCCACCTCCTCCGCCTCCTCGAAGCTCCTCCACGGCGGACTGCGCTACCTGCAGACCGGCGCGGTGAAGCTGGTGGCGGAGAACCACTTCGAGCGGCGTGCGGTCTCCCGTCAGGTGGCACCGCACCTCGCCAACCCCCTCACCTTCTACCTGCCCGTCTACAAGGGCGGCCCGCACGGCGCGGCGAAGCTCGGCGCCGGCGTCTTCGCCTACAGCGCCCTCTCGGCCTTCGGCGACGGCGTCGGACACCTGCTCTCCCCCGCCAAGGCCGCGCAGGACGTGCCGGAGCTGCGCACCGACAACCTCAAGGCCGTGGCCGTCTACGGCGACGACCAGATGAACGACGCCCGCATGGCCCTGATGACGGTCCGCGCGGCCGTCGACGCCGGAGCCACCGTCCTCAACCACGCCGAGGTCACCGGGCTGCGCTTCACGCGGGGCCGGGTCACCGGCGCCGAGCTCAAGGACCGCACCAGCGGCGACGAGTTCGGCGTCACCGCCCGCCTCGTGCTCAACGCGACCGGCCCGTGGGTCGACCACCTGCGCAGGATGGAGGACCCGAACGCGGCCCCCTCCATCCGCCTCTCCAAGGGCGCGCACCTGGTCCTCAAGCGGACCTCGCCGTGGAAGGCCGCCCTGGCCACCCCGATCGACAAGTACCGCATCACCTTCGCCCTCCCCTGGGAGGACATGCTGCTCCTCGGCACCACCGACGAGGAGTACGAGGGTGACCCCGGCCAGGTCGAGGTCACCGAGAAGGACACTGCCCAGATCCTGGACGAGGCCGCGTTCTCCATCCGCGACCAGCAGCTGTCCCGCGACCTGATCACCTACGCCTTCGCCGGTCTGCGGGTGCTCCCGGGCGGTCCCGGCGACACCTCCAAGGCCAAGCGCGAGACGGTCGTCACCGAGGGCCGCGGCGGCATGCTGTCGGTGGCCGGCGGCAAGTGGACGACCTTCCGCCACATCGGCCGTACGGTGATGAAGAAGCTGGAGCAGCTGCCCGGGCACCCGCTCGGCGAGGACTACGAGCCGGTGTCGACGCTGCCGAAGCGGCTGCCGCTGCCCGGCATAGCCAACCCGAACGCGGTCGCCCACCGGCTGCTCGTCGACGGTCCGGCGCCCGGCCCCCGGATGGCCGCCGACACCGCCAAGCACCTGGCGACGCACTACGGCTCGCTCTCCTTCGACATCGCGCGGATGGCGAACGAGAACCCGGACCTGGCCCGCCGCATCCACCCGGACGCGCCGGAGATCTGGGCGCAGGTCGCCTACGCCCGCGACCACGAGTGGGCCGAGACGGCGGACGACGTGCTGCGCCGCCGCACGACGCTGACCATCCGCGGTCTCGCGACGGACGAGATCCGCGCCGACGTCGAGAAGATGCTGGACAAGTAGCCGGGACACGTCCGCCGGGCATCGGGGCGGACAGGTCGACGGGTGGCAACTCCCGTACGCACAGGGGCGGTTCCTCTCCGGAGGGCCGCCCCTGCGGCGTGCCACACGCCGTCCACACCGCCGCAACACTCGGCGCGCAGAGTGGAACGCATGAAGTTTCAGGTGCTCTCGATCGTCCACCACTCCCCGCACCCGCTGACCGGCGACATCCTCTCCGCGGCCGACCGGTTGGAGCAGGTCGTCACGCTCGGCGAGACCGCCGAACGGCTCGGCTTCGACGCGTACGCGGTCGGCGAGCGGCACGCGGGCCCGTTCCTCTCCTCCGCCCCCACCGTGCTGCTCGCCGCGCTCGCCGCCCGCACCACCCGGATCAAGCTGCTCACCGGCGTCACCGTGGTCGCGATCCTCGACCCCGTGCGGGTCGCCGAGGACTACGCCACGCTCGACCAGCTCTCCCGGGGACGGCTCGAACTCGTCGTCGGCAAGGGCGCGGAGGCGGGCCACTTCGACCTCTTCGGCCTGGACGAGGAGCGGCAGTGGGACCTCCAGAAGGAGAAGTACGAGCTGCTGCGCCGCCTCTGGACGGAGGAGGGCGTCGACTGGGAGGGCGAGTTCCGGCCCGCGCTGAAGAACGTCACCACGGTTCCCCGCCCGTACGCGGGTCCGCCCCGGATCTGGCACGGTTCGGCCACCAGTCTCAACTCCCCCGAACTCGCGGCGAAGCACGGTGACCCGCTCTTCACCGCCAACGCCATCCAGCCCCGCGAGGCGTACGCGAAGCTCATCGCCCACTACCGCGAGAAGTTCGAGGAGTACGGGCACGACCCCGCCCACGCGCGCGTGGCGGCCGGTTCCGGCGGCCTGCTCATCGCCGACACCGCCGAACAGGCGGTCGCCCGCTACAAGGACCTGTACGAGGCGAAGGTCCGGCAGAGCTTCCGGCCCCACCTGGAGGGGAAGGCCGGGTACAACACCCCGTTCCGCACGATCGAGGACGCCGTCGCGGGCGGTCCCCAGCTGATCGGCTCGCCGCAGCAGATCATCGACAAGATCCTCGGCTACCACGAGCACTACGGACACGACCTGCAGTCCGTCACCGTGGACACCTTCGCCCAGTCGACGGGCGAACAGATCGAGACGCTCCAGCGTTTCGCCGAGGAGATCGCCCCGGTGGTCCGGAGGGAGGCGCCGAGCACGCTCTGGGAGGAGTGACACCGCCGTGTGCGGAGGCGAGTTCCTGGGTAGTCGATCAAGGCCGCACGGGTTTTCGGGGATGTCCGGGGGCTGCGGACGGACCTCCGGAAAGCCGTAAGGTTGGTCCGTACGACAGGAACTTCGAAAAGGAGGCGCTGGGTGATCGAGCTCGAGGGGGTACCCGAGCTGATCGACCCGGTCATGGTGGCCGCGTTCGAAGGCTGGAACGACGCCGGCGACGCCGCCTCCACCGCGGTCGCCCACCTTGACCGGGAATGGAAGGGCGAGGTGTTCGCGGCGCTCGACGCCGAGGACTACTACGACTTCCAGGTCAATCGGCCCACGGTCTTCCTGGAGAACGGCGTCCGGAAGATCACCTGGCCGACGACCCGGCTCTCCGTGGTCCGGGTCGGCGGCGAGAAGCCCCGTGACCTGGTGCTCGTGCGCGGGATCGAGCCCTCGATGCGCTGGCGCTCCTTCTGCAACGAGATCCTCGCCTTCGCCCACGAGCTGGGCGTGGAGATGGTCGTGATCCTGGGCGCGCTGCTCGGGGACACCCCGCACACCCGGCCCGTCCCGGTCAGCGGGGTGACCTCCGACCCGGATCTGGCGCGCACCATGGACCTGGAGGAGACCCGGTACGAGGGGCCGACGGGCATCGTGGGCATCCTCCAGGAGGCGTGCACCCACGCGGGCGTGCCGGCGGTGAGCCTGTGGGCGGCGGTGCCGCACTACGTGTCGCAGCCGCCGAACCCGAAGGCGACGCTGGCGCTCCTCAACCGCCTGGAGGACCTGATCGGGCTGCGCATCCCGCTGGGCGAGCTGCCCGAGGACGCGCGGGCCTGGCAGGTGGGCGTGGACCAGCTGGCCGCGGAGGACAGCGAGGTCGCCGAGTACGTGCAGACGCTTGAGGAGGCCCGGGACACGGCGGAGCTGCCGGAGGCCTCGGGCGAGGCGATCGCCCGCGAGTTCGAGCGGTATCTGCAGCGGCGTGAGCCGGGCACGGGTCCGGGCGGCCCCGGGGTGGCGACGGAGGGCGGCGACTCGGCGTTCCTCCGGGAGACGGGGAGCGGGCGTACGCGGCCGCCGAAGCCGGAACAGCCGGGGCCGGAATCGGTCCCGGGCGCCGAGTCGGTCCCGGGCGCGGAGCCGGCCGGGGAGTCCGGGGAACCGGATGCCGCGGAGGGCTCGGCCGAGCGCCCCGCCGACACCGACGCGGCGCCGGACCCGGACGCGGCGCCGGACGCGGTCACGGAGACGGGCGCGGAGCCGGACACCGACACGGACGGCGGGTCCGAGAAGTAGCGGCTCGTCGTGACGACGACGGAACGGGAGGGGTGCCCAGGGGCGCCCCTCCCGTTCCTCGCTTCACACGGCTCCGCGCATCAGGCGCCGGCTCGTGTCACGCGCAGTCGAACCGGGCCGCCGCCCAGTCCGCGTGGTCGCCGCTCTTGGACCCGTTGGTGTCCGTGATCCGCAGCCGGACGTGCCGGGCTCCGGTCACGTCGACGTTCACGGGCAGGGTCGCGGAGGCCCCGGTGAGCCGGGGCGAGGTCCACAGGACCTTGCCGTCGGCCTCGACGGAGAAGGCCACCTCGCCGTAGCCGTTGATCTCGTCGTCGATGCCGACGTCGGCGGTGAAGGCGGTGCAGCGGCCGCCGAGGTAGACCTCGATGTCGGAGTCGGCGTGGGCGCCGATGCCCTTCTCGTAGGTCTGTCCGGCCAGGGTGAGCGGCCGGCCGTCGGCGGCGCCGGACTCGCCGTTGGAGCGGTCGCGTTCGGGCGGGCCCCAGCCGTTGGTGGAGCGCAGCCAGACGAGGTCGCTCGCCCAGGCGTCGCCGGTCGGCGGCGGGGGCATCACCCCGACCGCGAACCGCTGGGTGGCGGTGCGGTCGGTGCCCGCCGCGCGGTGGCGGGCGGTCGCGGTGAGGGTCGCCTCTCCGGGCTTCGCGTCCGCCGCCGGGGTGACGGTGACCTCGACCCGGCGGGTGGTGCCGGCCGGGATCCGGGTGACCGGGGCGGCCGGGGTGACCTGCCAGCCGGCCGGGGCGGCCAGGGAGACGCGTACGTCCGTGGCGTCCCGGGTGCCCGCGGTGACGTCCACGGCGACGGTGCCGGGTGCTCCGGCGCCGAGCTCCTGCGCCGCGGGGACGGCGAGGGCGGCGGAAGCGCCCCGGACCGCGCCGCCGACGGCGCTGGTGTCGGTCAGCGCCAGCTCGAAGGCGCGGCCGGTGGAGAGGGCGGCGGTCTTGACCCGGACCACTCCCCCGCGGTCGTCGCGGTCGTACCACCAGCCCTGGGCGGCGGCGTCGAAGGCGGCGCGGGAGGTGAGGGCGGGCAGCTTGCGCCCGTCGAGCCGGACGGCGCCGGGGGCGTCGCCGGTGTGGACCGTGAAGGTGTAGGGCCGGGCCGTCGGCTTGCCGGTGTACGAGCCCTTGCTCGCGCCGACGCGGACGGTCACGTCGCCGGGGCCTCCGTTCGGGGCGCGGACCTCGGCGCGCTGGGTGGCGTAGCGGCCGGTGCGGTGCTCGCGGGTGACGCCGTCGTCCTCGTACAGCTCGAAGGAGGAGTCACCCTTGGGGTAGATGTCCCAGGCGATCGGGTCGCCGGGGGCGCGGTCGGTGTACGAGCGGATGTCGCCGGGCCACATCGGGACGGTCGCCCCGGCCCGTACGAAGAGGGGCAGGGTGTCGAGCGGGGCGCTGTAGTCGTCGAGGGTGACGGGGCCCTCGTAGGCGCGTCCGCTCCAGTAGTCGATCCAGGTGCCCTTGGGGAGGTAGATGCCGTCGCGCTCCACCGCGTCCTGGTAGACGGGGGCGACGAGGAAGTCCTCGCCGCTGAGGAACTCGTACTTGGCGGCCTCGGTCGCCGCCTTCGGGTCGTCCGGGTACTCCAGGGCGAGCGGCCGCGCGAGGCCGACGCCGGTCTTCGTGGCCCGGTGGGCGTGGCTGTAGATGTACGGGAGCAGGGCCTCGTGGAGCTTGAGGGAGGCGCGGTTGACGCTGGTGTAGGGCTCGCCGTACCGGAAGGGCTGCTTGTCGCTGGCCGCCCAGCCGTCCATGGTCATCGTGACCGGCAGGAAGGTCTTCCACTGGAGGTCGCGGGTGTACGTCTTGGCGCTGCCGCCGAAGATGCCGTCGACGTCACCGGTGGTGTAGGCGAGGCCGGACATGGAGGCGCCCGCGTAGGTCGGGATCTGCCAGCGGATGTACTCCCAGGTGCCGGACTGGTCGCCGGACCACTGGACGCCGCAGCGCTGGGCGCCGGACCAGCTCTCGGGGGCCCAGGTGAAGCCGCGGGCGTCGCTGTGGGCCTCGATGCCGGCGTGGGCGTCCTTGCAGCCGTCGAGGGCGAACTTGTAGCCGGGGCCGACCCAGGCGACGTCGAGCTTGGCGACCCGCTGGCCGGCCTTGACCTGCTCTTCGAGCTGGTCGATGCCGTCCTCGGTCCAGAGGCCGAGCTTCATGCCGCGCTCGCCGAGCCCGGCGGAGGCCTCGGCGAGGTTCTCGTAGCCGCAGCCGTAGCCGTCGTTGACGAGCATCCAGCCGTTGGGCATGTCGTTCTCGACGTAGCCGTCGGCGACCTTCAGGGCGTCGAGGGTGCGGCGCTCGCCCCGGTTGGCGTTGTGGAGGTAGCAGTCGGCGTCGCCTATCTCCAGGCCGTACACGGGCGGCAGGAAGGGTTTGCCGGTGAGCCGGGTGTACTGGCCGATGACGTCCTTGGCGGCGTCGGCGCCGGTGCCGGCGAAGTAGTAGGCGTCGAAGCGCCGTTCCTTCGCGCTGGTGGTGACGGGCTCGGTGAAGGCGTAGGTGTTCGGGGCGTAGGTGTTGCGGTAGACGCCGTATCCGGCGGAGGAGAGGTAGAAGGGGACGGAGTTGGGGTGGCCGCCGTCGTTCCAGTTGTAGTCGACGCCGACCTCGACGGTCTTGTCGCGGTGGGAGGTGTTGCCGCGCCCGTTCTGCATGCCGGCGCCGTAGAACTGCTCGGTGGCGCCGCGGGCGAGGGTCTGGGTGGTGCGGTCGGCGGTCCAGCTGAGTCCGCGGGCCTCGCTCCAGAGCGGGGTGCCGTCGGCGCGTACGGCGGCGAAGCGGAGCGGTGTCTTGTAGGCGCGCACGGTCACTTCGGCGGTGCTCAGTTCGTAGCGGTCGCCCCGGTCGCGCCAGCGGGTGGCCGGGGGCGGGCCCTGGGGCAGGACGATGTCGCTGCCGGTGGCGTCGGTGAACGTGCCGTCGGGGGCGAGTTCGATGCGGAAGGTGTCGGCGGTGACGAAGCTGACCCTGGCCAGGGTCTGGCCTGCGGTCAGCCGGTAGACGGGGCCGGCGGCGGCGAACCCGGTGAGGTCGCCGACGGTGGTGTCCGGTTCCTGGGCCGCGGTGTCGGCCCGGTCGGCGCGGTCCGTGGGGAGGGCCGACGCGGTGGTGCCGGGTCCCGCGAGGGCCGCGAGGAGCCCGAGGACGGCTCCGGCAAGTGCAACTTTCATGCGTGATGATGATTGCATGGAGGTTATTTAGCGCAGGAACGAGCATTCCCGCCAGGACAAAACGGAACCGCCCTCGGACTTCGGCGAGAAGTCCAAGGGCGGTTGCCTGAAAGAGAGTTGTGCGGTCCTGCTCGTTACAGGGCCACACCGAGCAGTGCGTCGACGGCACGGGAGACGAGACCGGGAGCGGAGTCGTCGGTGCCGCCCTCGGCCGTCTGGAGCGCGGCCCAGCGGTCGACCGCGGCGAGCGCGGCCGGGGCGTCGAGGTCGTCGGAGAGCGCCTCGCGGAGCTCCTCGACGAGCGCGTCGGCGGACGGGCCGTCGGGGCGGGACACGGCGGCGCGCCAGCGGTCGAGGCGCTCCACGGCGTCCTGGAGGACCTGGTCGGTCCACTCCCAGTCGGCGCGGTAGTGGTGGGAGAGGAGCGCGAGCCGGATGGCGGCCGGGTCGACGCCGTCACGGCGGAGCCGCGAGACGAAGACGAGGTTGCCCCGGGACTTGGACATCTTCTCGCCGTCGAGGCCGACCATGCCGGCGTGGACGTACGCCTTGGCCATGGGGAACTCGCCGGTGAGGGTCTGGGCGTGGGAGGCGCCCATCTCGTGGTGCGGGAAGATCAGGTCGGAGCCGCCGCCCTGCACGTCGAAGCCCATGCCGAGGTGGTCGAGGGCGATGGCGACGCACTCGATGTGCCAGCCGGGGCGGCCGGCGCCGAGGCTGCCGCCGTCCCAGCTCGGCTCGCCCTCGCGGGCGGCCATCCAGAGCATCGGGTCGAGCGGGTTCTTCTTGCCGGGGCGCTCGGGGTCGCCGCCGCGCTCGGCGGAGAGGTGGCGCATCAGCTCGGTGTCGTAGTTCGAGACCTTGCCGAAGTGCGGGTCGGCGTCGACGGAGAAGTAGATGTCCCCTTCGAGTTCGTAGGCGGCGCCGGAGTCCCGGAGTCGCTCCACGAGCGGGACGATGCCGGGTATGGCCTCGACCGCGCCGATGTAGTGCTGCGGGGGCAGCATCCGCAGGGCGGTCATGTCCTCGCGGAAGAGGGCGGTCTCGCGCTCGGCGAGTCCGACCCAGTCGACCCCGTCGCGGATCGCGCGCTCCAGGAGCGGGTCGTCCACGTCCGTCACGTTCTGGACGTAGTGCACCTGCCGCTTGGTGTCGAGCCACACGCGCTGCACGAGGTCGAACGCGTTGTAGGTCGCCGCGTGACCCATGTGGGTCGCGTCGTACGGCGTGATGCCGCAGACGTAGATACGGGCGACGGGACCGGGGGCGAGGGTCACTCGTCCGCCGGTCGAGGTGTCGTGGATCCGGAGGTCGCGGCCCTTGCCGGGAAGGGCGGGGACCTCAGAAGCGGGCCAGGCATGCATGACCCGAGCGTAACCGGACAGCTGTTCCGGATACGAACCGGATCCGGGATCTTGACCGATTAGGCACTCTTGCGGGTCGGAGGGGTGCGTGCATACCCCCCAGGGGTGCAGCCCCCTCTTCGGCCCCTTGGCCGAGACTTTTCGGTCTCCGGCAGGGGTACGGCGGTGACCTGGGCCGGAACCCGTGACCTCAGACCGGCGGCCAGGGGATCGCCGGCCACTGCCCCGAGGGCTCCGGGTGCCTGCCGGTGGCCCGCAGCGCCGCCACACGGGCGCGTACCGCCGCCACCTCGGCGCCGGTGAGCAGTTCCGCCAGACGGGCGGCGAGGGGCGCTCCCGCGGCCAGGGAGCGGTCGAGCGCGGCGAGCACCCCGGCCGCCTCGGCGGGCAGCTCCTCGCCCGCCCAGCCCCACAGCAGGGTGCGCAGCTTGTCGTCGACGTGGAAGGTGACGCCGTGGTCGATGCCGTAGAGCCGTCCGTCCGGGGTGGGCAGCAGATGGCCGCCCTTGCGGTCGCTGTTGTTGATGACGGCGTCCAGGACGGCGAGCCGCCGCAGTTCGGGCGTGTCGGCGTGGACGAGCAGCGCGGTGCGGTCCTCGGCGATCTGGGCGGGCCCCACGGCCTTCCAGCCCTCGCCCGCCTCGTCGTCCTCGGTGAGGGCGAGCAGCCGCGCTCCGGGGTCGGCCTCGATCCACAGCTGGACCATGCCCTCCCCGTACGGTCCGTCGCGGAGCACCGTCGGCGGGACCAGGCCCCAGCCGGTGGCCTCGGAGATCTCGTACGCGGCGACCTCGCGCTGGGCGAGGGTGCCGTCGGGGAAGTCCCACAGCGGCTGCTCGCCCGCGACCGGCTTGTAGACGCAGGAGGCTTCCCGTCCCCCGTGGGCGACGGAGCAGTACAGGACGGCGTTGGAGGCCTCGCGGACCTGGCCGCGGACGGTCAGCTCACCGTGGGCGAGCAGCTCGGCGTCGGTCGGCGTCGGGGGGCTGCTGCTCATGCTCCGCGGCGGTATCCGTTCTGGCGCGGGCAGACGTGGCCCTCGGGATCGAGCGGCAGGCTGCACAGCGGGCACGGCGGCCGGCCCGCGTTGACCACGTCCAGGGCCCGCTTGGCGAAGGCGCGCGCCTGGGCGCCGCTGAGGCGGACCCGGAGCATCGGCGGGCCGTTCTCCTCGTCCTGGAGCAGCCGCTCCTCGGCCTCGGCGAGGTCCTCCTCGGAGTCCACGTCGAGTTCGACGAGCGCCTGCGCCTCGACGATCATGCGCTGCTCCTCGCCGTCCCAGGCGAGCGCCATGGTGCCGACCCGGAACTCCTCCTCGACGGGCGCGTCGAGGGGGGCGGTGTCGGCCACCTCGACGGGGGCCACGGCGGGGACGGGAGCGTTGCCCCCGGTGCGGCGGACGACCTCGTCGAGGAGTTCGTCCATGCGCTCGGCGAGGGCGGCCACCTGTGTCTTCTCCAGGGCGACGCTGGTGACCCGGCCGGCGGCGGACGCCTGGAGGAAGAACGTACGGCGGCCAGGCAGCCCGACCGTACCGGCCACGAAACGCTCCGGTGGGTCGTAGAGGAACACCTGACGGGACACGTTTCCCGGCTCCCTTGCGTCTCGACAGTCGTACTACAGCGGCGCGTCCACCCTACTGCGCGAGAGGATCACGGTGCGCCCGCGCCGCCCCCGACCTCAGCCGTCCCACCGCCGTCGGTGTGCTCACGTGGCGCGAATCCGGCGAAGTCCCCGGTGTCGCCGAGGCGGACGAGGAAGGGACGCAGGCGCGTGTAGCGGATGACGGTGACCGAGCAGGGGTCGACGTGGAGGCGCTGGAAGAGGTCCAGGTGGAGGCCGAGGGCGTCCGCCACGATCGACTTGACGATGTCGCCGTGCGAGCACATCACATAGCAGGCGTCCTCGCCGTGCTCGGCCTCGATCCGGGCGTTCCAGTCGTGGACGGCGTCGACGGCGCGGGCCTGCATGGCGCGCATGGACTCGCCGCCGGGGAAGGCCGCGGCGGAGGCGTGCGCCTGGACGACCTCCATCAGGGGTTCGTCGTTCAGTTCGGCCAGCTTCCGGCCGGACCAGTCGCCGTAGTCGCACTCGTTGATCCGGTCCTCGACGTGCAGCGGCAGCTCCGGGCGGGCGTCGAGCAGCGGCCGGATCGTCTGCCGGCAGCGCTGGAGCGGGCTGGAGACGACGGCGGCGAGCGGGATGTCCGCGAGGCGCCCGGGGAGCGCGGCGGCCTGCGCGGCCCCCCGCTCGTCGAGGGAGATCCCGGGTGTGCGTCCGGCGAGGACCCCGGAGGTGTTGGCGGTGGAGCGTCCGTGCCGGACGAGGATCAGCGTGGCCATGCCGGCCAGCCTAGGCGGTGCCCGGCCGTCCCCGTCGTGCCCGGCCGGGGTGGCCGCTGCCGGCCGGATCGGGGTCCGCGGACGGCCCGGACGGATGCACGCGTGCGTGGAGCGCGCGTTCGATGGAGAATACGGCGCGTGATCGTGGACTCTGCCATCTACCGGGACGGGCGCCGTACGGACGGCCCCGCCGACCTCTCCGACGCGCTCGACGAGGCGCGGGCGGCCGGGGACGCCTTTCTCTGGGTGGGTCTGCACGAGCCCACGGAGGCGGAGTTCGACCATGTCGCCTCGGAGTTCGCGCTGCACCCGCTGGCGGTCGAGGACGCCCTCAAGGCCCATCAGCGCCCGAAGCTGGAGGTCTACGACGACTCGCTGTTCGCCGTGCTCAAGCCGATCGTCTACGAGCCGGAGAGCGACCGGGTCTCCTCCGGCGAGCTGATGCTGTTCATGGGCGACTCGTTCGTGGTGACCGTCCGGCACGGCGAGGGCGCGCCCCTCGCGGAGGTCCGCCGGCGGCTGGAGGCCGACCCCGAGGTGCTGAAGCACGGGCCGACGTCGGTGCTGTACGCGGTGAGCGACGCGATCGTGGACCACTACCTCGACGTGGCCGCCGAGCTCCAGGTCGACCTGGAGGAGCTGGAGGCGGACGTCTTCGCGCCCACCGGGGGCAATCCGGCGAACACCGCGGAGCGGATCTACACGGCGAAGCGGCAGGTCCTGGAGTTCCGGCGGGCCAGCGTGCCGCTCGCCGGGCCGATGGCCCGGCTGACGGCCGGTTCGGTGCCGTTCGTGAACGAGCGGTCGCACCCCTTCTTCCGGGACGTCAACGACCATCTGCTGCGCGCCAACGAACAGGTGGAGGGGCTCGACCGGCTCCTGTCCGACGTCCTGTCGGCCCATCTCGCGCAGATGGGGGTGCGGCAGAACGACGACATGCGGAAGATCTCGGCGTGGGCGGCGATGGCCGCGGTCCCCACGATGGTCGCGGGGGTCTACGGCATGAACTTCGACCACATGCCGGAGCTGCACTGGGTGGCGTCGTACCCGGTGGTGATCGCCGTGATGGCGGGCATCGTCCTGGGGCTGTACCGGCTGTTCAAGCGGCGCGGCTGGATGTGACGGCAGGTTCGTGACGGCCGCTTCGTGACGGGCCGGGACGGGACGGCCGGAAGGGGTCGCCCGCCCCGGGTCCCGGGCCCGCCTCAGAAGGCGGGGGCGGGGGTCGCGGGTCCGCCGAGGGCGTCGAGCCGCTCGGGCGTCTTCAGGCTCACCATCCGGTGCCAGCCGGCGAGCCGTTCGTACGCGTACATGCCGCGGATTCCGGCGGCGAGGACGGCCGCCTTGGGGCGGGGCCAGCGCAGGATCCGTCCCATGTGCCCCATCACGGCGAGGCTGACGTCGCGGTAGACCTGGATCTCGACGAGGGCGGAGTCGCGCAGGGTCCGCTGGATGAGCCGGCCGTGGCCCTGGCGGGCGAGGCGGAGCAGTTCCTCGTGGCAGTAGGCGAGGTGGTTCGCCTCGTCGTTGTCGATCATGTGGATGGCCCTGCCGAGTTCGGGGTGGTCCCCGAAGTACGTGACGAGCATGTCCATCTGGTCGGCGGCCCGCTGCTCGGTGACCCTGCTGTGGGCGAGATAGACCACGATGTCCCGCTCGGTCAGGGGCTCGTCGCGGCGCAGCTTGTCGTGCGCGAGGCCGATGCCGCGCTGTTCGAGCAGCATTGTGTAGTCGGTGTCGGGCGGTACGGGGACGGGTTCGAGGCCGCGCTTCTTCATCAACGCGTTGAAGATCCGGCCGTGCTTGTCCTCGTCGGCGCCGTGCCGGGTGATCTTCGGCGTGAGGTCCTTCATACCGGGCGCGACGAGGGCCGCGATCCTGGCGTTCTCCCAGCCGCCCTGGGACTCACCGCTGGCCGCGATGGAGCAGAAGAGCCGGAAGGACTCGTCGTTGTCGATGATTTCCTGGAACAGGCCCTTGGCCGTGAGCATCGCCGCCACCTCCGTGCGCGTTCCGCACTCCGTCCGCCCCCGGACCACGAGTCAAATGCGGTCCGGGGCGAGGGGCAACAGGAGGGCCGGGCGACTCGGCCGAAAGAGTGAGGCCCGGGGGCGTAACCGGGGGGCCTGTGAAGCCGTTGTGCTGCGTGACGGCCGTGGCGGGGAAGACCCCCGAGCCCCCACCACGGCCGCGGAAACCCTTCGGTTCCGTCGACGGCGGAACCGCTACGCGAGGCCCGCCCGCTCGGCCGCCTCCACGCCCGCCCGCAGCGCCGCGAGGCGCTCGTCGAGGGTGAAACCGGCCGGGGCGAGGGTGAGGGTGGTGACCCCGGCCTCCGCGTAGGCCGTCATCCGCTCGGCGATCCGCTCGACGGAGCCGAGCAGGGCGGTCTGGTCGATCAGGCTCTGGGGAACGGCGGCCGCCGCGCCCGCCTTGTCGCCGGCCAGGTACTTGTCCTGGATCTCGGCGGCCTCCTTCTCGTAGCCCATGCGCCGCGCGAGCTGGTTGTAGAAGTTCTGCTTGCGGCTGCCCATGCCGCCGACGTACAGCGCCGTGTACGGGCGGAAGACGTCGGCGAGGGCGTCGACGTCGTCGCCGAGGGCCAGCGGCACGGTGGGACAGACGTCGAAGCCGTCCATCGTCAGACCGGCCTTCTCGCGGCCCGCGCGCAGGTGCCGGAGCGCGGTCTCCTCCAGGTGGGCGGCGGAGGGGAAGATCAGCAGGGCGCCGTCGGCGATCTCGCCGGTCTGCTCCAGGTTCTTGGGTCCGATGGCGGCGATGTAGAGCGGGATGTGCTCGCGCTCCGGGTGGACGGTGAGCTTGATGGGCTTGCCGGGGCCGCCGGGGAGCGGCAGGGTCCAGTGCTCGCCGTCGTAGCTGAGGCGCTCCCGGGTCATCGCCTTGCGGACGATCTCGACGTACTCGCGGGTCCTGGCGAGCGGCTTGTCGAACTTGACGCCGTACCAGCCCTCGGAGACCTGGGGGCCGGAGACGCCGAGGCCGAGGCGGAAACGACCGCCGGTGAGCGAGTCGAGGGTGGCGGCGGTCATCGCCGTCATCGCGGGCTGCCGGGCGGGGATCTGCATGATCGCGGAGCCGACGTCGATCCGTTCGGTCTTCGCCGCGACCCAGGCGAGGACCGTGGGGGCGTCGGAGCCGTAGGCCTCGGCGGCCCAGCAGACGTCGTAGCCGAGGCGGTCCGCCTCCTGGGCGACGGCGAGGTTGTCGCCGTCCATTCCCGCACCCCAGTAGCCGAGGTTGATGCCGAGCCGCATGTCCACGCACCCCTTACCCATCGGTAACGTCCCTGTGGGCCGGACTCTAGCGCGCGGCCGGGGCATCCGTCAGGGCGTGGTTGTCCACAGGCTCTCTCCGCGTGGTGCCCTGGCCAGTAATCTCGCGCCCATGGAGCAGAGGCATCTCGGACGTACCGGCCTGCGTGTGTCGCGCATCGGACTCGGCACCCTCACCTGGGGCCGGGACACCGACGAGCACGACGCCGCCGAGCAGTTGAAGTCGTTCTGGGACGCGGGCGGGACGCTCGTGGACACCGCCGACGTGTACGGCGGGGGCGAGGCGGAGTATCTGCTCGGGCGCCTGATGGAGCGGCTGGTCTCGCGGCAGGACCTCGTCCTGTCGACCAAGGCGGGCAGTGTCCCGGACCCCGACCGGCGTACGGACGGTTCGCGCGGGCACCTGCTCGCCGCGCTCGACGCCTCCCTCGCCCGGCTCGGCACGGACCACGTGGACCTGTGGCAGCTCCACGCCTACGACCCGCACACACCTCTGGAGGAGTCCCTCCAGGCCCTCGACATCGCCGTGCGCAGCGGACGCGCGCGGTACGCGGGCGTGGCGAACTTCTGCGGCTGGCAGCTCGCCAAGGCCGGTACCTGGCAGCTCGGCGGGGACCGGACCCGGCTCGCGGGGGCGCAGCTGGAGTACTCGCTGCTCCAGCGGGGCGTGGAGCGGGAGGTGCTGCCGGCCGCCCAGGACCTGGGGATAGGCCTGCTGCCCTCCTCACCGCTCGGGCGCGGGGTCCTGACCGGCAAGTACCGCACCGGGACCCCCTCGGACTCGCGGGGCGCGTCCGAGACCATGGGGCCCTTCGTGGAGCCGTATCTGGACGAGGCGGCGAGCCGGATCGTGGACGCGGTCGCGACGGCGGCCGACGGGCTCGCGACGACGCCGCTCCACGTGGCGCTCGCCTGGGTCCGCGACCGGCCGGGGGTGACCGCCCCGATCGTCGGCGCGCGCACCGCGCGGCAGCTCGCGGCCGCGTTGTCGGTGGAGACCCTTAGTCTTCCTGACGAGATCTGTCGGGCGCTGGACGATGTGTCGGCGCCCGTGCACCGCTATCCGGATCACGACTGGAGCACCTTGTGACCGAGCCTTCCGGGGAGACCGCGCCCGAGGCACCCGAGGACGTGGAGCCCACCGAGGACGCGCGGGAGAACGCGCGGGGGGCCGAACCGGCCCAGGACGCCGAGGACCCGGGCGCGGCCCCGGGGGCCGATTCCGAGGACCCGGGCGAGGTCCGGGAGACGACCGCCTCCGAGGAACCGGGCGTCCCGCCCGAGGGCGCGGCCGAGGAGTCCGGCGACCCCGGCGCGGCCGTCGCCGGGGGTGCCGACACGCCCGAGTTGAGCGACGCCCAGGCCGAACTCGCCGCGCAGCGGGAGCTGCGGGCCAGGATCGAGGCGCGCAAGGCCGACAAGGAGGGCCCCCTGGCGAGCGGCGCCAAGCTGAGCGGCACGGCGGCCGACCTGCTCGCCGCCGTCCGGGCGGTGGAGGGCGGCGCGGCCTCCGGCAGCACGTTCTACGAGGCCCCCGAGCCCGCGCCGAGGCGCCCCGCCCCCGAGGCGGCCCCGGCCATGACCGTACGGCCGCCGGTACCGGCACAGGCCTCCGCGCCGGCGCCCGGGACCACGGCCGCCGTGCGCGAGGTCCTCGCCAAGGGCGGCGCCCCCGAGACGCTGGCGGCGCAGGTCGCCGCCGCGCTCGGCGAGAACGCGGCCGACGCGCTGCTCGCCGACCCCTGGGCGCTGCTCGCGGTGGCCGGAGTGCGCCCCGAGCAGGCCGACGGATTCGCGCGGGCGCTGCTCGGCGCCGCCTGCGGCCCCGACGACCCGCGCAGGACGGTCGCCCTGACCGTGTGGCTCCTGGAGCGGGCCGCCCTCCAGGGACACACCGCGCTGGAGGTCCAAGCCGTGCGCGCCGGGCTCGCCGGGCACGCGGTGCCCGACCCCGGGTCGGCGGTCGAGGAGGCGGTCTCGGCGGGCGCGGTCCTCGTCTTCCAGGAGGAGGAGACCGCGCGGGAGGAGACCGAAGAGGACGAGGAGGAGCCGGCGGAGGCCGTCGCCGAGGAGCCGGCCTCGCCCGTGCTGCTCGGGCTCGACCGGTACGCGCTGGCGGAGGAGAGCCTCGCGGACGGACTCGCCCGGCTGGTCAGGACGGCGACGGCCGACGCCTGGGAGGGCTCGGAGCTGACGCGGGCCACCGGGGCGTGCGGTCTCGTCCTGCACACCGGCGGCGAGGCCTCCCGCGCCGAACCGGTGGCGCTGGCGTCGGCCGCACGTGAGCGCGGGCTGCGCGCCCTGGTCGCCGTCCACGCGGACGGCGGGCGGCGCGCGCCGGGCCTCGCCGGGACGGACGCGGTGACGGTCGCCGCGCTGCTCTCCGGTACGGCCGGTCCCGGCCGCGACGAGGAGGGCGCGCTCGCCCTCGACCTCCTGGTGGTCCTCGACGCGCCCCAGTTGGACGTGGAGACGGCCGCGATGCTCGTGGAGTCGCTGCCCGACGGCTGCCGTCTGGTGCTGAGCGGCGACCCGGAGGTCCTGGGCGCGCCGGGCGCGGGCCGGGTCTTCGCCGATGTGCTGGCGGCCCGGGTGTGTCCCCGGATCGCCTCCCGGCTGCCCGACCCCGGGCCGCTCGGCGAGCTGGTCTCGGGCATCGGCGCCGGGGAGCTGAACCAGGTCGAGGCCCCGGGCAAGGAGATCGTGATCGTCCCGGTGCGGGACGCGGGCGAGGCCGTGCACCGCGCGGTCCAGCTGGTGGCGGACTCGGTGCCGCGGGCGATCGGGGTGCCGTCGGAGCAGACGCAGGTCGTCACGGTCGGTCACGGCGGCTCGGCCGGTACGCGCGCGCTGAACGCGGCCCTCAAGGAGCGGCTCAACCCCGGCCCCGGCCGGTTCGGGGGCTACGACCCCGGGGACCGGGTGGCGTACGCGCCGGTGCCCGGGCGGACGGTGACGGGGTCGGTGCTCTCGGCCGACGCCGAGGGCCTGCGGCTGCGGTGCGGGGACGAGGAGCTCGTCGTACCGAGGGAGCGGGTGGAGTCGGCGCTGCGGCACGGCTGGGCGCTCACCGCGCACCAGGCCGCCGGGGCGCGCTGGCCCGCGGTGGTCGTCGTGCTGCCGGGGGACGCCGCCGGAGGATTGAGCCGGCCATGGGTGTACACGGCCTTCGGCCGGGCGGAGCGCCATCTGTCGGTCGTGCACGGCGTGGACCAGGCGCTGGCCCGCGCGGTGGCCGAGGGGGTGGCCCCGGAGCGTACGACGCGACTGCGACCGCTCCTGGAAACCCTGCTCGCCACGCCCGAGGAGTAGACGGGCGAGGAGTAGACGGGCGAGGAGAGGACGGCCGACGGGCCGAGGGTCGGCCGGCACAACGGCGGAGGGCCGGGACACCGATCACGGTGTCCCGGCCCTCCGCCGTTCCCTCAGGAGCCGGAGACGCCGGCCCGTTCCTCCTCATCGTCCTCGTCCTCGTCGAAGACGGCGCTGACGTCGAAGCGGCAGACGATCCGCTCCGGATCGGCGTGCTCGAAGGGGGCGTTGAGCCACTCCCCCGGTTCCGGAAGCTCCTCGGCGGCGGTGACCCAGAGGGTGGAGTCGCCCTCCTCCAGGCCGAACTCCTTGTGCCGGGAGGCGATCTCGTCCGGCTCGAACTCGCCGAAGAGCACGCCGAGCGCGGCGAGCGGCGAGACCCCGGCCCTGGCGGCCGCCCCCGTGGGGTCGGCGTCGCCGTCGATCTCGGCGACACGGCGGGCCTGGGCCAGCAGGCGTTGCGGTTCGGCCACGGCGTAGTCGCGGCGGATCAGAAGGCTGAGGGCGTGAGGTTCGTCAGGTCCGGCGTAGGGCGGCAGCGTCCCGTCCGCCCCGGGGATCTCGAAGGGAGTGACCTCGTCGTAGCGGTCGTAGAGGATCTCGTCGTATCCCTCGGCCGCCGCGGCGAGGGCGTTGAAGGCTTCGTAGACGGCCGTGTCATCGTCCCCCGTGCGGCGTTCGACCGCCGCGAGGTGACGGTCCAGTGCGGCTTTGACCGCCTCGGCGGCGGCACGTACCTCGGCAGCGGTGGGCTGCGCAGCATCAGACATGGGACAGACGCTATCCGTACCGGGCCGGTGCCCGCACAATAGATGCGATGCCGGAATACGAATTTGTCGACGTGTACGTGCCGCGCGGTGTCTCCCGCAAGGAGGCGACGCGGCTGCTGACCGACCATGCCGAGTACGGACACTGGGAGTTGGACCGTCTGACCCTCCACCGGGACGGGAGCCGCAGGGTGCGGCTGAAGCGGCGGATCATCCGCCAGGTCCGGGCGACCTGGTAGACGACGGTAGGGGCCCCGCGACCGCGGGGCCCCTGTGCGTGGTGGTGCGCGTCACGCGTGACGCGGTGTGCGTCAGGCGGCGTTGCGGGTGCGGCGGTAGATCAGCGAGCCCGCGAGCAGCAGACCGGCCCCGGCGGGGACGATCACGCCGAGCGGACCGGCGCCGGTCTCGGCGAGCTCCTCGACGGCGCGGGGCGGAGTGACACCGTGCTCACCGGGGGTGTTCGACCCACCGTCGGTCCCGGGGTTACCGGGCGTGCCCGGGTTACCGGGGGTGCCGGGGTTGCCAGGGGTGCCCGGGTTGCCGGGCGTACCCGGGTTCCCGGGGTTACCCGGGTTGCCAGGGTTACCCGGGTTGCCAGGGTTACCGGGGTTGCCAGGGTTACCGGGATTCCCCGGGATACCAGGGTTACCGGGATTCCCCGGGTTACCAGGGTTGCCGGGGTTACCCGGGTTACCCGGGTTACCCGGGTTACCGGGATTCCCCGGGTTCCCAGGGTTACCGGGATTCCCCGGGTTCCCGGGGTGCGTCGGCTCGATGCCGTTGCCGCAGCTGTTGCCCGCGGCGGCGTTGCCCAGGCCGATGGCCGTGACACTGTTGCCGCACACGTTCACCGGGGCGTCGACCGGCACCTGGACGGTGTTGCCGGAGGCGACGCCGGGAGAATTGCTCGTGTGCCCGCCGGCGGAGGAACCGCCACCGGGCTTGCCGGGCTTGCCGGGCTTGGAGGTGTTGGCACACTTGTTGCCCATCGCCGGATTCAGCAGTCCGACGACGTTGACGGTGTTTCCGCAGGCGTTCACCGGTACGTGCACCGGGACCTGGACGGAGTTTCCGGACGCGACGCCCGGGGAATTCGTGGCCGCACCGTGCGCACCGGAATCGGCGTGCGCGTATCCGCCGACGGCGGCGAGAACGCCTCCGGCGGCCGCAACGGTGACCAGACCCTTGCGCGTGACCTGTCGCATAGCTTGTTCCCTGCCTGCTGGGCTTCGAAAGAGGGCCACCGGGCGGAACACCCGGGGCGGAAATGGCCACCGGCCCCGGAGTGCATGGCACGCACTCCGGGGCCGGACCGGCTCACACCCTCACGGGGCGAGGGACAACGTCAGGCGTTGACGCAGGTGTTGCCGAAGGCGGGGTTCAGCAGGCCGATCACGGAGACCGTGTTGCCGCAGAGGTTCACGGGAACGTGAACCGGAACCTGGACGACGTTGCCCGAGAGGACGCCGGGGGAACCGATGGCGGCACCCTGGGCACCCGCGTCGGCAACGGCCATGCCCGCACCCGCGAGAACGAGACCGCCAGTGGCAGCCGCAGCAGCGACGACCTTCTTGATCATTATTCCTCCTAGTTGGAAATGCGGTCCCAGCCGCGGACCGCACACCTGTAACGAGGGGGAATGGTGGGGGCTACGAGCCCAAGAGTTCATTCACTCTTTCCGGTCACAGGCAAACGCGCGGACGAATTCAGCAGGCGTCGATGAAGCGGTCCAGGACGCGGGCGCCGAACTTCAGGCCGTCCACCGGCACCCGCTCGTCCACGCCGTGGAACATGCCGGCGAAGTCGAGCTCCGGCGGCAGCTTGAGCGGAGCGAAGCCGAAGCAGCGGATGCCGAGGTCGTCGAAGGACTTGGCGTCGGTGCCGCCGGAGAGCATGTACGGCACGGCGCGGGCGATCGGGTCCTCGGCCCGCAGCGCCAGCTGCATGGCGTCGACCAGGGCGCCGTCGAAGCTCGTCTCCAGGGCCTTGTCGCCGTGCACGTCCTCGCGCTTCACGTTCGGGCCGAGGATCCGGTCCAGGTCGGCGAGGAACTCCTGCTCGTACCCGGGCAGGAAGCGGCCGTCGACGTGCGCGGTGGCCTGGCCGGGGATCACGTTCACCTTGTAGCCGGCGCCGAGCATGGTCGGGGCGGCAGAGTTCCGCAGGGTGGCGCCGACCATCTTGGCGATGCCGCCCAGCTTGGCGAGGGTGCCGTCCATGTCCTCGGGGTCGAGGGGGGTGCCGAGCGCGTCCGAGAGCTCGTCGAGGAAGGAGCGCACGGTCTTGGTGACCCGCACCGGCCACTGGTGGCGGCCGAGGCGGCCCACGGCCTCGCAGAGCTCGGTGATCGCGTTGTCGTCGTTGGTCATCGAGCCGTGGCCGGCCGTGCCCTCGACGGTCAGCCGCATCCAGTGCATGCCCTTCTGGGCGGTCTCGACCAGGTAGAGCCGCAGGTTCTCGTTGACGGTGAAGGAGAAGCCGCCGACCTCGCCGATGGCCTCGTCGACCCCGTCGAAGAGGTCCCGGTGCTTGTCGACCAGGTGCCGGGCGCCGTAGGTGCCGCCGGCCTCCTCGTCGGCGAGGAAGGCGAGGACGATGTCGCGCGGGGGCTTGCGACCGCTGCGCAGCCTGTCCCGTACGACCGCGAGGGTCATCGCGTCCATGTCCTTCATGTCCACGGCGCCCCGGCCCCAGACGCAGCCGTCGGCGATCTCCCCGGAGAAGGGGTGGTGGGTCCAGTCCTCGGCGTTGGCCGGGACGACGTCGGTGTGGCCGTGGATGAGGAGGGCCGGCCGCGACGGGTCCTCCCCCTCGATGCGGGCGACGGTGGAGGCCCGTCCCCGGTGCGACTCGATGATCTTCGGCTCGAGGCCGACCTCCGCGAGCTTCTCGGCGATGTACTCGGCCGCCGCCCGCTCGCCGGGGCCGGAGTGGTCGCCGTAGTTGCTGGTGTCGATGCGGATGAGGTCGCGACAGAGATCCACGACCTCGTTCTCGGCGGTCTCGGCGTTGCCGCTTCGGCCGGTGTTCGACTCGCTCACGCTGCTTCCTCCCACTACGTGCCCCACGTGATTGCTTCGGTGCTCCTCCCATCCTCCCGCGTGTCCCCCTCCCTGCCCAAGGGTGGCCTCCGGCCGACATGCGGCTGTCACATGACGGGGGCCGACCGGGGGTGGTGATCGGCCCTCCAGATGTTTGCTATTGTTTTCCACGTCGGAAGGGCCGAGCGGCCAGGAAGACAGACACCTTGTCCGGGTGGCGGAATGGCAGACGCGCTAGCTTGAGGTGCTAGTGCCCTTTATCGGGCGTGGGGGTTCAAGTCCCCCCTCGGACACCACACGGAGTCCCGGTCGAGATCATCTCGACCGGGACTTTCGGCATGAGTACGCGCTATCACGAGGCGGAGCGGTGAGACGCAGAGCCAAGGCGCCCTCGGCGCCGCTCCCCCAGCGGGACGGGGTCGATCCCGTCCGGGTGCGACTGCCCGAGGATCCGGGTGCCGGCTGGGCGACCGTGCGGGAGCATCTGGTCGATCGGTACGGGGCGGCCGTCGGGGTCGGGCGGGTCGAGGCGATGGTCCGCGAGGGGCGGTTCGTCGGGGTCGACGGGCCGGTCGACGGGGACGAGCCGTACACCGTGGGGCGGTACCTCTGGTTCCACCGGGACTTTCCCGCCGAGACTCCGGTGCCCTTCCCGATCGGGGTCGTGTACCGCGACGAGCGGGTCGTGGTCGCGGACAAGCCGCACTTCCTCGCCACGATGCCCCGGGGGCGGCACGTGACGGAGACCGTGCTCGCGCGGCTGCGGCGGGAGCTGGGGCTGCCGCACCTCCAGCCCGCGCACCGGCTCGACCGGCTGACGGCGGGCCTGGTGCTCTGTGTCGTACGGCCGGAGGACCGGGGGGCGTACCAGACGCTGTTCCGGGACCGGCTGGTGCGCAAGGAGTACGAGGCGGTGGCCCCGTACGACCCGGCGGTGGCGCTGCCGGTGACGGTGCGGAGCCGGATCGAGAAGGAGCGCGGGGTGATGGCCGCCCGCGAGGTGCCGGGCGAGCCGAACAGCGAGAGCCGGATCGAACTCCTCCGGCACGAGGGCGGGCTCGGGTGGTACCGGCTGCTGCCCGTGACCGGGCGGACGCATCAGCTGCGGGTGCACATGAACGGGCTGGGGCTGCCGCTCCTGCACGACCCGGTCTATCCGGTGGTCCGCGAGGACGGGCCGGAGGACTTCGGGCGGCCGCTGCAACTGCTGGCGCGGACGCTGGAGTTCACCGACCCGTTCACGGGTGTGGCGAGGCGCTTCGAGAGCCGGACGCGGCTCAGTGGCCCCGGTTGATCCATTCCTGGAGGTGCGGGGCCTCGTCACCGATGACGGTGGGGTCGCCGTGGCCGGTGCGGACCACCGTCTCCGGCGGGAGGGTGAGGAGCTTCTCGCGGATCGAGTCGACGATCGTCGGGAAGTCCGAGAAGGAGCGGCCGGTGGCCCCGGGGCCACCCTGGAAGAGGGTGTCCCCCGTGAAGACGGTGCCCAGTTCCGGGGCGTGGAGGCAGACCGCGCCGGGGGCGTGTCCGGGGGTGTGGAGGACCGTGAGGTCCGTGCCGGCGATGGTGAGGACCTGACCGTCGGCGAGGTCGCCGTCGGGGCTGTGGTCGGGGTGGGTCTGCTTCCACAGCGGCTGGTCGGCGGGGTGGAGCAGGATGCGGGCGCCGGTGGCGGCCGCGAGCGCCGGGGCCGCGTCGATGTGGTCGTTGTGGGCGTGGGTGCAGACGATGGCGCGCAGGGCGCGGCCGTCGAGGGCGGCGAGGATGGCCTCGGCGTCGTGGGCGGCGTCGATGACGATCGCCTCGGTGTCGTCGCCGACGATCCAGACGTTGTTGTCGACGTCCCAGGTGCCGCCGTCGAGGCTGAAGGTGCCGGAGGTGACGAGGTGGTCGATGCGGGCGGCCATCACAGCACCACCACCGAGCGGAGGACGTCGCCCTCGTGCATGCGGCCGAAGGCCTTCTCGACGTCGCCGAGGCCGATGGTCTCGGTGACGAAGGCGGCGAGGTCGATGCGGCCCTGCTGGTGCAGGTCGACGAGCATCGGGAAGTCGCGGGAGGGCAGGCAGTCGCCGTACCAGGAGGACTTGAGCGCGCCGCCGCGGCCGAAGACGTCGAGGAGCGGGAGTTCGAGCTTCATCTCGGGGGTGGGGACGCCGACGAGGACGACGGTGCCGGCGAGGTCGCGGGCGTAGAAGGCCTGCTGGTACGTCTCCGGGCGGCCGACGGCCTCGATGACCACGTCGGCGCCGAAGCCGCCGGTGAGCTCGCGGATGGCCTCGACGGGGTCGCCGGAGCGGGAGTTGACGGTGTGGGTGGCGCCCATCGTCCTCGCCGTCTCCAGCTTGCGGTCGTCGATGTCGACGGCGATGATCCTCGCGGCTCCGGCGAGGCGGGAGCCGACGATCGCCGCGTCGCCGACGCCGCCGCAGCCGATGACGGCGACGGTGTCGCCGCGGCCGACGTTCCCGGTGTTGATGGCGGCGCCGATGCCGGCCATCACGCCGCAGCCGAGGAGGCCCGCGACCTCGGGGGCGACGGCGGGGTCGACCTTGGTGCACTGGCCGGCGGCGACGAGGGTCTTCTCGGCGAAGGCGCCGATGCCGAGGGCCGGGGAGAGCTCCGTACCGTCGAGCAGGGTCATCCGCTGCTTGGCGTTGTGGGTGTCAAAGCAGTACCAGGGGCGGCCGCGCAGACAGGCGCGGCAGGTGCCGCACACGGCTCGCCAGTTGAGGACGACGAAGTCGCCGGGGGTGACGTCGGTGACGCCCTCGCCGACGGACTCGACGATTCCCGCGGCCTCGTGTCCGAGGAGGAAGGGGAACTCGTCGTTGATCGCGCCCTGCTTGTAGTGGAGATCGGTGTGGCAGACGCCGCACGCCTGGATCTTCACGACGGCCTCGCCCGGGCCGGGATCCGGGATCACGATCGTCTCGACCCGTACCGGTTCGTTCCTGCCGGGGGCGATGACCCCCTGTACGTGCTGCGGCATCGCGAACTTCCCTTCCTCCGACCGGATCTTGTAAGGCTCTTGC
This sequence comes from Streptomyces sp. NPDC002057, assembly GCF_040296665.1. Lineage (NCBI taxonomy): Bacteria > Bacillati > Actinomycetota > Actinomycetes > Kitasatosporales > Streptomycetaceae > Streptomyces > Streptomyces sp. NPDC002057. The sequence continues at coordinate 93,798 of NZ_JBEOXR010000011.1, forward strand.
GTACCACTATCTCCTGACAAAAGGCGAGACCCCGACAGGCCGTGCCTGTCGGGGTCTCGCCGGTTCCCTCGGGGAAGGTCAGTCGCGGGTCGCCGAGGCGGTCGTACGGACCCGTCGGCGGACCAGGAACCAGCCGCCGACGAGCGCGGCCGCGATGAGCGGGAGGCAGTTGACGGTGGTGCGGCTGATGCCCTCGTCCATCCACATCAGGACGAGGACGGAGGCGAGGAAGGCGAGGGTCACGATCTGGGTGTACGGGGCCCAGGGCAGGCGGTAGCCGGGGCGGGTCAGCTTGCCCTGCCGGGCGTTGCGCCAGAACAGCAGCGAGCAGACCATGATCATGGCCCAGGTGCCGATGATGCCGATGGAGGCGAAGTTGAGGACCAGTTCGAAGGCCTCGCCGGGCATCACGTAGTTGAGGGCGACGCCCATGACGCCGAAGGCGGCGGTGAGCAGGATGCCGCCGTAGGGGACGCCGCCCCTGTTCATGACACCGGTGAACTTCGGCGCGGAGCCGGAGAGCGACATGGAGCGCAGGATGCGGCCGGTGGAGTAGAGGCCCGAGTTGAGGCTGGAGAGCGCGGCCGTGAGGACGACGAGGTTCATCACGCCGGCGGCGCCGGGGATGCCCAGCTTGTCGAAGACGGTGACGAAGGGGCTCTGGTCGCCCGAGTAGGCGGTGTACGGGAGGATCAGGGCGAGCAGGACGACGGAGCCGACGTAGAAGAGGCCCACGCGCCACATGATCGAGTTGATCGCCTTCGGCATGATCTTCTCGGGGTTCTCGGTCTCGCCGGCGGCGACGCCGCACAGCTCGACGGAGGCGTAGGCGAAGACGACGCCCTGGATGAGCAGCAGCATCGGCATCATGCCGTTGGGGAAGATGCCGCCGTTGTCGCTGATGTTGCCGAGGCCGGGGGTGTGACCGCCGACGTCGTGCGAGGTCACGATGAGGAAGATGCCGATCAGCATGAAGGCGACGAGGGCGCCGACCTTGATGATCGCGAACCAGAACTCCATCTCCCCGAAGTACTTCACGGAGATGAGGTTGGCGGCGAGGACGACCGCGAGGGCGATCAGGGCGAGGACCCACTGCGGGACGTCGCTGAACATGGCCCAGAAGTGGGCGTAGGTCGCGGCCGCGGTGATGTCGGCGACGGCGGTGGTCGACCAGTTGAGGAAGTACAGCCAGCCGGCCGTGTAGGCGCCCTTCTCGCCCATGAACTCACGGGCGTAGGAGACGAAGGCGCCGGAGGAGGGGCGGTAGAGCACCAGCTCGCCGAGGGCCCGCACCACGAAGAAGGCGAAGACGCCGCAGACGGCGTAGGCGATGAAGAGGGAGGGGCCCGCCTGGGACATCCGGCCGCCGGCGCCCAGGAAGAGGCCGGTGCCGATGGCGCCGCCGATGGCGATCATGTTGATGTGCCGGGACTTGAGGTCCTTGCGGTATCCGGCGTCGCCGGCGTCGACGTGGGGGGTGGCGGCCTTGGTGCCGCCGGTCGCCGCCGGGACGGCGGGCAGCGGGTCGGCCGCGGTGACGCGGTCACTCATGGAGTTGATCGCCTTCGTGAGGGGGCTGTGCGGTACCCGGTCGTGCCCGGTGGGGGGTCTTCCCCGGCACGACCAGCGCACATCCTCACGGCAAGGGACGGTAACTGACTGTGGCGCATGTCACTGAACGCCCATATTTGAGCTAGTTCAGAGCTTGCGTCCGGACCTTACGGAGCGAGGACGTCCAGTTCCTGGAGGGCGCCGACGGCGATCTGACGGGTGAGCTCCTCGGCGCGGGCCGCGTCCCGCTCCCGTACGGCCTCGGCGACCTGGACGTGGAGGGTGACGGCGGCCGGGTCGGGGTCCTCGAACATCACGTGGTGGTGGGTGCGGCCGGCGAGGACCTCGGCGACGACGTCGCCGAGGCGGGCGAACATCTCGTTCCCGGAGGCGTTGAGCACGACCCGGTGGAAGGCGACGTCGTGGACGAGGTACTCCTCCAGGCGCCGGCCGCGGGAGGTGGCGACCATGCCGAGGGCCTGTTCGGTGAGCTCCCGGCACTGGTCGGGGGTGGCGTTGACGGCGGCCAGGCCGGCGGCGACGGGCTCGACGGCCGAGCGGAGCACGGTGAGCGAGCGGAGCTGCCGGGGGCGGTCGGCGCCGGCCAGGCGCCAGCGGATGACCTGGGGGTCGTACACGTTCCAGCGCGCGGTGGGGAGCACGGTGACGCCGACGCGGCGGCGGGACTCGACGAGGTGCATGGACTCCAGGACCCGGACGACCTCGCGGACCACGGTCCGGGAGACGTCGAAGCGCTGGGCGAGCTCGTCGGTGCGCAGCACCGTGCCGGGCGGGTACTCCCCCGCGGTGATCGCGAGACCCAGGGTGGCCAGCACGTGCGAATGAAGCCCCTGGGCCGGTGTCGTCATGGTGGCAAGCCTATGCGCGCTCGCGCGGGTGATCACCTCGGGAATTAAAAGTACTACTTTTATGTCACAGCCTCTTGAATACGTCGTACCCAATGGGTTTCATGTCTGCGACGGATCGATGTCGAAGAAGACAGCGAGGCACCCCCCATGAGCACCACCCCCCAGCCCGGGACCAGGGCAGTCGTCGTCGTGATGGGCGTCGCCGGGACCGGCAAGACCACGATCGGACCCCTGGTCGCCGAGGCCCTGGCCCTCCCCTACGCGGAGGGCGACGACTTCCACCCGGCGGCGAACGTGGCCAAGATGTCGGCCGGCGTCCCCCTCGACGACAGCGACCGGGAGCCCTGGCTCGACGCCATCGGGGCGTGGGCGCACGACCGGGCCGGACTCGGCGGCGTGGTGAGCAGCTCCGCCCTGAAGCGGAGCTACCGGGACCGGCTGCGCGCCGCCGCCCCGGGTGTGGTCTTCCTCCACCTGACCGGTGACCGGGAACTGATCGAGCGGCGCATGGGCGCCCGCGAGGGCCACTTCATGCCGACGGCGCTCCTCGACTCCCAGTTCGCCACCCTGCAACCACTGCGGGAGGACGAGGCCGGCGTCGCCGTCGACGTCTCCGGCACCCCCGAGGAGATCGCCGCCCGGGCCGTCGCCGCCCTGCGCGGCATCGCCCTCTGACCTCTCGTCCCGTCCCCGTTCCCCCGCTCGTACGAAGGACACCACCGTGCCCAGTCTCAGCGTCGAGATCCTGGCAGCGGACGCCGCCGAACCGATCACCTCGGCAGGCAACGCCCAGCTCGGCATCGCCGTACTCGCCGGCATCGCCGTCATCGTCGTGCTCATCACCAGGTTCAAGCTGCACGCGTTCCTGGCGCTCACCATCGGCTCGCTCGCGCTCGGCGCGTTCGCCGGGGCCCCGCTCGCGGACACCATCAAGTCGTTCACCACCGGCCTCGGCGCCACCGTCGCCGGCGTGGGCGTCCTGATCGCCCTCGGCGCCATCCTCGGCAAGCTGCTCGCCGACTCGGGAGGCGCCGACCAGATCGTCGACACGATCCTGGCCAAGGCCAGTGGCCGGGCCATGCCCTGGGCCATGGTGCTCATCGCCTCGGTGATCGGCCTGCCGCTCTTCTTCGAGGTCGGCATCGTGCTGCTGATCCCGGTCGTCCTCATGGTCGCCAAGCGCGGCAACTACTCCCTGATGCGGATCGGCATCCCCGCCCTCGCCGGCCTCTCGGTGATGCACGGGCTCATCCCGCCGCACCCCGGCCCGCTCGTCGCGATCGACGCGGTCGGCGCCAACCTGGGCGTCACCCTCGCCCTCGGTCTCGTCGTGGCCGTCCCGACCGTGATCATCGCCGGCCCGGTCTTCTCCCGGTACGCCGCCCGCTGGGTCGACATCCCGGCCCCCGAGAACATGATCCCGGCCCGGCCGTCCGAGGACCTGGAGAAGCGCCCCGGCTTCGGCGTCACCGTCGCGACCGTCATGCTGCCGGTCGTCCTGATGCTGGTGAAGGCGCTCGTCGACATCGTCGTCGACGACCCCGAGAACAGCGTCCAGAAGGTCACCGACGTCATCGGCTCCCCGCTGATCGCGCTGCTCGCCGCCGTCATAGTGGCGCTCTTCACCCTGGGCCGCGCGGCCGGCTTCACCAAGGAGCGGCTCTCCACCACCGTCGAGAAGTCCCTCGCCCCCATCGCGGGCGTGCTCCTCATCGTCGGCGCGGGCGGCGGCTTCAAGCAGACCCTGATCGACATCGGCGTCGGCCAGATGATCCTGGACCTCTCCGAGAACTGGTCCATCCCGGCCCTGCTGCTCGCCTGGCTGATCGCCGTCGCGATCCGCCTCGCGACCGGCTCGGCGACCGTGGCGACGATCTCGGCGGCGGGGCTCGTGGCCCCGCTCGCGGAGGGCATGTCGACCGGTGAGACGGCGCTCCTCGTCCTGGCGATCGGCGCGGGCTCGCTCTTCTTCAGCCACGTCAACGACGCCGGGTTCTGGCTGGTGAAGGAGTACTTCGGGATGACCGTCGGCCAGACGATCAAGACCTGGTCGGTGATGGAGACGATCATCTCGGTCGTGGGCATCGTGTTCGTGCTGCTGCTGTCGCTGGTGCTGTAGCCCGGCGGAAATCCGGAGGTGAGGGCCGGTCGTGGCTGACAGACTGTCGGCCATGACCGGCCCTCACGCGCTCAAGCCCTTCCTCCTCGCCTTCCCCGGCCCGCTGCGGGACCAGCTCGTCGCGGCGGTGCTCGCCGGCGAGAAGACCGCCACGACGGGGCTCCTCGTGGAGTACGAGATCGAGAACGAGGACCTGCCGGAGGTCGGCGAACGCTCGGCCGTCATCGACTCGGACGGCCGCGAGGTGGCGGTCGTGGAGATCACCGAGGTCCACGTCCTGCCCCTGCGCGACGCGGACCTCCGCCTCGCGCTCGGCGAGGGCGAGGGATACCGGTCGGTCGCGGAGTGGCGCGCGGGCCACGAGAGCTTCTGGCACAGCGAGGAGATGCGGGAGGCGCTGGGGGACCCGGAGTTCGTGGTGGACGAGGAGACGGTGCTGGTCGTGGAGTGGTTCAAGGTGGTGGAGGTCCTTCAGCTCGACGGCTGAGGGGCCGGGACCGCCAGGAGTCGGTCCACGGGGAGGCGGTGCGCGGGGTCGCGGATCGACGGGGCATCGTCGTCGGCCGCCCGGCGGAGGAGCGCGATGCCCGGGCTCGCCCCGCCGGCCGGCCGTGCGTCGGCCCACCGCCTGCCTCACCGGTCGGCCGTGCGTCAGCTCACCAGCTGCCTCACCGGCCGGCCGTGCGTCAGCTCACCGCCTTCGCCGCCGCCCGGCCCGCCGCCCTTCCCGAGAAGATGCAGCCGCCGAGGAAGGTGCCTTCGAGGGAGCGGTAGCCGTGGACGCCGCCGCCTCCGAAGCCGGCCGCCTCGCCCGCCGCGTACAGGCCCGCCAGGGGCTCGCCGCCCTCCGTGAGGACGCGGGAGTCGAGGTCGGTCTCCAGGCCGCCGAGGGACTTGCGGGTGAGGATGTTGAGGCGGACGGCGATGAGCGGGCCCGCCTTGGGGTCCAGGATGCGGTGCGGGGTCGCCGTACGGATCAGCTTGTCGCCCAGGTAGCGGCGGGCTCCGTGGATCGCCGTGACCTGGAGGTCCTTGGTGAAGGGGTTGGCGATCTCGCGGTCGCGGGCGGTGATCTCGCGGCGGAGCGCGGTCTCGTCGATCAGGTCCTCGCCGGTGATCCGGTTCATGCCGCGGACGAGGGCCGGGAGGTCGTTCTCGACGACGAAGTCGACGCCCTTGTCCATGAACGCCCGGACCGGGCCCGGGACGTCGGCGCGGGCGCGGCCGATGACGTCGCGGATGGACTTGCCGGTGAGGTCGGGGTTCTGCTCGGAGCCCGAGAGGGCGAACTCCTTGCCGATGATCTTCTTGTCGAGGACGAACCAGGTGTGGTCGTGGCCGGTCCGCATGATGTGTTCGAGGGTGCCGAGGGTGTCGAATCCGGGGAAGAGCGGCACCGGCAGCCGCTTGCCGGTCGCGTCCAGCCAGAGGCTGGACGGTCCGGGAAGGATGCGGATGCCGTGCCGGGCCCAGATGGGGTTCCAGTTCTCGATGCCCTCGGTGTAATGCCACATCCGGTCGCGGTTGATGTGGTGGGCACCGGCCTTCTCGGCGACGCCGAGCATCAGGCCGTCGACGTGGGCGGGCACTCCGGAGAGCATGCGGGCGGGCGGGGTGCCCAGGCGCTCGGGCCACTGGGCGCGGACGAGGTCGTGGTTGCCGCCGATGCCGCCGGAGGTGACGATCACGGCCTGGGCGCGGAGTTCGAAGGTGCCGGTGGGGGTGCGGGTGCTGGCGGTGCCGCGGGCGGCGGTGGAGGGTTCCAGGATCTCGCCGGTGACGGTGTCCACGGCTCCGGCGGTACGGCCGAGGGCGGTGACGCGGTGGCGGAAGCGCGGCTGGACGAGGCCGCGGGCGACGCCCTCGCGGACCCGCTGCTCGAAGGGGGCGACGAGGCCGGGGCCGGTCCCCCAGGTGATGTGGAAGCGGGGGACGGAGTTGCCGTGTCCGTTGGCGTCGTAGCCGCCGCGCTCGGCCCAGCCGACGACGGGGAAGAAGCGGACCCCGCGCGCGTGGAGCCAGGAGCGCTTCTCGCCGGCGGCGAAGTCGACGTACGCCTCGGCCCATTTCCGGGGCCAGTGGTCCTCGGTCCGGTCGAAGCCCGCGGTGCCGTACCAGTCCTGGAGGGCGAGGGCGTGACTGTCCTTGACCCGCATCCTGCGCTGTTCGGGCGAGTCGACGAGGAAGAGGCCGCCGAAGGACCAGTGGGCCTGGCCGCCGATCGACTGTTCGGGTTCCTGGTCGAGGAGGATCACGGTGCGGCCGGCGTCGACCAGCTCGGCGGTGGCGACGAGCCCGGCGAGGCCGGCCCCGATCACGATCACATCAGCGTCGTAGGACATGGACCGCATCTTGGATACACGGATGTATCGAGTCAACCGTTTCGCCGTTCCGGCCTTGGGATCCCCCTCAGCCGGGCACCCGCTCCCGTTTTCTAATGCTGAGCATTAATATGGACGCATGGCGAGGACATCGGGGCCCGAGACCCGGGACAGACTGATCCGCGCGGCGGAGGAACTCTTCGCCGCCCAGGGCGTGCACGGAGCCCAGCTGCGCGACATCGTGGCCCGCGCGGGGCAGGCGAACCCGTCCGCCGTGCAGTACCACTTCGGCTCGCGCGCGGGACTCCTCGACGCGGTGATGGCCGGCCGCCAGCTCCGTACGGAGAGCGTGCTCGCCCCGCTGCTCGCGGCCGCCCCCGACGAGGTGCACGCCCTGGTCACCGCCCTCGTCACGGCCGAGGCGAGCGAGCTGGGCACCGACCGCGGCCGCCGCTGTCTGCGGATCTCCGCGCAGCTCAGCCACGAGAGCGGCGTGCGCACCCGCACCCCCCACCCCACGCTCGCCGGCACCGGCTACTGGCGCCTGATCGAGCGGATCGCGGACCGGCTGGCCGCCGGCGGACTGCCCGAGCCCCTGCTCCTGGAGCGCCTCGACCTGGCACTGACCGTGGTCGGCGCGGCGATGGCGGACCGGGCCCGGCAGTACCTCGACGGCACCGAACCCCTCACCGGGGAGCCGCTCTTCCTCGCCGATCTGGTCGAGACCACCACCGCCCTGCTGCGCGCCGCACAGCCGGAGCAGGCACACCCCCTCCCCCGAAAGGACCCTTCATGAACGACCTCACCGGCAGGACCGTCCTCATCACCGGCGGCGCCCGCGGCCTGGGCGCCGAGGCCGCCCGGCTGGCGGTCGCGGCCGGCGCGAACGTCGTGCTCACCGACGTCCTGGACGAGGAGGGCGCGGCGACCGCCGAAGCGCTCGGCGAGCGGGCCCGCTTCCTCCACCACGACGTGACCTCCGAGGAGGAGTGGGCCGCGGCCGTCGCGTACGCGGTGGCGGAGTTCGGCGGGCTGCACGGTCTGGTGAACAACGCGGGCATCTCCACCGGCGCCTTCCTGGAGACCGAGTCCGTCGAGCACTTCCGCAAGGTCCTCGACATCAACCTGACCGGTGTCTTCATCGGCATGAAGGCCGCGATACCGGCGATGAAGGAGGCCGGCGGCGGCTCGATCGTCAACATCTCCTCGGCCGCCGGACTCATGGGCCTCGCCCTGACCGCCGGGTACGGCGCCTCCAAGTGGGGCGTCCGGGGTCTGACGAAGATCGGCGCGGTGGAGCTCGGCACGGCGGGGATCCGCGTCAACTCCGTCCACCCGGGCATGACCTACACCCCGATGACCGCCTCCGTCGGCATCGAGCGCGGCGAGGGCAGGTACCCGAACACGCCGATGGGCCGGGTCGGCGAGGCCGACGAGATCGCGGGCGCGGTCGTCTTCCTGCTGTCGGACGCGGCCTCGTACGTGACGGGGGCGGAGCTGGCGGTGGACGGCGGCTGGACCACCGGGCCGACGGTCAAGTACGTCATGGGGCAGTGACGGGCGCGCCGAGCCGGTCGGGGTGGCCGTCCCGCCGAGGGCGGGCGGCGTCCCCGGCGGGTTTGCTTGGATGGCGGCATGAGCGCCGCTGAAGAGATTCTCGATGTCGTCGACGAGCACGACCGGGTGGTCGGCCGGGCCCCACGCGGCGAGGTGTACGCGCGGGGCCTGATCCACCGCTGCGTCTTCGTCCGGGTCCGGGACGCCTCGGGGCGGGTCTTCGTCCACCGCAGGACCCCGACCAAGCTGGTCTTCCCCGGGCTGTACGACATGTTCGTCGGCGGGGTCGTCGGCGCGGGCGAGTCCTACGACGAGGCCGCGCTGCGCGAGGCCGAGGAGGAACTGGGGGTCTCCGGGCTCCCGCGCCCCGAGCCGGTCCTGCGCTTCCTGTACGACTCCGAGGGCGTGGCCGGGAAGTGGTGGTCGGCCGTGTACGAGGTGCGCTGCGACCTGCCCGTCCACCCGCAGGTGGAGGAGGTCGCCTGGCACTCCTTCCTGACGGAGGAGGAGCTGGACCGGCGGCTGGACGACTGGGAGTGGGTGCCGGACGGGCTCGCCGCGCACGAGCGGCTGCGGACGCGCTGGTGATGGCGGCGGGGGGTACGGGGGCGGGAAGCGGGTCGGGGGCCGGGCGGCCGGGCTGGAGCGACCCGGTCGGGGGGTCCGGGCGGGTCACGGCCGACGGGTCCGGGCGGGCCGGGCCAAGGGGTCCGGGCGGGCCGGGCCAAGGGGTCCGGGCGGGCCGGGCGGGGCGAACATCTGACCGCTAGGGTGCACGTGTGAGCGATTTCGTGCAGAGCCTGCGGCTGTGGTTCGCACCGCAGCGGATCCGGGACGAGGGAGAGACCCCCGACTACCGCTTCTCCCTCGCCAACGAGCGGACCTTCCTCGCCTGGATCCGGACCGCGCTCGCACTCGTCGGCGGCGGTTTCGCCGTCGACCAGTTCCTGCCGGACCTGCGGTGGGGCGTACGGGTCGGGCTCGCGCTCGCCCTGCTCGCGGCCGGGGTGCTGTGCGCGCTGCGGGCCGTGAACCACTGGGTGCGCTGCGAGCGGGCGATGCGGCGCGGTGAGGACCTGCCGGTCTCCCGGTTCCCCGCGGTGCTGAGCTTCGCGGTGGCCGCGGTGGCGCTCGCGATGGTGGTGGTCGTCGTCTTCGGCTGGGCCGGGCGGTGAGCCCGGCGGGCGGGGACCGGGATCCCGACCCCGCGGCGCAGGGAGCCTCCGCCCCCGGCCCCGCCGCCGAGGGGGGCCCGGCCCCCGCCGCCTCCGCCGAGGCCCGGGATCCCGGGCTTCAGCCGGAGCGGACGCGGCTGGCCTGGCGGCGCACGACCCTGTCGTGCACGATCGTCGCGGTGCTCGCCGTCAAGCTGGCCGTCCACGACGAGATCACACCCCTGGGCCTCACCGGACTCGCGCTCTCGGCGCTGGTGTGGATCGGCTTCCTGGCCGTCGCCCACCGCCGGATCCGGTCCCTGGCCGCGGCCAGGCCCCGGCCCCTCTCGCACCGGGGCGGGCTGCTCGCGGCCGGATGCACGATCGCGCTCGCCGTGTGCGGCGCGGCGATGATCTGGTGAGCCCTCGCCCGGGGGCATGACGACCGTCAGGGGACGGTGACGACGACCTTGCCGTTGAGGCCGCCCGCGGCGTTCGCGCGCTGCGCGTCCGCCGCCCGCTCCAGCGGGAACGTCCTGGCCACCCGTACGGTCAGGACGCCTTCGTCGACCAGGTCGGCGAGGGCCGCGAGGTCCACCGCGTCCGGGCGGACCCAGAAGTAGCGGCCGCCGAGGGCGAGGACCTCCCCGTCGGCGATCGAGGCGAGCCGGCCGCCCGGGGCGAGGAGCCCGGCGGAGATCCGCAGGAACGGTCCTCCGATGGTGTCGAGGACGGCGTCCACGCCCTGCGGGGCGAGGGCGCGGACCTGGTCGGCGAAGGTCGTCTCGTCGTAGCGGACCGGCTCGGCGCCGAGTTCCGCGACCCGTTCGAGACCCGCGTCCCGGGCCGCGCCGATGACCCGGCAGCCGAGGTGGCGGGCGATCTGCACCGCCATCGAACCGACCCCGCCGGCCGCCGCGTGCACCAGCACGGTGTCCCCCGGGCCGACGGTGAGGGCCTGGTGGAGCACCTGGTAGGCGGTGAGACCGACGAGCGGCAGCGCGGCGGACTCCTCGAAGCCGAGCGTGCGCGGCTTGCGGGCGAGGGTACGGACGGGGGCGGCGACGTACTCCGCGAAGGTGCCCCGGGAGAGGAAGTCCTCGCGGACGTAGCCCATGACCTCGTCGCCCTCGGCGAACTCGGTGACGGAGACGCCGGGCCGGACCACGACGCCGGAGACGTCCCAGCCGGGGACGACGGGGAAGACCGCGTCCATCATTCCGTCGAGGTACCCGGCCTGGCACTTCCAGTCGACCGGGTTGACGGCCGCCGCCCGCACCCTGACCAGGACCGCGTCGGGTCCGATCTTCGGGTCGGGCAGCTCGCCGTACTCCAGGACCTCGGGACCGCCGTACCGGCTGTAGCTGATCGCCTTCATACCCCGACCCTCGGCGCGGCCCGGGGCGTCCGCAACTCGGCGTCGGGGCGACGTGCGCGACGGAAGGACACGGGAGGGACAGAGGCACCGAAGCGGGACGAGAGGTGCGTACCGGACTAGCCTGGAACGGTCAGTCCGCCCCCTCACAGAGGCCATGTGATGACCGTTCTCCACCACGAGCACCCCGCGCACACCCACGCCCACGGCCCCGACTGCGGCCACGAGGCGGTGCCCCACGGGGACCACGTCGACTACGCGCACGACGGGCACCTGCACCGCGAGCACTCCGGCCACTGGGACGAGTGCGAGCAGGCCGGTCACGTCTCCCACGAGGCCCACGAGCACGCGCACGGGCCCGACTGCGGCCACCTCACGGTGGCCCACGGGGACCACGTCGACTACGTGCACGACGGGCACCGGCACGCGGCGCACGACGGGCACTGGGACGACCACTGATCCGGTCCCGGAGCCGCTCCGACTTCCCCCGGGTCAGGGCCGACTGGCACTCTTCCCCTGTCCAGTCGGGCTCTCATCCGGGGGAATCCCTTTGTCTGCCACCGATCCCTATGTGGTCGCGCTCGCACCGAACGTCCACGCCTTCGTCCAGCCCGACGGAGGCTGGTGCCTGAACAACGCCGGATTCCTCGGCGACGCCCGCGAGTCGCTGCTCGTCGACACCGCGGCGACCGAGCGCCGGGCGCGACGGCTGCGGGAGGCGCTCCTCGGCGAGGGCCTCCCGCTCCCGGGGACCATCGTCTCGACCCACCACCACGGCGACCACACCTACGGCAACGGGGTGTTCCTGCCGGAGGCCCGGATCGTCGGGCACGAGAACTGCCGGAGCGAGCAGCTCGCGGCCGGGCACCAGCTCCATCTCCTGTGGCCGCAGACCGACTTCGGGAAGGTCGACATCCTGCCGCCGTCCGTCACGTACCGCGAGCGGCTGACGCTGTACGTCGGCGACATCGAGGTGCGGGTGATCCACCCGGGGCCCGCGCACACCACGGGCGACTCGATCGTGCACCTGCCCGAGCAGGGTGTCGTCTTCACCGGCGACCTGGTCTTCCACGGCGGGACCCCCTTCCTGCCGATGGGTTCGCTCGCCGGTTCCCTGCGCGCGCTCGACCTGCTGCGCTCCCTCGACGCGCCGACGGTCGTGCCGGGCCACGGCCGGGTGACCGACCCGTCGGCGTACGACGCGACGGAGCGCTATCTGCTCCGGGTGCGGGAGCTGGCCACCGAGGGGTACGCGCGCGGGGCGACGCCGCTGGAGACGGCGCGGCGGGCGGAACTCGGCGAGTTCGCCGCGTGGCGGGAGAGCGAGCGCCTGGTGGCGAACCTGCACCGGGCGTACGCCGAGCTGGAGGGGCTGGCCGAGGGGTCGCCGCTCGACCCGGTGGCGGTCTTCGGCGACATGGCGGCGATGAACGGCGGGGTGCCGGTGGCCTGCCACGCCTGAGCCACGCGCGCGCGTGCGCGCCGGGACGGGGTGGGGCGGGCGCCTGGTTCAGGGGTCACCAGCGGGGGACCTCCGGCGTGCGCCACTCCGGGTCCGCGACGCGCATCGCCGCCGCGTCGTCGCGGTCCCGCAGGGTGCCGTCGTCGTCGAGCCAGCGGCGGTGCAGGGCGGCGAGGGCGGCCCGGTCGAGCTCGACGCCGAGGCCGGGCGCGTCGGAGACCGTGAGCCGGCCGTCCCGGAAGACGGGGCGGGTGGTGACGACGTCCTCCGTCTGCCACGGGTAGTGGGTGTCGCAGGCGTGGCGCAGTTCGGGCAGGGTGGCGGCGACCTGGGTCATGGCGGCGAGGCTGATGCCCAGGTGGGTGTTGGAGTGCATGGAGAGCCCGACGCCGTACGTCCGGCAGAGGGCGGCCAGTTCACGGGTGCGCCCGAGGCCGCCCCAGTAGTGGTGGTCGCAGAGGACGATCCGTACCGCCCCCTTCGCGAAGGCCTCCGGGACCTCCTCGAACGTGGTGACGCACATGTTGGTCGCGAGCGGCACGTCGGTGCCGGCGGCGATCTCGGCCATGGCGTCGGTGCCGCTCGCCGGGTCCTCCAGGTACTCCAGCACGTCCTCCAGTTCGCGCGCGACGGCGAGGGAGGTCCGCACGGACCAGGCGCCGTTGGGGTCGAGGCGGAGCGGGCGGCCGGGAAACGCCTCGGCGAGCGCGCGGATCGCGGCGACCTCCCGTTCGGGCGCGAACACCCCGCCCTTGAGCTTGAAGGACCGGAAGCCGTACTCGCGGTCGAAGCGGCGGGCCTGGGCGACGATGCCGGCGGGGTCGAGGGCCGCGCCCCAGTCGTCCGCCGGCCGGGACGAGGCGTCCGCGCCGGGGTGGGCGGCCCAGCGGTGGAAGAGGTAGGCGCTGTACTCGACGGTGTCGCGGACCTTGCCGCCGAGCAGGGCGTGGACGGGCAGGCCGAGGGACTTGCCGAGGGCGTCGAGACAGGCGGTCTCGAAGGCGGAGACGACGGAGAGGCGGAGCTTGTCGGCGGTCCGGACACCGCGCAGGCCTCCGGCGTCGACGCCGGAGGCCTGGCCCGGCCCGGTCTCCCCGCCGTCGCCCGCGTTCGCGCTCGCGTTCGCGTCGGCGCCCGTGTCGGCGCTCTCCGCGAGCGCGAAGAGGCTGTTCACATCCGTGACCGGTCGACCCTGGAGCGCCTCCGCCAGCGGGCGCGCGAGGTCCAGGTACACGCCGTCTCCGTACGTCTCCCCGAGGCCGCTCACCCCTCCCCTGGTGACCACCTCGACCACGAGCCGGGGCGTGTACGGCTGATGGACCCCCTGGACGTTGAGGAGAGGCGGGTCGGAGATGAGGATCGGGGTCAGCCGGACTTCGTCGACGATCAGCTTCGCATCCATATGTGAACTCTATTCAGAGACTCGACCGGAGACCAGAGCATCCACAGCGCTTTCCCGGCACCCCCCTGGACGACATACCGACTGGTCGGTCATCATGAACGCCGACCGAAGCCGATCCGGAGGTACGCACGTATGAGTTCCGCCCCGCCGCCAGGTCTCGACCCCGAGCAGCTGCGCCGCTTCCTCGACCGCGAGCGGCCAGGGCTGGTGTCCGGCCCCCTCGAAGCCCGGCTGATCGAAGGCGGCCGGTCGAACCTGACGTACGTCGTGACCGACGGCACCGGCCGCTGGGTGGTCCGCCGGCCGCCGCTCGGCCACGTCCTCGCCACCGCCCACGACATGCGGCGCGAGCACCGCGTCATCAGCGCCCTGCACACCACGGACGTGCCCGTCCCGGAGACGCTGCTGCTCTGCGAGGACGACTCCGTGCTCGGGGCGCCCTTCTACGTCATGGAGTTCGTCGACGGCACGCCGTACCGCTCGGCGGACGAACTCGCCCCGCTCGGCCCCGACCGCACCCGCGCCGCCGTCCTCGGCCTGGTCGACACCCTCGTCGACCTGCACGCCGTGGACCCCGACTCCGTCGGGCTCGGCGACTTCGGGCGCCCCGAGGGCTTCCTCGACCGGCAGTTGCGCCGCTGGGGCAAGCAGCTCGACGCCTCGCGCGGACGCGACCTGGCGGGGATCGACGAGCTGCACGCCGCCCTCGGCCGCGCGCTGCCCGTCTCCCCGCCGCCCACCGTGATCCACGGCGACTACCGGCTCGACAACGTCCTCATCGACGGGGACGACCGCATCCGGGCCGTCCTCGACTGGGAGATGTCCACCCTCGGCGACCCGCTCACCGACCTCGGCCTGCTCGTCATGTACAGCACGCCGCTCCACCTGCCGGACTCCCCCATCTCCACGACCGCCACGGCCCCCGGGCATCCGAGCGCCGCCGAACTGGTCGAGCGCTACGCCGCCCGCTCGGGCCGCGACACCTCCGCCCTCGCCTGGTACACGGCCTTCGCCTGGTTCAAGCTCGCCGTGATCCTGGAGGGCATCCACTACCGCTACACCCTCGGCCGGACCGTCGGCGCCGGCTTCGACCGCATCGGCGAACTCGTCCCCGTCTTCATCGAGCACGGCCTCACCACCCTCCAGGAAGGCTGATCCGCCATGGACTTCGCGTACGACGCCCGCACCGAGGAACTGCGGGCGAGACTCCTCGCCTTCATGGACGAGCACGTGTACCCGGCCGAGGCCGTCGCCGAGGAACAGCGGGCCCTGCTCCCCTCCCCGTGGGACACCCCGCGGATCGTCGAGGAGCTGAAGGCCGAGGCCAAGCGGCAGGGTCTGTGGAACCTCTTCCTGCCCGACGCCGCGTACGGGGCCGGGCTGACCAACCTCCAGTACGCGCCGCTCGCCGAGATCACCGGACGCAGCCCCCACCTGGCCCCCACCGCCCTCAACTGCGCCGCCCCGGACACCGGGAACATGGAGCTGCTCGCCCAGTTCGGCGACGAGGCGCAGAGGAAACAGTGGCTGGAGCCGCTCCTGGCGGGCGAGATCCGCTCGGCCTTCGCGATGACCGAGCCCGAGGTCGCCTCCTCCGACGCGACGAACATCGAGACCCGGATCCGGCGGGACGAGGGGGGCACCTCCCGCTCGGGCGGAGCCGAGAGCGGGGGATCGTACGTCGTCAGCGGCCGCAAGTGGTACATCTCCGGGGCGATGAACCCCGACTGCAAGGTCTTCATCGTGATGGGGAAGACCGACCCCGACGGCGCGGACATCCGCCGCCAGCAGTCGATGATCCTCGTGCCGCGCGACACCCCCGGCGTGGAGGTCCGCCGGGCGATGCGGGTGTACGGCTACGAGGACCACTCCCACGGCGGTCACGCCGAGGTCGTGTTCCACGACGTCCGTGTCCCCGCCTCGAACCTCGTCGGCGAGGAGGGCGGCGGCTTCGCCATCGCCCAGGCCCGGCTCGGCCCCGGCCGCATCCACCACTGCATGCGGCTCATCGGCATGGCCGAGCGGGCCGTGGAGCTGACGTGCCGGCGCGCGGTCTCCCGTACCGCCTTCGGCAAGACGCTCGCCCAGCAGGGCGTCGTCCAGAACTGGATCGCGGACGCCCGCGTGACGATCGAGCAGCTCCGGCTCCTCGTCCTCAAGACGGCCTGGCTCATGGACACCGTCGGCAACCGCGGCGCCCACACCGAGATCCAGGCCATCAAGATCGCGACCCCGCGCGCGGTGGTCGACATCATCGACCGGGCCGTGCAGGCGCACGGGGCGGGCGGGGTCTCGCAGGACTTCCCGCTGGCCGAGCTGTGGGCGGCGGCGCGGACGCTGAAGCTCGCGGACGGGCCGGACGAGGTGCACCAGCGGTCGCTGGCCCACCGGGAGCTGAAGAAGTACCTGTAGCCGCGGCTCAGGGACGGAGCGCGCGCAGCAGCAGGTCGGCGAGCTGGTCGGCGACCTGCTGCGGCGCCAGCGGGCCGTCCGGGCGGTACCAGGTGGACAGGTGGTGGACGGAGCCGAAGTGGTAGTCCACCACCAGGTCCGCCGGGGTCGCGGACGAGAAGACCCCGGCCTGCTGGCCCTCCTCGACCAGGGCCCGGAACCGCTCGTGGTAGCGGCGCCGCTCGGCCCTGACCTGCTTGTTCTTCTCCGGGCTCAGGTGGTGCATGGAGCGGAAGAAGATGGCGGCGTCGTCGAGGTTCTCGATGGTGGTGACGACCACGTCCGCGGCGGCGGCGCGCAGCCGGACCTCGATGGGCTCGTCGGCGTCCGCGTAGGCGTCGAGACGCTCCTGCTGGAGGCGCAGGACGCGGGCGTAGACCTCCTGGAGGAGGTCCTCCTTGGAGCCGAAGTAGTGGTAGAGGGCGCCCTTGGTGACACCGGCGGCCTCGACGATCTCCTGCACGGAGGTGCGGTCGTACCCCTGCTCCGCGAAGAGCCGGGTGGCGGCGGCGAGGAGCCTCTGGGGGACGGGTGTGCCGCTCCCGTCCGTCGTCCTGGCCATGCTCCGCCGCCTTCCTTGGTGATCGTTTTCGGTCAGGGGAACGTGTTCCCGCCGGTAGATCTTCCCATCCGCCGGGGCGCCGGCTAACGGGTGCCCGTCTCCCAGGTCCGCTGGACGTGGTTCATGGTGGTGAGCCAGCGCTCCGGGTCGGTGGCCCGGTTGCGGTAGAAACCGGCCACCTCGGGGTGCGGCAGGACGAGGAAGCGGTCGGCCTCGATCGCGTCGAGGAGGGCGTCGGCGACGTCCTCGGGCTCGATGGCGGTGGGGGCGAGGACGAGCTCGCCGGCCGTTCCGGCGGCCGTGAGCATGTCCGTACGGACACCCTGGGGGCAGATGGCGTGGACGGCGAGGCCGCGGTGCCGGTAGGTGAGGGAGAGCCACTCGGCGAAGGCGTAGGCGCCGTGCTTGGAGACGCTGTACGGCGCCGCGCCGATCATGGTGAGCAGGCCCGCGGCGGAGACGGTGGAGACGAACCGGCCGCTGCCGCGCTCCAGCCACTCCGGGAGGAGGGCGCGGGCCGCGCGGACGTGGGCCATGACGTTGACGTCCCAGGCGGCGGCCCAGACGTCCTCGTCGGCGAAGGCGTCGCCGGGCGAGGAGAGTCCGGCGTTGGCGCACCAGATGTCGACGGTGCCGCCGAGGGCCTCGCGGGCCTCGTCGACGACGGCGGAGGCGTCGCCCGGGACGGCGAGGGCGCCGATCTCCTCGGCGACGGCCTTGGTGCGTTCGGGGTCGAGGTCGTTGACGACGACCCGGGCCCCCTCGGCGGCGAACCGGCGGGCGAGGGCGGCGCCGATGCCGCCGCCCGCTCCCGTGACGACGACTCCGGCGCCCCGGACGCCGCCCGCGTTCCCGTCCGTACCCGTGCCCGTACCCGTGCCCGTACCCGCGCTCATGGCGTGATCCACCTCTCCCCGTGCCGTACGGCATGACGTTCCGCTCGGCAGACTAACCGGTCGGTATGTAGAGAGGGAAGGGATCGGGGAAGGGTCGTACCGGACCCGTCCCGCACGCCTCGTTCCCCAGCGGCGTCAGGAGCGCTAGCGTGCGTGCCCATGTCACGCGCCCCGGCCGGGGACGGCGATCGAGGAGGTTTCCGCATGAGCCTGTCGCGACGGAGTCTGCTGGCCGCAGGGGGCGCCCTGGGGGCGGTGGCGGCCGCCGCCCCCACCGCCTCGGCGGCGGAGGGACCCCCCGCGCGCGGGCGGCTGCGGACCGGCTTCGAGCGGCTCGCGGACGACGGGTACGCCCTCCTCGCCGGCGAACGGATCGGCGTCGTCACCAACCCCACCGGCATCACCCGGGACGCGCGGCACATCGTGGACGTGATGCACGCCGACGAACGCGTCGACCTGGCCGCCGTCTTCGGCCCCGAGCACGGCTTCCGCGGCACGGCGCAGGCGGGCGGCTCGGAGGGGCGGTACGACGATCCGGCGACCGGACTGCCCGTCTACGACACGTACCTGAAGAGCGGACAGCCGCTCGCGGACGTCTTCACCGCCTCCGGGGTGGACACGGTCGTCTTCGACATCCAGGACGTCGGAGCCCGCTTCTACACCTACATCTGGACCCTGTACGACTGCATGGTGGCCGCCGCCCTCGCCGGGAAGCGGCTCGTCGTCCTGGACCGGCCGAACCCGGTCACCGGGCGGGCGGCGCTCGGCCCCGTCCTCGACCGGGCCTTCGCCACCTTCGTCGGGCGGGAGCCGATCGCGCAGGCGCACGGCATGACCGTGGCCGAGCTGGCCCGGCTCTTCAACGGCGAGTTCCTGACGACGCCGGTCGCCCTGGAGACCGTACGGATGACGGGGTGGCGGCGCACGGAGTTCTTCGACTCCACCGGGCTGCCCTGGGTGCCGCCCAGCCCGAACATGCCGACGCCGGAGACCGCGCTCGTCTACTCCGGCACCTGTCTCTTCGAGGGGACGAACCTCTCCGAGGGGCGGGGCACCACCCGCCCCTTCGAACTGCTCGGCGCCGAGGGGATCGACCGGAGGTGGGCGGAGGCGGCGAACGCCCTCGGGCTGCCGGGGGTCCGGTTCCGCGAGGCGTACTTCGCGCCGACCTTCTCCAAGTTCCAGGGCAGGACCGTCGGCGGGGTGCAGCTGCACGTCCACGACCGGGCGTCCTTCGACCCGGTACGGACCGGGATCGGGCTCCTGATCACCGCCCGGAGTTCGTGGCCCGGCTTCGCCTGGCGGCCGGACAACTGGATCGACAAGCTGACCGGCTCGACGCGGGTCCGGACGCTGATCGACGCGGGCGCGGACGTGGACGGGACCGTGGAGGCCTGGCAGGCGGACCTGTCGGCCTTCCGGGCGGTGCGGAGGGAGTATCTGCTGTACCGGTGAGGGGGGTTGTCCCGGCCCGGTTCGCGGCGCCGCGCCCGGGCCGGTGGGGTTGTCCCCCGGTCCACAGGGGTGCGGGCGGGATGTCCTCCGGGGCATCCCGCCGACGACGCTTGTCCCATGAACCTTTCCAGCCCCTTCCGTTCCTCCCGTTCCGCCCACTCCCCGTTACGGCGTCGGCTGCCCCTCGTCGGGCTGCTGGTCGCCGCCTGTCTCGGCTCCCTGGCGCCCGCCGCCGGCGCCGCGGCGGCCCCGGCCGCTCCCGATCCCGCGCGTGAACTCGCCCGCACCGCGCAGCCCCTGACCGACCTGCGCCCGCTCGACCGGATGATCGGCTCGGCCAAGGTCGTCGGCATCGGCGAGGCCACCCACAGCTCGGCGGAGTTCTTCACGGCCAAGCACCGGATCTTCGAACACCTCGTGGAGCGGCAGGGCTTCACCACCTTCGCCCTGGAGGCCCCCTGGTCCACCGGGCTGCTCGTCGACGAGTGGGTGCGGACCGGCCGCGGCGACATCCGGGCGATCATGCGGGACGAGTTCCAGGAGTCGTACCGCCTCTGGAACACCGAGGAGTACCTCGACCTCTTCCGCTGGATGCGGCAGCACAACCGGCTCCACCCCGATCACCAGGTCCGTTTCATGGGCAACGACCTCGGCTACGCGGGCGGGAACGTCTTCGACGCCGTGACCTCGTACGTGGCCCGGAACCGTCCCGCGCTCCTCCCCCGCTTCCAGGAGCTGTACCGGGGCTCGCGGCCCACCGGCGGGGTCGAGGAGTGGATGACGGGGTACATGAACCGGCCGCTCGCCGAGCGGAAGCGGATGTCCGGCGACGTGAACCGGGCCCTCGCCCTCCTGGAGCGCCAGCGGCCCGGCAAGGGCCCCGGGGCGCGGGAGGCGTACGCCTGGGCCGTGCAGCACGCGCGTGCGATCGCCCAGGTCGGCACGGAGCTCGCCCATGACATCGCGACGCCGGAGGGGATCGCCGCGGCGATGCTCTACCGCGACCGGATCATGGCCGAGAACACCGTGTGGTGGCAGCGGAAGACCGGCGACCGGGTCCTGCTCTCCGCGCACAACGGCCACGTCGGGTACGTGACACCGAGGCCGGACCAGTACCCCCGGCTCCAGGGCGCGTTCCTGCGGGACATGCTCGGCCGGGACTACGTGAGCGTGGGCGCCACCTTCGGGCAGGGCTCCTTCAACGCGCACGACACCGAGGCCCCGGGCGAGCCGCTCCGGCCCTTCACCGTCGGACCGCTCGGCCCCGACAGCGGCGCCCACACACTGGACCGGGTCTCGTCCACCCCCTTCTACCTGGACCTCCGCCGTACGACTCCGGTGGCGCGCGACTGGCTCGGGACGGCCCGGCCGACCCGGAGCATCGGCACCGCGTACCCCTGGCCGGGCGACACCGTGCCCGTACGGCTCTCCTCCTCGTACGACCTCCTGATCCACTTCCCCCGGATCTCGGCGGCCCGGCTGCGCTGACCGCCCGCCGCACGTCTGGACGGGCCCGTGCGCGGGCATGCTGGCGGTGGAGCCGCCGCCCGCGCACGGGGCGCACTCGGCGCTGCGGCCCCCTCGAAGCGGAGGGACGGTCGTGCCGTGGCCGGAATGAGCGTGGAGCCCTACCGGGAGATCACCTTCGACAAGGACGGCGACGGCCCCCCGGGGCAGGCGTCGGCTCTCGCCGGGCTCGCCCGGCAGGGCGTCTCCGACCTGGTGCTGTTCGCGCACGGGTGGAACAGCTCGCCGTCGGGCGCGACCCGGCTCTGCTCGGACTTCTTCGCCCCCTTCCCCGGGCTGCTCGCGCCCGGGGTCGAGGCGGGGTACGCGGGGGTGATCTGGCCCTCGATGATGTTCACGGACGAGCCGGTCCCCGACTACCGGGCCCTCGTGCGGGTCCTCCCGGAGAAGGAGCCGGTCCTCGACCGGCTCACGGAACTCCTCGTGACGGCACCGGCGGAGGAGAGCGCGTTCGCCGAGTTCGGCGCGCTGCTGCGGGAGTTGACGGACCTCGCGCCCGACGGCGGCCGGGAGGTCGCGGCCGGGGCCGGGGAGCGGGTGCCGGAGTTCCTGGTCGCGGACCCGGTGGAGGTGTGCGCGCGGTTCACGGAGGCGGTGGAGGCGACGGAGGGTGCTCGCGCCGAGGGATTCGGCGAGGGCCTCAAGCGGTACTGGAAGGGCGCCAGGGAGGTCCTGCGGCAGGCCACGTACTACGTGATGAAGAAGCGGGCCGGGCAGGTCGGCGAGCTCGGCCTGGGACCGCTGCTCGGTGAGGTCTCCCGGGCCGCCCCCGGCCTCCGCGTCCACCTGGTGGGCCACAGCATGGGCGCCCGGCTCGTCGCGTACGCCCTGAAGGGGCTGCCGACGGGGGCACGTCCGGTGGCCTCGGTGACCCTCCTCCAGGGGGCCTTCTCCCACTACGCGTTCGCCGCGCGGCTGCCGCACGACGCCGGGCGGTCCGGCTCGCTGCGGGACGTGCGGCAGCGGGTCCGGGGGCCCGTGGTGGCCTGCTACTCGCGGCACGACACGGCGCTCGGGGTGATGTACCCGCTGGCCTCCCGGCTCGTGGGCGACTCGGCGTCGATCGGCGCGGAACGGCCGGGGGCGGAAGGGCTCGGCGCGGGAGGGCTCGGCGCGGAAGGGCTCGGCGCGGAACCGGCCGGGCGTTCCGGGGCCGCGCCCTCCGGGACCGCGCCCTCCGGAGCCGGGCCTTCCGGGGCCTCGGGCGGCGCCCCGGCCGGGCTGCTCGGCGTCGGTGATCCGCGCTGGGGCGCGATCGGGCACGACGGTGTCCAGGCGGTGCCGGGGACGGTGGTGCGGACCTTGGCGACGGTGCTGCGCCAGGGGGTGCCGGCCTCGGGGTGCGTGAACGTGGACGTGGCGGACGTGGTCCGTTCGCACGGCGACGTCTGCCGCCCCGAGCTGGCCCGGGTGGTGGTCTCGGCGTCCCGCACCGGCCGCTAGACGGGTCGGCGGACCTCACCGGACGGCTCGGTTCCACCGGTTCCCAGGAGCACCTCGCGCACCGTTGATGGGTCCCATCCGAATTTCGATGGAACACCGGAGCGCGCTCGTTCGTCCCTCTGATACCGCGGAAGGACCAGCGACGGAGGTGGCGGGAGATGGCCGGTTTCCGGAGTCTCGCGAGACAGGTGCGCGATCCTGGGTGCGACACGGCCCTGCGCAGGTACTCCCTGCGCAAGTGTCTGGAGCGGTTCGCGCCGTACGGGCACCGGGCGACGTGGGACCACCTGTGCCGCAGGCACAGGTTCGGACCCGAGGACCGGGAGCTCGACCCCGGGCGGCTGATCGCCGCGCTCGACGAGCTGGAGGAGGCGCGGGCCCTGTGGCTCGCGTACGAGGAGAGGTTCGCCGCCCGGCGGCGGCGGGAGAAGTACGAGGGCCTGCGCAGGCCCGGTGCGCTCGACGACTGGCACCGGCGGGTCTGGGGCGGCAACGGGGTGGTGAAGTGCGGCGATCCGGCCGTGCACCCGTCGGACCCGCTGCCGGAGGTGCTGCGGAGGCTGATCACGGCCCTGGAGCGCGGACCGGGCGAGGGGTGCCCGGTGTGCGCGGGACCCCGGATCGCGTGGGCCGGTCCGGGCGACGCCCCCGAGCCGTGGCTCGGCCCGGTGTGCGGGGACTGCGGGGTCGGCGTACCGCGCTCGGTTCTCACGTCCGGGGCACTGGCCCGCGCCCGCGGGGAGCGGATCCGGTCGCTGGCCTCGGCGGCGTGAACGCCGGGGCGCGACCCCGTGCCGGTCGACCGGCACGGGCCGGCCCCGGAGGAGGGCGGCGCCTCCGGCCTAGCCGTTGTCCTCGTCCGAGGCGGTCCGGCGGATCGGCAGCAGGCGGGAGCCGGCCATCCGCTCGCCGAAGGCGTCGTCGGGGTTGGACAGGACGCAGTTCTCCAGCGACAGACAGCCGCAGCCGATGCAGTCCGTCAGGTGGTCGCGGAGCCGGCCCAGTTGCTTGATGCGCTCGTCGAGCTCGGTGCGCCAGGCGGCCGAGAGCCTGGCCCAGTCCTCGTTGGTGGGCGTGCGCTCCTCCGGGAGCTGGGAGAGCGCCTCGCGGATCGTGGCCAGCGGGATGCCCACCCGCTGCGCGGCCCGGACGAAGGCGACCCGGCGCAGGGTGTCGCGGCCGTAGCGGCGCTGGTTGCCGGTGGTACGGCGGCTGTTGATGAGCCCCTTGGCCTCGTAGAAGTGCAGGGCGGAGACGGCGGCCCCGCTACGGGCGGAGAGCTGACCGACGCTGAGTTCGTGGATCTTCTCTGGAATCTGCGGCACCCCGTCAACCCTACTGGTCGGCCGGCGCCACCCCCCACGGATCCGTTGACAGGGCGCCCCTCACCCCCACATGCTGAGCAAGCGCTTAGACAGCGCGACCGGGGAGCCCGGGACGGGGAGCCGGAGAGCCGGAGGAAGCGTGACGAGAGGGAGCAGGGACATGGCCGAGCCGAGGATCTTCACCTCCGCGGAGGAACTGCGCGCGGGGGTCGGCGAGCAGTTGGGGCACAGCGACTGGCTGGAGATCGACCAGAAGCGCATCGACCTCTTCGCCGAGGCCACCGGCGACCACCAGTGGATCCACGTCGACCCGGAGCGCGCCGCCGACGGGCCGTTCGGCGCGACCATCGCGCACGGCTATCTGACGCTCTCCCTGCTGCCGGTCCTCGTCCCGCAGATCCTGTCCGTCGAGGGCATGAAGATGGGCATCAACTACGGCACCGAGAAGGTGCGTTTCCCCTCCCCGGTCCCGGTCGGCTCGCGGCTGCGCGCCACGGCCGTCCTGACGAAGGTCGAGGAGGCGGGCGGCGGCGTGCAGGTGACGGCGGCCGTGACCGTGGAACGCGAGGGCGCCGAGAAGCCCGTCTGCGTCGCCGAGTCGGTGTCCCGCTACTACTTCTGAGCGCCGACCATCCTGAGGACGAGGTCGGCGTAGAGCGCGCCGACCTCGTCGGGCGTCCGGCGTCCCTGGGTGTTGAACCAGCGCGAGACGTCGATGCAGAGGGAGAGCACGGCGACCGTGGTGCCGGGGACGTCCGGCACGTCGAACTCGCCCGCCGCCACGCCCTCGTTGATGATCCCGCGCACCGCGGCGTCGGACTCGCGGCGCAGCTCGACGATCTCGGCGCGGTGCTCGGCGCCGAGGGCGTCGAGCTCGTACTGGACGACCCGCGCGGTGGTGTGGCGCTCGGCGTGCCAGCGGACGAAGGAGCGCACGGCGTCGGCGAGGCGGTCGGCGGCCGTGCCGTCGCCGCCGGCCGCGGCCCGGAGGATCTCCAGGGCCTTGTCGTGACCGATCCGGCTGATCCGGTGGAGCAGCTCTTCCTTGGTCTTGTAGTGGATGTAGAGCGCGGCCGGGCTCATGCCGGCGCGGCCGGCGATGTCCCGGGTGGTGGTGGCGTGGTAGCCGCGCTCGGCGAACGCCTCGACGGCGGCCACCAGCAGTCGCCGGGCCGCCTCGGGCGTGACCTCGCCCCAGGGCATGTCCTCGCCCCCGGGCGTCTGCTCCGCCGTGCTCATCCCACACTCCCTCTCGGACCCCGTCAGGACGAACACCATACAACGAGGGTGAGCAAGCGCTTAGAGATCGATGCCCGATCGATGCCGATCGACACCGATCGCTGTCGATCGGCAGCGGTCGGTAGCGGTGGGCGGTGGCGATGGGCGGCGGTCGACGGCTCAGAGCTTCTGGAAGGGGTCGTGCTCGGCGAGGAGCTTCTCCAGCCGGGCCTGGTCGACCCGGCTGACGATCTGGCCGGCCTCCTGCCGGTCGCGGACGACCTTGGCGAGCGTGAAGGCCGAGGTCGTGAGGTAGAGGACCGAGACGGCGAGGAAGGCGCGGACCCAGGCGCTCGCGTCGAGCTGGTAGATCCCGATGGACACGGCCGTGATCGCGATCCCGAAGGAGATGACGGCCTGCATGTAGTAGGCGGCGGTGTTCTGCTGCTTGACCGGTGTGTCGCTCATGGGCACAGCATCGGGCGGATGTGGCAGGCGCCACATCCGTCCGCGTACTCAGCCCGGTACTCAGACCTCAGAAGGCGGAGACCCCCGTCAGCGCCCGGCCGATGATGAGCTTCTGGATCTGGCTGGTGCCCTCGTACAGGGTCATGACGCGTGCGTCGCGGAGCAGCTTCCCGACCGGGTACTCGTCGATGTAGCCGTAGCCGCCGAAGACCTGGAGGGCGTTGTTCGCGGCGCGGACGGCGGCCTCGGAGGCGTACAGCTTCGCCTTCGAGGCGGCGGTGGCGAAGTCCTGGCCCCGGTCGATCAGATCGGCGACCCGCCAGGTCAGCAGCCGGGCGGCGTCCACGTCGACGGCGATGTCGGTGATGAGTTCCTGCACGAGCTGGTACGAGGCGATGGGCTTTCCGAACTGCTCGCGCTCCCCCGCGTACCGCACGGCGGCGTCGAGGGCGGCCTGGGCGATGCCGACACAGCCCGCCGCGACCGACATGCGGCCCTTGGCGAGGGCGGACATGGCCACGGTGAAGCCCTTGCCCTCGGGGCCGAGCAGCGCGGCGGCCGGGACGCGGACGTCCTCCAGGACCAGTTCGGCGGTGGCCTGGCCGCGCAGGCCGAGCTTGCCGTGGACCGGGCGGCGGGTGAGGCCGGGGGTGTCGGCGGGGACGAGGAAGGCGGAGACGCCCCTGTGACCGGGGGTGTCGCCGGTGCGGGCGAAGAGCAGCACGACATCGGCCCAGGTGCCGTTGGTGATGAACATCTTGGTGCCGTTGACGACGTAGTCGTCGCCGTCCCGCACCGCCCGGGTGACGAGGTTGCCCGCATCGGATCCGGTGCCGGGCTCGGTGAGACCGAAGCAGCCGAGCGCCTCGCCGGACGCGAGCCGGGGCAACCAGCTCCGCTTCTGCTCCTCGGTGCCCCAGGAGGCGACGGTCTTGGCCACCAGGCCGAGCGAGACGGAGACGATGCCGCGCACCGAGGAGTCGCCGCGGCCCAGCTCCTCGGTCACGAGGCAGTACGCGAGGTGGTCGCCGCCCGAACCGCCGTACTCCTCCGGGACGGTGAGTCCGAGGAAGCCGACGGCGCCGAGCTTCCGCACGATCGCCCGGTCGACCTCCTCGGCCCGGTCCCACGCGACGGCGTGCGGGGTGACCTCGCGTGCGACGAAGTCCTCGGCGAGCCGCCGGACGGCTTCCTGCTCCTCGCTCAGCGCCAGATCCACCGTGTCACCCCTCACCCGGGCGCCGCCCGGTCGCTCATTAATTACCACTGCTAGTTTTATTGCGCAGGCCTACTATGTGCGCCATGGCCCGACCGCGCAAGCCCCTGCTCAGCCGAGACCGCATCGTCGAGACGGCGGGCGCGCTCGTGGACGCGGAAGGGCTCGACGCGCTCTCGACCCGGCGCCTCGCGGGCGAGCTCGGGGTGAGCGGACCCTCGCTCTACAACCACTTCCGCACGAAGGACGAGATCCTCGACGCGGTCGCCGACGCGGTCAGCGCGAAGATCGACCTGTCGATGTTCGCGGAGTCCGACGGGCGCGACTGGCTGACGGCGCTGCACGACTGGGCCGTCTCCTACCGCGCGGCCCTCGCCGACCACCCGCACATCGTGCCGGTCCTCGCCCAGGGCCCCGGGCGCCGCCCGGCGGGCCTGCGCGTCGCGGACGCCGTCTTCGGCGCGATGGTCCGGGCGGGGTGGCCGCCCGCCCAGGCCACCTCCATCGGCGCGCTGATGCGGTACTTCATCACCGGCTCCGCCCTCGGCTCCTTCGCCCGCGGCTTCGTGGACGACGAGACGGCCTACGACCCCGCCGACTACCCCCACCTCGGCCAGGCGCACCTCCTCGCGGAGCACCGCCAGAAGGTCGACGAGGGCGCCTTCGACACGGGTCTGCGGGCACTGCTCGACGGACTGCGGCTCCAGTACGAGGCACGGGGCGAGGGTCGGGACGGGGCGGGGAGCGCGGGCCGGGGCACGGGGGTGGGCGAGGACCGGGGCACGGGGCGGGGCCGGGTCTCCCGGGCGTCGTCGGGTGACGGTTCGGCCTCCGCCGAAGCGTGAGTGCGGGACGCTGGACGCATGGCTGCCAGTGACCTCGCCGCGTTCGCGGCGCTCTTCGCGGACGAGACCCGCGCCGCGTTCCTGCTCGCCCTGCTCGACGGACGGGCCTGGACCGCCGGGGAACTCGCCCGGCACGCGCGCGTGGCGCCCTCCACCGCCAGTGAACACCTCGGGAAGCTCGTCACCGGCGGCGTACTGACGCAGGAACGCCAGGGCCGCCACCGGTACGTACGGCTCGCCGACCCCGCGATCGCGCACCTCGTCGAGGAGCTGGCCGCCCGCTCCGAGCCGGCGGTGACCGCGCCGCCCCGCTCGCTGCGGGCCGCGAGCGCCGGACGGGCGATGGCCCGGGGCCGCACCTGCTACGACCATCTCGCCGGACGGCTGGGCATCACCGTCACCGAGGCGATGACCGCGCGCGGACTGCTGCGCCAGGACACCGGGTTCGCGCTCACGGACCGCGGCCTGGCCTGGTTCGACGAGCTGGGCATCCCCCTCGTACGCCGGGGGCGGCGGCCCGTCGCGCGCGGCTGTCTCGACTGGACCGAGCGGCGGCCGCACCTCGCGGGGGTCGCGGGCGCCGAGCTGTGCCGGCACGCGCTGGACGCCGGGTGGTGCGTACGGATCGGGTCCGAGCGGGCCGTGAAGGTGACCGAGGCGGGCGAGAACGCGCTGCGCGCGTCCCTGGGCATCGCCCCGGCGGAGCTGCGGTGAACCGGGCGGGCGACAGTGCGGTGAGCGCCGAAGTGTCCGCACCCTACGGTCGAGCCATGCAGAAGCAATCCTCGCGGCTCGCGTTCGCCGCCGCCGGTGTCACCGTCGTCCTGTGGGCCTCCGCCTTCGTCTCCATCCGCAGCGCGGGGGCGGCCTACTCCCCCGGGGCCCTCGCGCTCGGGCGGCTGCTCGCCGGGGTCCTGGTCCTCGGGGCCGTGCTCCTGGTCCGGCGCGAGGGGCTGCCGCCCCGGGCGGCCTGGCCGGGGATCGTGGTCTCGGGCCTGCTCTGGTTCGGGGTGTACATGGTGGTGCTCAACTGGGGCGAGCAGGAGGTCGACGCGGGCACGGCGGCGATGGTGGTGAACATCGGGCCGATCCTGATCGCCCTGCTCGGCGCGCGGTTCCTGAAGGAGTCCCTGCCGCCCCGGCTGCTCGCGGGCATGGCGGTGTCCTTCGCGGGCGCGGTGGCCGTGGGCCTGTCGATGTCCCGTTCGTCCGCGGGCGGGCACGCGTCGGTCCTCGGGGTGCTGCTCTGCGTCCTCGCGGCGATGGCGTACGCGGGCGGGGTCGTGGCCCAGAAGCCCGCGCTCGCCCACGGCAGCGCGCTCCAGGTGACGACCTTCGGGTGCCTGGTGGGGGCGGTGGCGTGCCTGCCGTTCGCCGGGCGACTGGTCGAGGAGGCCGGGCGCGCGCCGCTGTCCGCGACCCTGAACATGATCTACCTGGGGGTCTTCCCGACCGCGCTCGCGTTCACGACCTGGGCCTACGCCCTGGCCCGTACGACCGCGGGACGCATGGGAGCGACGACGTACGCCGTACCCGCGCTCGTCGTCCTGATGGCCTGGGTGTTCCTGGGTGAGCTGCCGGGGCTGCTCACGCTGGCCGGGGGCGCGCTGTGCCTCGCGGGGGTGGCCGTTTCCCGCTCGCGGCCGCGGTCCTCCGCCGCCTCCGGAACGGCCGAATCCACCTGACAGGCCATACCCCCGGTTCCGGTCACTTCACGGAGGGGCGGCGCCGGGGCGGCGCTCTCGACCTGGAAGGGAGATGCCCGTCAAGCCCCAGTTTCGGCCGGTGGGTCGAGAGGCCACGTTTCGTGGCCTCCCGGCCGGATAGTTTCGAGTCGGTCACAGGCGCGGGCCGGAACATCACGCTCCGGCACCTTCTCGCAAGCCGACGGGGGAGCTCATGGCGATTCAACAGCGGGCGGAGCGGACGAGACAGGAGATCCTGTCGGCGGCCGCGAGGGTGTTCGACGGGCTCGGCTACGAGCGGGCGTCCCTGGCGAGGATCGCCGGTGAGGCACGGGTGACCACGGGCGCGCTCGTCTTCCACTTCGCGACGAAGGCGGATCTGGCGACGGCGGTCCGCGGGCGGGCCCACGCGGTCACGCGGATCACGGTCGAATCGGCCTGTCTGTCCACGGAGGGCGTGGGGGGCACCGCGATCGACAAACTGGTGCTCGCCACGCACGCGTTGATCCGGCTCTTCGAGACCGATCCGATGGCGCGCGCCGGCGAACGCCTCGCGCGCGAGCTGCAGTTAACCGACCCCGGGCTCTCCGGGGACTGCCCCTGGCGGCGCGAGGTCTCGCGTCTCGCGCGCTTCGCCGAGGCCGAGAAGGCCCTGCGCCCGGGCGTGGACGCCACCGCGGTGGCCGCGCTCCTCGGCTATGTGATCACCGGGGTCGAGCTGGAGATGCGCCGCCCCCATCCGCCCGGCGACGAGTTCTGGCCCACGACCGAGCCCAGGACCGCCGAGAACGGGGCGCTGCGCGGCCCCGCGGAGCAACGGCTCTTCCGCATCTGGCAGTTGATCCTGCCGGGCCTGGTCCACCCGACCGGCCGCCCGCGCGGCGCCTAGGGCGCCCCGCCGATCGGGTCCGACGGCCCCCCACCCTCGCCGAGGCCGCCCTCGCCGAGGCCCGCCCCCGCGCGGATCCGCCCTCCGCCCCACCGCGACCGCGGATCCGCGTTCCGTCCCGACCCGACCCGGCCCGAACTGAACCGAACCGGCCCGAACCGAACCGGCCCGATCCCGGGTCCGGGTCCGCCCGTCGGCCCCCGCCCGCCCCGGCCCGGCGGCCGGGGCTCCGGTTCACTCTCCCGATCGCAGCAGCTGACGGGCGAAGTCCGCCAGGGAGCAGCCGATGCGCTCGGTCGAGAGGCCGAGTTCGTGCCGCTGGAACTGGAAGAGCTCGGGTGACAGCGGGCTGAGCGCGATGTCGATCAGCGGGTCGGGGTCACGGACCCCGTGGTCGACGAGCAGGGTGCGGACGTGGACGCGCCAGAAGCCGTAGGCGCCGGTCCGGAAGCGCGCGGGGCCGGTCTCCGCGCCGAGCGCCAGCGGCAGATGACGTTCGAGCAGATCGAGCATCGCCAGGTAGAACGCGGCGAGCCGCTCCCCCGCCGGAGCGCCGGGCCCGAGCGGTGGCGGGCCGTAGATGAGCTGCCCCTGGAGCCGGCGCTCGTGCTCGTCGAGCAGCGCGACGGCGACCGACGACGGGTCGGGGAAGCTCCGGTAGAGCGTGGCGCGGCCCACGCCGGCGGCCTTGGCGATCCGGTCCATGGTGACCGTCCGCGGGTCCTGTGCGGCGAAGAGCTGCTCGGCCGCGGCCAGGATCTGGGCACGGTTGCGTTCCGCGTCCGCGCGTCTGCGCGGGGCGACCGGCTGTTCGTCCGCGGCCTGGAGATCGCCAAGGAGCCCGCCGACCCGGTGCACGGAGGCGGCTCCACGACCGCGCTGCTCGTCGTCGCTCATGGACCAGACCTTACTTCCCCTGGAGCTAAGTGGACACCTTGTCCGTTTGCGGTGTCCCATGGCATGCTAAACGGACTCAGTGTCCACTTACCCGCTCGCCATCCCGCCCCAGGGAGATCAAGATGCACACCGCGCTCCTCGCCGCGGCCCTGCTGGTCGGCTGCCTCCTGGCCGTCCAGGCCTCGGTGAACCTCCAGCTCAACTCGGCCGTCGGCACCCCGTACGGCGCCTCGACCATCCAGCTCGGCGTCGCGACCGGTCTGCTGACCGTGCTCGCGGTGGTGGCCGGAGCCCTCGGCGCGCTCGGCAAACTGCCCGACGTCGAGGCCTGGCAGCTGCTGGGCGGACTGGCCAGTCCGCTCTACATCACCAGCGGCATCCTGCTCTTCCCACGGCTCGGCGCCCTCGCCGCCGTCGGGCTCTTCGTCACCGGCCAGATGTTCGCCTCGCTCGCCCTCGACCTCTTCGGCCTCCTCGGCCTGGAGCGGAAGGACCTGAGCGCCGGGATCGTCGTCGGCGCCGTCGCCGTCCTCGCCGGCATCGTCGTGATCATCCGGGGCATGAAGGCCGCCGCCCCTCCCGGCGCCCCCAGGATGTCGAGCGCCGGCCGGGCCGGCTGGCTCGCGCTCGGTGTCGTCGCCGGTGCCGTGCTGCCCGTCCAGGGCGCGGTCAACGCCCAGCTGCGCGCCCAGATCAAGGAGCCCATCACCGTCGCCGTGATCAGCTTCGCCGTGGCGACCTTCACCATCGCCGTCGTCCTGCTCGTGCTCTACGCGACCCGCAGGACGCCGAAGCCCAAGATCGCCCCGCTGAAGAAAATGCCCTGGTGGGGCTGGCTCGGTGGCGCCTGCGCCGCCGCCTACGTCACCGGCACCTTCCTGCTCATCCCCTCCATCGGGGCGGCCGTGACCATCGCGCTCACCGTGACCGGGCAGCAGCTCACCTCGGCCCTGATCGACCACAAGGGCCTGTTCAAGCTCCCCCAGCGCTCCCTCACGAAGCCGCGCGCCCTGGGCCTCGCCCTGCTCATCGCCGGTTCGCTGACCATCCAGCTCGTCTGACCGAGGCCGTCGCTCCCCCGGGACCCCACCCGGGGGCGACGGCCCGCAGGGCGCGCCGTGAGAACGGCGCGTCATGAAAACGGTGCGCCATGAAAGGTGTGTCATGAAAGCGTCCTACACCGCAGGGCCGGACCTCCACGTCCTCCCCTCGGCGCTGCCCATCCCCGGCCTCGGCGACCAGCCGGTGAACGCCTTCCTCCTCCGGTCCGGCGAGCCGCTCCTCGTGGACACCGGCATGCCCGTCGACCGGGAGGGCTTCCTCGACTCCCTCTGGTCGCTCGTCGAGCCGGCCGATCTGCGCTGGGTCGTCGTCACCCACGACGACCGCGACCACACCGGCGCCCTCGCCCGGATCCTGGAGGCCGCGCCGAACGCCACCGTGCTCGCCAACGCCATATCGCTGACGCGAATATCGGAAGAGTTCGGCATTCCGCAGGACCGGGTGGTCACCGCGAATCCGGGAAGCCGGGTCAAAGTCGGCGACCGTGAGCTGAGTTTTCACCGGCCGCCCACATTCGATTCACCCGGCACCCTCGCCGTGTTCGACCATTCCGATGGAACGCTCTACAGTTCCGACAGTTTCGGGACCGTCGTCGAGGAAATCAGCCAGGAGTTCGCCGATCTCTCCGAGGCGGAGTTCTTCCACGGATTCGACGTCCTGAACCGGGCCATAGCCCCGTGGACCGCGCTCGTCGACGAGGCGAAGTTCCTCCGGCCGGTGCGCGAGCTGGCCGCCCTGCGCCCCGCGAAGCTGCTGAGCGCCCATGGGCCGACCGTCCGCGAGGACGCCGTGCCCCGGCTGTTCGAGGCGATGGCCCGTATACCTTCCCTGCCCGCCTGGCTGCCCGACGCCGACCTCGACCTGGAGGCGGCGCTCGACGCCGTCGAGTCCCCCGCCGGCTGAGCTTCCCGCTCCGCCCGCGTACGAACCGAGGAGAACCATGCCCGACCCGACCACCGCCGACCCGACGACCGCGGACCTCACCCCGCCGCGCGGAGTCGTCACCGTCTTCTCCGACATCTGGTGTTCCTTCGCGCACATCGCGATCCACCGGCTGCACGCCACCCGGGCCCGGCTCGGCCTGGAGGAGCAGGTCTCCTTCGACCTGCGGGCCTTCCCGCTGGAACTGCTCAACGACGCCCCGAGCCCGCGCCCCGGCACGGACAGCGAGGTGGCCCGGATGGCCGCCCTGGAGCCGGGTGCCGGCTGGCAGCTCTGGCAGGCCAAGGACTGGCTCTACCCCTCCACGACCCTCCCGGCCCTCGAAGCGGTGCTCGCCGCCAAGGAGCAGAGCCTGAACGCGTCCGAGCGGCTCGACCTCGGGCTGCGCCGGGCGTTCTGGGCCGAGTCCCGCTGCATCAGCCACCGCAAGGTCATCCTGGACGTGGCCGCGGACACCGGTGTCGTCGACGTCGGCGCCCTCACCGAGGCGCTGGACGACGGGCGGGCGCGCCGGACGCTGGCGGACCAGGCGGCGCTGTCCGCGAGCGACCGGGTCAACTGCAGCCCGCACCTGTTCCTGCCCGACGGCTCCGACCACCCCAACCCGGGCATCGACGTGGGCTGGGAGGGCGCGTACGGCATCGGCTGGCCGGTGATCGGCTCGGACGACCCGAAGGTGTACGAGGACATCCTGCTGCGGGCCGCCACTGAATAGTTGAAAAGCCCTCGCAAGGGGGCCCGGAAAAGGGAACGACGGCAGGCATTCCGATTCACGGAATGCCTTTCCGTCGTTCCCTTTTTCGGCGTTCAGAACATCGCGGTGATTATTAAATGCGTGACCCGGCCGTTATTCGCAAGAACGGCCGAAGCTCCTACAGTCATTCACGCCGCCGGAATTCCGGACGGAGATTCGTATCGACAGCGGGAGTTCTTCATGTCGTTGACCGACAAGGCAGACGTCAGCACGTTCGTCGACCTCACCCAGCACGAGATCGAAGCCCTGAAGACCCGGTTCAACCTGGCCGACGCGCACACTCACCAGCGTCAGTCCTCCTCCCAGGAGCGGATCGTCTCGCGGCTCCCCGAGCTGTGGCACGAGTCCGAGTCGAAGCAGCAGGCGCACTTCGAGCGCCAGTTCCTGGACGCCTTCTTCCGGCTGCACCAGCAGCCCACGGCCCGCGCCATGGACCGCACGCTCCTCTCCTACTCCGCCAGCGTGTCGACGATGGTCGCCGGCATGTTCCTGAAGCAGCGCGGCAAGTCGGTGCAGCTGGTCGAGCCCTGCTTCGACAACCTGGTCGACCTGCTCCGCAACATGCAGGTGCCGATCTCCCCGCTCGCCGAGTCGGCGCTGCACGACAAGGACACCCTCTACGACCGGCTCGTCGAGCAGGTCGACGCGGACGCGATCTACCTCGTCGACCCCAACAACCCGACCGGGTTCACCCTCCTCGCCGAGAAGCTGGAGGGCTTCCGCGAGGTGGTCCGCTACTGCGTGGACCACGACAAGGTCCTCGTCATGGACTTCTGCTTCGCGTCCTTCGCGCTCTGTGACGAGGGCATCGGCCGGGTGGACATCTACCGGCTCCTGGAGGAGTCCGGCGTCACGTACATGGTCATGGAGGACACCGGCAAGACCTGGCCGATCCAGGACGCCAAGTGCGCCATGATCACCGCCAGCCGGGACATCCAGGAGGAGGTGTACAACCTCCACACCAGCGTCCTCCTGAACGTCTCGCCCTTCGTCCTCAACATGGTCACGCAGTACGTCGAGGACTCCATCACCGACGGCTTCGCCTCCGTGCGCGACATCATCACGACCAACGGCGACGCCGCCCGAGCCGCCCTCGCCGGCACCGTCCTGGAGTTCCAGGAGCCGGTCGTCGGGACCAGCGTCGCCTGGTTCCGGATCACCGCGGACCACCTGACCGCCACCCAGCTGCAGGCCGTCCTCTTCGACGAGGAGGTGTACGTCCTGCCCGGCACGTTCTTCTACTGGAACACCCGGGAGAAGGGCGAGCGCTTCATCCGCCTGGCCCTGGCCCGCGAGCCCGAGGTGTTCGCCGGCGCCATGGAGCGGATGCGGAAGGTGCTCGAGCGCTATGCGGCCTGACGCGGACCCGGTGGCGAGGCCGGTGGTGTTCATCGACGCCACGACCTTCATGGGCATGCACAGCAAGGACGACGCCGTCCGCGTGGCCGCCAAGGCCTTCTTCGCGGGCCGGCTGGCCGCGGGGGACGCGGGCGGGGTCGTCATGAGCTGGGAGCAGGTCGGCCGCTGCGACGACCTCGTGTGGGGCTACGACCGGGGGGTGCAGGACGAGTACTACCCCTTCATGGACGTCCTCCACACCGACCTGGCCGTCGAGCGGGTCGGCTACGGCGAGGACGACGTCCGCCGGGCCTTCACCTCGCCCGAGCTCGACGGACTGCCCCCGCACGAGCGGCTGTTGCTCGCCCAGGTCATCGGCCGTGGGGGCGTGCTCCACACGGCGAGCCCCCGGCTGGCCGGGAGGGCGGGACTGCCCGTCGTACCGCTCGCCCCGCTCGCGTCGGCCGACGCTCCCGCCCTCGGCGAGGAGCCCTCGTTCCCGGCGTACCTGGAGGACCTCTACCAGCGGTCGCTGGTGCTGACGGTCGTCCCCGAAATCCTCTGAAGCCATTTCCGAAGGGCACCCACCTCATGCCTGGCACCTACTCCGGGACCGTCGTCCCGCTGATCACCCCCTTCGACGAGCACGGTGTCGTCGACGAGCAGAGCGTCGTCCGGCTCCTGGACCACGTCCGCGCCGAGGTCAACGGCTTCATGCCGGCCCTGACCTCCGGTGAGGGCTGGAAGCTCGACGCCCGCCAGTGGCAGGACGTCGTCACGTACACCGTCCGGCACGCGGACGGCCTGCCGGTGCTCGCCGGCATCCAGCTCCCCGAGACCGGGGCGGTGATCGACCGGGCCCGTACGGCGGCCGCGATCGGCGTCGACGCCGTCGTCGTCACCACGCCGTTCGGCGCCGACGTGACGCAGGACCGGATCGTCGCCCACTACGAGGCCATCCGCGCCGCCGTCGACGTCCCGATCTTCCTCTACAACGAGGAGGCGCTCTCGGGCAATCGCATCGAGTTCGAGACCCTGATCCGGATCTGCAAGGAGATCCCGGGCATCGCCGGCATCAAGGAGTCCAGCGGCGACGCCGCCTTCACCCGGAGGATGGCCGAGGCCGGCACCGGCATCCCGGTCTTCGAGGGCTGGGAGAACCTCCTGGTCGACGCCCGCGGCATCGACGGCTTCATCGGCCCGCTGGCCAACCTCGAACCCTCCCTGTGCAACGCGATGCTGGTCGACCCGACCCCGGACCGGCAGGCGGAGATCAACACCGTCTGCGAGCGGTACGGAGTCTTCAAGGACGACTGGTACCGCTGGGTCAAGAAGGAACTGCACCGGCGCGGCGTGATCGCCTCCCCCACCACCCACGAGGAGGCGAAGGCGGCATGAGCAACACCCCCGCCGCTCCCGCCTCGGCCTCCTCGTCCGTCGCCCCCGCCGTCCCGGTGGCCGCGCACTCGATCACCGCCCCGGCCGCGACCGCGCAGCGCGAACTGCACGGTCTCTACCGCCGGGTCCCCAACCTCGGCGACTACGGCTCGATGACGGCGATCGAGGAGCGCTGGATCCTGCCCAAGGCGCGGGCGTACGAGGCCTCCGCGCCCCGGTTCGACTCGGCCGGCGACCTCCTCCAGGCGCTCAAGGAGTTCCTCGCCGAGGAGGAGGCCGCGCTGCCGGAGAGCGCGACCTTCCTCGCCGAGCACGCGACGCTCGACCAGTTCAAGGTCGTGGTGCGGCAGTTCGCCCTCGACGGCCTCACCGAGTCCGAGTCGCTGCTCCCGGTGGTGCCCCGGCTGCCGTACCGCTCGGCGATGGCGGTCTTCCGGGTCCTCATCGACGAACTCGGCTGCGGCAACGAGGAGAAGGCGCACTCCCAGCTCTACCGCGACCTGCTCACCGAGCTCGGTCTGAGCCTCCGGCTCGACGACTACCTCGACGAGACGGCGCCGGAGTGCTTCGCCTACGTCAACATGTTCCACTGGCTGGCGAGCCGGGCGCCCTCGCCCCAGTACTTCCTGGGCGCGTACGCCTACTTCGAGACCAGTGTGCTCTACGCCTTCCAGAGCTTCGCGCGGGCCGCGCGCCGGCTCGGGATCGCCCACGACGCCTACTACACCGAGCACCTGTACATCGACTCGTACCACAGCAGTCACATGCGTACGGCGATCCGCGCCCTGGAGCAGCCGGACCTGGCGAAGATCTGGGCGGGCGTCCGGCTGGCCTCCGACATCGTCGGCACGGCCACCGAGACGGCGATCGCGCGGGCGCGGGAGACCGTCGCATGACCGCGGGCGACCGCACGGAGGCGGGAGACCGCCGGATGACGGCCGTGCCCGCCGGAAGGCGGCGGGGCTCGGGCGAGCCCAGCGTCCGCCAGGTGACCGAGGAGCTGGTCCTGGTCGAGGTCGGCGACCGCAAGGTCCTCGCCGCCGCCGTCTGCCCGCACCGCGGGGGCCGGCTCAAGTACGGCAGGGTCGACGGGGACAGGCTGCGCATCACCTGCCCCCTGCACCACACGACCTTCGACCTGACCAGCGGGCAGCGGCTCTCCGGAGCGGCGTGCGCCGACATCCGGGTGGTCGACGTGCTGCCCGGCGACGACTCCGGGCAGAGCCCCGTCGGAGGCGCCTCATGACCACCACACCGACCGGGGCGGCGCCCGCCGTGGCGCCGCCCCGCGCGGCGGTCGACCACGACGGCATCGCACCGGTGCCCGAGGCCGAACGGACCTCGACGCCGGGCGACTTCGGCTGGATCTGGCCCTCCGCGCAGTTCTCCTTCGGCACGGTCGTCCTCGGCGCGCTCCCCGTCGTCTTCGGCCTCGGCTGGTGGGCCTCGGCGAGCGCCGTCGCCGTGGGCGTCGCCGTCGGGACGGCGCTGCTCGCACCGCTCGCCCGCTTCGGCGTCCGTACCGGCACCAACGATCCCGTGGCGAGCGGGGCGCACTTCGGTGTGCGGGGCAGGGTCGTCGGCAACGTCATCACCGTCGTGACCGCGCTCGGCTTCTTCGCGATCGCCGTGTGGACGGGCGGCACCGCCGTCATGGTCGCCGGGCACCGGCTCCTCTCCACCCCCACGGGACCCGGCGCGCTGACGGCGGCGATGTTCGTGACGGCCGCGGCCGTCGCCTTGGTCGCCGTGCGCGGCCACGAGACGCTCGTCCGGACGTACAAGATCACCGCGGTGACCGGCGGCGTGGTCCTCCTGGGGACGGTGCTCGTCCTCGCCCCGGACTTCGACGCGGGGTACACCGGCGGGACGCTCGCACTCGGCAGCACCCTGCACACCTGGCTGCTCGCGGCGACCGCCTCCGCCACCGTCCCCCTGTCGTACGCCACCTTCCAGGGCGACTACACCCGCTACATGCCGGCCTCCACCCCCACCGGCCGGGTCGTACGGGCCAGCGGGATCTCCATGTTCCTGAGCAGTCTCACCGCACTGCTCACCGGCGCGTACGTGACGACCCTCTTCCCCGTCCCCGACGAGCCGTGGCTCCAGGGCCTGACGGACGCGGTGCCCGGCTGGTTCGCGATCGCCGTCGTGGTCTTCGGCTTCGCGGGCACCCTCCCGCAGGCCGGTCTCTGTCTGTACGCGGCCGGTCTCTCCGCCAACTCGGTGTTCTGGCGCTCCTCACGGGCCGCCGTGACCACGGTGGTGGCGCTGCTCGCGGCGGCCGTGCTGTACCTCGGGGCGGTGGTGTACGACGCCATGGACGCGATGTCGGCGTTCGTCACCCTGCTCCTCACCGTCGTCGCCCCCTGGGCGGCCGTGCTCTTCGTCGGATACGTGCTCCACCGGGGGCGGTACGACGCGGAGGCGCTGCGCACCTTCACGACGGGCGGGGGCGGCCGGTACTGGTACACCGGCGGGGTCAACCCGCGGGCCGCCACGGCCTTCGCGGCCGGTGCGGCCGTCGGCGTCCTCTGGGTCAACAACCCGCTGTACACCGGACCGTTGACCGGCCTCACGGGCGGGGTCGACCTGAGCCTGCCGGCCTCCTTCGTGGTCGCCGCCGCGCTGTACGGGGCGCTGTGCCGGGTGTGGCCGGAGCCGCTGCTGCCTCCCTCCGCAGGCCGTTGACCCCGCCCACTGACCGAGGTGACTCACTGATGTCCATGTTCCGACTCACGGTCCGGTCGGTCGTCGAGGAGGCGGAAGGCGTCCGGGGGCTCGTCCTCGCCGACCCCGCGGGCGCCGACCTGGCCCCGTGGGAGCCCGGCGCCCATCTGGAGGTGACCCTGCCGTCCGGGGCCGTCCGGCACTACTCGCTCTGCGGCGACCCGGCGGCCCGGAGCACGTACCGGCTGGGGGTGCTGCGGGAGCCCGGCGGCCGGGGCGGATCGGAGGAGATCCACGCCGCCGTCGGGGAGGGCACGCTCCTGGGGGCCCGGGGCCCGTTCAACCGCTTCCCGCTCGTGCCCGCCGAGCGGTACCTGTTCGTGGCGGGAGGCATCGGCATCACCCCCCTGCTGCCGATGGTCCGCGCGCTGCGGCCGGGGTCCTGGTCGCTGCTGTACGGCGGCCGGAGCCTCGCGTCCATGGCGTACCGCGAGGAGCTCTCCGTACTCCCCGGGGTCACGCTCGTCCCGCAGGACGCGGCGGGGCCGCTCGACCTGGACGCCGTCCTCGCCGGGCAGCCGGCCGGGACGGCCGTGTACTGCTGCGGCCCCGAGGGGCTGCTGCGGGCGGTCGAGGAGCGGTGGCCCGGTCCGCTGCACACGGAGCGGTTCGGGACGGCGCCGGAGCGGGAGCCCGTGCGCGGACCCGGGGCGGGCTTCGACGTCGAACTGCGCCGGAGCGGGCGGACCGTGCGGGTCGACCCCGGCCGGACGCTGCTCGACGCCGTACGCGAGGTGGTGCCGGGGGTCGCGTACTCCTGCGAGGAGGGGTGGTGCGGCACCTGTGAGACGAAGGTGGTCGCCGGGACGCCGGAGCACCACGACTCCGTCCTCGGCGAGGACGAGAAGGCCTCGGGCACGACGATGATGATCTGCGTGGGCCGCTCGCGCGGGGCCCGTCTCGTCCTGGACCTGTGAAGCGCGGAAGCCCGTACCGGCGTGCAGGGCGGTACGGGCTTCCGCGTTCCGTCGGGCGGTCGGTCCGACGGTCGGTCGGTCCGACGGTCCGTCGGTCCGTCGGTCCGTCGGTCCGTCGGTCCGTCGGTCCGTCGGCTCAGGGGAAGACCACCAGGGCCCGGCCCCCCTTGCCCGCGAGCATGTTGTCGAAGGCGCCCGGAATGCCGTCCAGGGTGATCCGCTCGGTGACGAGGGCCCCGAGGTCGAGCCGGCCGGCCCTGATGTGCTCGGCGAGGACGGGCAGGTCGGCGGCCGGGTTCGAGTTGCCGTAGACACAGCCCGCGAGGGTGCGGCCCCAGTGGAAGATCTCCAGGGCGTTGAAGGTGACCTGCTGGTCCTTGCCGCCGATGCCGACGACCGTGGTGCGGCCACCGCGCCGCGTGGAGTCCCAGGCGGTACGGATGGTGACCGCGCGGCCGACGCATTCGACGGCCACGTCGACGCCGTGGCCCCCCGTCAGCTTCCGGATCTCCTTCGCCGTCGTCCCGGAGGCGACGACGTACTCGGTCGCCCCCGCCGCCCGTGCCAGCTCCTCCTTCTCCGGGGAGACGTCCACGGCGACGATCGTCGAGGCGCCCGCGATCCGGGCGGCCTGGAGGGTCGCGAGGCCGACGCCGCCGACGCCGAACACCGCGACCGACTCGCCCTCGCGGACCCGGGCCGAGTGGTGGACCGCGCCCCAGCCGGTGAGGACCGCGCAGCCGAGCAGGGCCGCGTCGGTGAGCGGAACGCCGTCCGGCACCGGGAGCAGGCAGTTCGCGGCGACGACCGTCTCCTCGGCGAAGGCCGCGACGTTGAGGCCCGGGTGGAGCTCCCTGCCGTCCTCCGTGCGGGCGTGGATGTTCGCGGCACCCACCAGGGCGTTGGCGCAGAGCCAGACCTCGCCGAGCGAGCAGGGGTGACAGCTTCCGCACGACGGGGCCCAGTTGAGGACGACGGCGTCACCGGGGGCGACGTGGTCGACTCCCTCGCCGACGGAGACGACGGTGCCGGCGCCCTCGTGACCGAGGACGGCGGGCACGGGCAGGCGCATGGTGCCGTTGGAGAGCGACAGGTCGGAGTGGCAGACGCCTGCGGCGGCGAGCCGGACCCTGACCTGCCCGGGGCCGGGCTCGGGGAGTTCGATGCCGGTGATCTCCAGCGGAGAGCCGACGGAGGGCAGGACGGCGGCGCGGATCGGGCTCACGTGCGGTGCTCCTCGGGGCTCAGAACTGGAGGGACTTGGTCTGGAGGTACTCGGCGAGGCCGTGCGCGCCGAGCTCCCGGCCCACACCGGACTGCTTGTACCCGCCGAAGGGGGCCAGCGGGTTGAAACGGCCGCCGTTGATGTCCACCTGGCCGGTCTCCATGCGGCGGGCGAAGGCCACGGCCTCCTCGGGCTCGCCCCAGACCGCTCCGGCGAGGCCGTAGACGGTGCCGTTGGCGATGGCCAGGGCCTCGTCCTCGTCCTCGTACCGGAGGAGCGAGACGACAGGACCGAAGATCTCCTCCTGGGCGATGGTCATCTCCGGGGTGACGTCGGCGAAGACGGTCGGGGAGACGTAGTAGCCGGTCTCGCGCGGGGCCTCGGGGCCGCCGGCGACGAGCCGGGCACCCTCCTCGACGCCCTTCTCGATGTAGCCGCGGACGCGCTGCCGCTGCTTGGCGTTGACCAGGGGGCCGACGCGCTCGCCGGGGACGTACTTGGCGACGGCCTCGGCCGCGAGCCCCACCGCCTCCTCGTACCGGTCGGCGGGGATCAGCATCCGGGTCCAGGCACTGCACGTCTGACCGGAGTTGGACATGACGTTGGCGATGCCGACGGCGACGGCCTTGGCGAGGTCGGCGCTCGGCAGGATCACGTTGGCGGACTTGCCGCCGAGTTCGAGGGCGACGCGCTTGACGGCGCCACCCGCCAGGGCGCCGATGCTCCGGCCGACGGCGGTGGAGCCGGTGAAGGAGACGAGGTCGACGCCCGGGTGCTCCGCGAGGGCCTGCCCGGCGACCGGGCCGAGCCCGGTGACCAGGTTGAACACACCGGCGGGCAGCCCCGCCTCGTGCGCGGCCTCGGCGAAGAGCTGGGCGGTGAGCGGGGTGTCCTCGGCGGGCTTGAGGACGGTCGTGCAGCCGGCGGCGAGGGCCGGGGCGACCTTGGCGACGATCTGGTGGAGCGGGTAGTTCCAGGGAGTGATCGCCGCGACGACGCCGACCGGCTCGGCGTAGACGGTGGAGTTGCCGACCTTCTCCTCGAAGGGGTGGGTGGCGGCCAGTTCCGCGTACGACCCCGCCACGGCGATCGGCAGCCCGGCGTGGACGGCGGCGGCGAGCTGCGGCGGGGCGCCGAGTTCGGCGGTGACAGTGGCGGCGATCTCCTCCGCGCGGGCGGCGAGCGCGTCGCGCAGGGCGGCGATACGGGCTCCGCGCTCGGCGGGCGGGGTCGCGGCCCAGCCG
This sequence comes from Streptomyces sp. NPDC002057, assembly GCF_040296665.1. Taxonomy (NCBI): domain Bacteria; kingdom Bacillati; phylum Actinomycetota; class Actinomycetes; order Kitasatosporales; family Streptomycetaceae; genus Streptomyces; species Streptomyces sp. NPDC002057. The sequence continues at coordinate 136,095 of NZ_JBEOXR010000011.1, forward strand.
GGCAGGGCGGCGCGGGCGGCGCGTACGGCGGCGTCGACGTCCTCGGCGGTGCCGGCCGGGACGTGGCCGATGACCTGCTCGTCCGCCGGGTTGATGACGGCGATCGTGTCGGGGCCGGCCGCGGGGCGCCACTCCCCACCGATGTACATCGCGTCGTGCGCCTTCATCCGCTGTCTCCTCACGTGACCGACCGGGGCGTCGTCCAGACCAAACTAGCGCTGTTAGTTTTTGGGCGCCAGGGCTCCGGGACGTGCCCCCGGTCTCAGTACCGAGCCGATCGTGCCGCCCCGTCGGGGGGCCTGTCCACGGCGGGACCGGACAGGCCCCTGGCTCCGGAACTGGCCAACGGCACCTGGACAGGCCTCCTGGCCCAGCCCCACCCGACCCGACCCCACCGGCCTCGGACACACCGCCGCGTCCGGTGGGCGCGCACCCGGCCGGCGCGGCCCGCCGGACGCGACGGGGAGGGAGGTGAGGAGAGGGGGCCGGGAGCGGCGGAGTTCCGACGGAGCGGCTGGGTCCGTCGGAACCCTGTCGGCGCTCCCGGTGGTCAGATCTGCTGGGCGATGTCGGTGAGGTGGGCGAAGACGACGATGTTCGCGTCGTAGCCCGTACTGCTGTCGAAGGCTCCGCCACAGGTGAGCAGCCGCAGTTCGGGCCGCCCGGTGGAGCCGTACACCTCCTTGTCGGGGAACTCGGCCTTGGCGTACGTCACGACGCGGTCGACCGTGAAGACGGCGACCTTGCCGTCGGCGCGGGCGACCCGGACCGTGTTGCCGGGGCTGAGCGAGTCGAGACTGACGAAGATGGCGGGCCCGGTGCGGGTGTCACGGTGGCCGACGACGACGGCGGTACCGCGCTCACCGGGGGTGACGCCCTTCGCGTACCAGCCGACGAGGGTGGGGTCGTCGATGGGCGGTGTCGCCAGCCGGCCCTGACCGTCGAGGCCGAGCTCCATCACCGGGGCCTCGATGGTGATGGCCGGTACGGCGACGAGGGTGGGGCGCGAACGGGCCAGCGGCGTGGGCGGGGGCGACGGCCGGGGCCCGGGTACGGCCTTCGGCACCGGCTTGGCGTTCACGGTGGGCTTGGCCTGGGGCTTGACCCCGGGCTTCGCCGGGGGCCGCGCGTGGGGATTCACGGGGGACTTCGCCTCGGACGGGCCGCCGGGTTTCGCCTCGGGTTTCGCCTCCGGTTTCGCCTTGTGGTCCAGGGCGGCCGGGGCGCCGGCCGCCGCGACCGCCCCGGCCTCCCGGCCGGGGTCGGCCGGTCCGGCGGCGAGCGCCGGACCGGCCGGCTCCTCGTCACCGGCCCACCAGAAGCCGCCGACCACCAGGACCGCGGCGACCGTCACGGTCCTGGCGAGCCGGAGCAGACGCCGGCGCCGGCGCGTGAGGCGCGAGGACCTACGCGGCGCCATCGTTGCGGCGGCGCGAGCGGCGGATCAGGACCAGTCCGGCCGTACCGGCGAGGCCGGCGGCGACGGCCGCACCGACGCCGAAGGCCGAGGAGTCCTCGTCGGCGAGCTGGACGCTGCCGCCGCCACCCGCGCCCACCGGGCCCTGCGGGGGCCGGCCGTTGCCGTTGCTGTTGCTGTCGCCGTTCCAGTTGTCGGCGTCGCCGTTGCCGTTGGCGTTGGCGCTGCCGCCGTTGCTGTTGCTGTTGCTGTTGCTGGTGCCGTTCCAGTTGTCGCCGCTGCTGTTGCTGGTGCCGTTGCCGGTGCTGTTGCCGGTGCCGGTGCCGTTCCAGTTGTCGCCGGTGTTGCTGGTGCCGTTGCCGGTTCCGTTGGCGGTCCCGTTGTTGCCGGTGCCGTTCGCGCCGGTGCCGTTCGGGCTGCCGCCGTCCCCGTTCCCTCCGGTCGGCGGCGGGTTGGTGATCACGTCACCGGGACACGCGACCCGGAAGACCTTCTGCTTGCCCGTACCGGTCTGGCCCTCGAAGGTCCAGACGAGCTTGTACTGGCCGTTGGGCAGCGAGAGGGGAGCCGTGTGCCCCGTGCCCGCGGCGAGCGTGAGCTCCCCGGAGCGGACGGGCCCGTTGTCGGAGGGCTGGCGGGAGATCTCCCAGTCGACTTCCTGGAGCGTGTCGAAGTTGAAGGCGGCGAGGTAGAAGGTGCAGACCCTCGGCTCGTTCCTCTGGTCGGTGAAGGACGTGCCGACCCTGTGGATCTTGATGTCGCCGTTGTCCCCGGGCGCGGCGAACGCCGCCGGCGCGCCCGCGAGCGTGGCGCCACCGAGAGTCAGGGCGGCAGCGGCGGTCAGAGCGAGGGGACGGACGGTACGAGCGGTCATGCGGATTCCTCCGGAGGAGTTCGTCGGACAGTTCAACCGATAATCGGACTATCTGTCACAACATCGCTACAGAGGGTGGCGCCATGCGCGCGCCACCCTCCGAAGTCGCCCGTCCGGCTCAGAACCCCGCCCCGGACCTCCGTCCCGGACCTCCGGCTGCCGGCCTCCGGCCTCCGGCCTCCGGCTCAGATGATTCCGAAGAGGATCCCCGACGCGAGCACGACCAACGAGGTCAGCGCGGCCCACTTCACCGTGAACCTGGTGTGGTCGCCGAACTCCACCTTCGCCATGCCGACGAGCACGTACACGGCGGGCACCAGCGGGCTCGACATGTGCAGCGCCTGGCCGACCAGCGAGGCCCTCGCGATCTCCAGGGGCGAGACGCCGTGGGCCGCGCCCGCCTCGGCGAGGACCGGCACCACGCCGAAGTAGAAGCCGTCGTTCGACATGAAGTAGGTGAGCGGGATGCTGAGGACGCCGGTGACCAGGCCCATGTGCGGGCCCATGCCCTCGGGGATGGCGCCGACGAGCCAGTCCGCCATGTGCTTGACCATGCCCGTGCCGGTGAGGACACCGGTGAAGACGGCGGCGGCGAAGACCATGCCGGAGACGTTGAGGACGTTGTCGGCGTGGGCCGCGATGCGCGCCTTCTGCTCGGCCATGTTCGGGTAGTTGACGGTGAGCGCCAGCGCGGCACCGAGGAGGAACAGCACCGGGATCGGCATCAGTTCCAGGATCATCGCGGTGAGAAGCGCGACCGTCAGGCCGGCGTTGAACCAGTACAGCTTGGGCCGGAGGGTCGCCCGGTTCGGGTCGAGCCCCTGGAAGCCCTCGTCCCCGCCCGCACCCGCGTCCGGACCGCTCCCCGCGCCTCCGTCCCTGCCTTCGCCCTCGCCTCCGGCCGTCGCCGCTCCCGCGCCGTCTCCCGAGCCCTTCCCCGTACCGGAGCCCTCGCCGGAGCCGGAGCCACCGCTCGTCCTCTTGGTGAGGTCCGCGCCGCCGCCACCCGCCGTGACGAGCACCGTGTCGGTCTCGGTCACCAGGGCCTCGTCGAGCGTGAGGTAGCCGATGCGCTTGCGCTCGCGGCGCCCGAGGACGTACGCGAGGAGGAAGACGAACAGCAGGCCCATGCCGAGCGCGGGGATCATCGGCACGAAGACGTCGGCGGCGTCCAGCTTCAGCGCGGTCGCGGCGCGGGCCGTGGGACCGCCCCAGGGCAGGGTGTTCATGACGCCGTTGGCGGTGGCGGCGACGCCCGTCATGACCACCAGGCTCATCCCGAGCCGCTTGTAGAGCGGATACATCGCCGAAACGGTGATCATGAAAGTGGTGGAGCCGTCGCCGTCCAGCGAGACGATCGCGGCCAGCACCGCCGTCCCCACGACGATCCGCACGGGGTCGGCCTTGCAGAAGCGCAGGATGCCCCGGACGATCGGATCGAAGAGGCCGACGTCGATCATGACGCCGAAGTAGACGATGGCGAACATCAGCATGGCGGCCGTCGGCGCCAGCTTCCCGACGCCTTCGATGACGTAGTCGCCGAGCTGGGCCCCCTGCCCGACCGCGACGCAGAACAACGCGGGGATCAGGACGAGCGCCGCGATCGGCGACATCTTCTTCATCATGATCAGGACCAGGAAGGTCGCGATCATGGCGAAGCCGAGGACGGTCAGCATGGAGGGCACCTCACGTTCACCGTTGAACAGCCGCCGAGCGGCGGTCCGGATGACGGTAGGTGCCCTCTTCTGCCGTTAACAAGACGTTGACGCGTGAGCAATACGAGCAAAACCCCAGGTCACGGACGGGGTGGCGGTCAAGCCCACGACGGGCTCCACCCCGGGGTCACCGCAGGGGCGAGACCTCGACCGGGAAGCCGTTCAGCACGGCGGTGCCGGACAGCGGGTCGAGCCGGGAGCCGTCGAGCAGCTGGTTGACGTTGACGCCGGGGCGGGCGGACGCCACCGTCAGCCGGGTGCCCGGCCGGTCGTGACCCCAGCCGTGCGGAAGGCTCACCACCCCGGGGCGCACCCCTTCGGTCACCTCCACCGGCACCTCCAGCTCGCCGCCCTCGCCCTTGACCCGGGCGAGTCCGCCGTCGGCCAGCCGCAGCCGGGCCGCGTCGTCGGGGTGCACCTGGAGGGTGCACCGGTTGGAGCCGCCGCCGAGGGCGGGGGTGTTGTGCAGCCAGCTGTTGTTCGAGCGCAGGTGGCGGCGCCCGACGAGCTGGAGGGTGCCCTCGTCGGGTACGGCGTCGAGCGCGGCCCGCAGCCGGGGCAGGTCGGCGGCGATCGGCGCGGGGAACAGTTCGATCCGTCCGCTGCGGGTCTTGAGGAGCTGGGGAACGCGCGGCTTCAGGGGGCCGAGGTCGATGCCGTGCGGGTGGGCCCGCAGCTCGTCCAGGGTGAGCCCGTACGGGCCGAGGCGCAGCATCAGGTCGAGCCGGCGCTCCGGTCCGGTCTCCCCGGTGAGCCGCGCCGCGTACTCCTTCGGATCCTCGCCGTACGCGGGCGAGTGCTCCTGGGTCACCGCCTTGGCGAGTGTGGTGTCGATCGCGAGGCGGTCGACGGCGTCCGGCGGAGCCCCGTGCATGCCGGAGACGGCGAGGACGAGTCGGGCGTGGATCTCGCACTCGTCCATGCGGTCCGCTTCGAGGGGGACGGCCGCCGGGGTGTAGCGGACCTGGTCGCGGACGGCGAAGCCGTTGAAGGCGAAGTCGAAGTGGGCGCTCCGTGAGGGCGGGGGCGGGGGCAGCAGGACGTCGGCGTGGCGGGTGGTCTCGTTGAGGTACGGGTCGACGGCGACCATGAGGTCGAGGGAGTCGAGCGCCCGGTCCAGGCGCTGTCCGTCGGGGGCGGACAGGACGGGGTTGGACGCGACGGTGATCAGCGCCCGGATGCGCCCCTCCCCCGGGGTCTCGATCTCCTCGGCGAGCGCGGCGAGCGGCAACTCCCCCTTGACCTCCGGGTGGTGCGAGACCCGGCTGTGCCGGCGACCGAGGGAGAAGCCCCTGCCGGGTCCGGCGGGGCGCGGGGCGGGCAGAGTGGCGGAGAGCGGGAAGAGGGCGCCGCCGGGCCGGTCGAGGTTGCCGGTGAGGATGTTGAGGACGTCGACGAGCCAGTTGGCGAGGGTGCCGTGGGCCACGGTGGAGCTGCCCATCCGCCCGTAGACGGCGGCGGTGGGCGCGGCGGCGAGGTCCCGGGCGAGGGCGCGGATGGTGTCCGCGTCCACGTCGCAGGCGTCGGCGACCGCCTCGGGGGTGAACTCCCGCACCGCCGCCCGCACCTCCTCGACCCCCTCCACATGGGCGGCGAGCGGGCCGAGGTCGGTGAGTCCCTCCTGGAAGAGGGTGTGGACGAGCGCGGCGAGGAGGAGCGCGTCGGCGCCGGGGCGGATCGCGACGTGCCGGTCGGCGAGGCGTGCGGTGCGGGTGCGCCGGGGGTCGACGACGGTGAGGGTGCCGCCGCGTCGGCGGAGCGCCTTGAGCCTGCCGGGGAAGTCGGGGGCGGTGCACAGGCTTCCGTTGGAGTCCAGCGGGTTGGCTCCGAGGATCAGCAGGTGATCGGTGCGGTCCAGGTCCGGCACGGGGACGGCGAAGGGGTCTCCGAACAGCAGGCCGCTGGAGACGTGCTTGGGCATCTGGTCGAGCGTGGACGCCGTGAACAGGTTCCGTGTGCGCAACGCACCGATCAGCAGGGGCGGGTAGAGGGCGCCGGCCATCGTGTGCACATTGGGGTTGCCCAGGACGATACCCACGGCATCCGGCCCGTACTCCTCGATCAACGGACGGATTCCGGCGGCGATCGTGTCGAACGCCTCCTCCCAGGTGGCCTCCTGGAGGCGCCCGTCCTTCCGGACGAGGGGGCCGCGCAGCCGGTCGGGGTCGGCGTCGACCTCGGGGAAGGCGGCGCCCTTGGGGCAGATGAAGCCCTGGCTGAAGATGTCGTCGCGGTCGCCGCGCGCGCCGGTGACGCGGGCCCCCTCGATCGTCAGGGTCAGTCCGCAGGTCGCTTCGCAGAGGGGGCAGATGCGCAGGGCGGTGGGCATGGCGTCTCCCTGGGGCGGCGTCGGGTGGCGCCGAGCATACCGACCGGTAGGCACGTTCGGGAGGGGTGTGCGGGAGGAGCCTGCGGGGGGGGCCTGGACGAAAGGGGCGGGCCGGGCGCCAGGGGCCGGATGGAGCGGCAGGGCCGGATGGCGGGGGCGGAGATCGAGGGAGAGAGGGCGGATCGAGGGGAAGTTACGAGAGCGAGGGCGCGAGATACGCGTAGAGCAGGTGGCGCGTCTCGTCGACGATCGCGGGATCGCCGACGGGATCGGTGCGGAACGCGAGCCGGACGAGGGCGTCGGCCGTCTCGACCCCGACTAGGACCTTCCGCCGCAGGTCGTCGTCGGACGGGCGGTTCAGATGGGTGGCGAGGAGGGCGCAGATCCGCTCGGCGACCAGCAGGTTGGGATCCTCGACGGCGTTCCCGACCGCGCCAGCGCCCCCACTGCCGCCCTGGCCGTCGCCCTCGCTCCGGCCCTCACTCCGGCCCTCCGTCGCGGCCTCGCCCGACGCGGCCGCGGGGAGCCCGAAGTCGACGAGGGCGAAACCCGGCACGGTCCGCTTCATCGCGATGAACTCGTCCAGGACGCCGTCGATGGCGCCGTACGCGTCGAGGAGCGGCGCGGCGGCGAGGCGGTCGGAGATCCTCCGGGCGTACTCGTCCAGGTTGCGGTGCGCGAGGGCGGCGACCATCGCCCGCTTGTTGCCGAAGAAGCGGTAGACGGAGCCGATGGGGACCCCCGCCCGGGCGGCCACGGCGCGGGTGCTCAGCTGCTCGTACCCGGCCTCGTCGAGGAGTATGGCGCACGCGTCGAGGATCCGGGCGAGCCGCTCGGCGCTGCGCTGCTGCACCGGGGTGCGGCGGAGGGCCGGCGGGGTCTGGGGGTGGGTCTGGGGCACGGGGACCATGATGCCGCTCCGGTCGGGCTCAGGCGATCAGCAGGCCGATACCGCCGAGGGTGTACGCGATCATCAGCGCGAACAGGGGGAGCTGGCCCGCGACCGCGCGGTCGGGCGGGAAGAGGCGCACGGACCGGTCGTGGGCGGCGATCACGCCCAGGACGTGGCCGGTGACGATGGCGGCGACCTGGAGCGTCGCGAGGCCGGCGGGACCCAGGAGCGGGGCGGGTGCGAGGGCGTTGTCAGTGCCCGCTGCCACGATGACTGTGCGTGGCCCTTCGGTGACGAAGAGCGAGAAGTAGTGGGCGACGAGATAGCCGAGGGCGATGGGCAGGAGCGAGTGGGCGAAGGAGGTGAGGGGGGTGGTGAGGGTGCGGTGCAACAGGCGCAGGGCGCCCGCGCAGATTCCGTAGCAGGCGGCGGCGAGGGCGACGGCGGCGAGCAGGCCGATCGTGGCGGTGGGGGTGGGGCCGAGGGCGGAGGTCTGGAGGGTGGTGATCCAGCGGGGGTTGTCGGAGAGCCCGTCGTAGGCGGTGGAACCGAGGAGGACGCAGACGGTGGCGACGAGACCGGGGATCTGCGGGGTGGCGTCGAGGCCGTGGAAGGGGGAGCGCAGGACGAGCCGTCCGTCGTCGCGGCGGCCGAGTGGGGAGAGGCGGGCGAGGAGGGAGGAGTACACCTCGAAGGGGTCGGCGTGGGCGAACCAGCGGTCGCCGTAGCGGGCGGCGCCGAGGAGCTGGACGGCGGTGTGGGTGGCGAGGGCGGTCAGGAGGGTGGTGGTGGAGGTGTTGTCGGGGGCGACGAGTTCGAGCCAGGTGAAGAGGAGCAGTCCGGCGGCCGCCGGGCGGATCCCGACGGCGGCGGGCAGTGGACGGGGGTCCCTGGGCGGGTGAAGGGCGTGGAGGGCGCGCAGGGGGTTGAGGAGGCGCCAGACGGGACCGAGGAGGAGGGAGGCGGGGACGAGCCCGACCCAGAGCAGGACGTAGAGGGCGCCGGGTGCGGGGTTGCGGTCGGGGTCGTCGGGGCCGAGGAGGAGGTGGAGGAGGAAGACGAGGGCGCCGGCGGCGCCGAGGAGGCGCAGGGCGGTGCGGGTGGCAGGGGCGTCGGCCACCCGTTGGACGGCGGCGGGGAGCGGGCGTCCGGCCCGGTCGCCGCGGAAGCGGGAGGAGGACCAGAGCAGCCCGAGGGCGAGGAAGGAGACGAGGAGCGCGGCGAAGGCGCCCGCGTAGGCGTAGAACGGCGAGAGGGGGAGATCGTGCCGGGAGCCCACGCCGTGGGCGAGCGGAAGGCCGAACGCCGGGGCGTGGGCGGCTTGGACGGCGTGGGTGGCGTGGGTGAGGGCGCCGGTCATCGGACGACGAGTTGGGTCAGCACGAGTCCGGACTCGTGGGTCTCCACCTCGAAGAGGCCGGTGCGGTCGACGGTGAGGGTGAGGGTGGCGGGAGTGCCGGGAGAGAGGGGCAGTTCGCGGTCGTAGCCGTGCACATGGAGGGTGTCGGCGCGGTCGCTGGTGACCCGGAGGGTGAGGCGTTCACCCTTCTTCAACTCGATGCGGGAGGGGGGTGGCGAGACGGTCCTGCCGGCGATGGTGAGGGTGACGGTCCGGCCGGGATCGGGCGCGGGGGTCTCGGTCGGGCGGGGGCTGGACGGTGCGGAGGTGGGCGACGCGGTGGGAGCCGACGCCGTGGGGGCGGGCATGGTGGGGGCCTTCGTGGTGGGGGCGGGCGTGGCGGGGGCGCCGTCCAGGCGGAGGGTGGTCTGGACCGGGGTGCCCGCGACGGCCCAGACCGTGTGGTCGTCCGCGTGGAGCCGGACGGTCAGGGTGCGGGCGCCCGCCGGCACGTACCCCCACGGGCCGTAGAGGCGGGTGGTCTCCCGGCCGTCGACCAGGAGGCGGGCGTGGCCGCGGCCCGGGAGGGCCGCGCCACCGGTGCTGTCGGGGGTGAAACGGAACCTCTCCACCGTGAGGTGGACGTTCCAGCCGCCCTCGCTGTCGGGGCGGGCCTCGGCCCGGACGGTCGGCGCGTCGGCTGCGGGCAGCTCCCGGAGCCGGTGCCCGCCCTCGTCCCGGGCCGGGAGCAGAACGCCGCTGCTCCCGGTGGCCTCCTGGTGACTGGTGCCGGGCTTGTGGTGGGTGGTGGGCCGTCCACCACAGCCCGCGAGGGCCGCCACGGCGGCCAGGACGAGCACCAGGCCCACGACGGAGGCCCGGGCAGCGGGGGCTGCCGGGGACGCGGGGGATGCCGGGGGTGTGGGGGATGCCGGGGACGTCGGGGGTGTGGTGACCCCCTGGGATGTGGGGGACGCCGTGGCTCCTGGTGTCTGGGGTGTCGAGGGGTGGAGGGGCGTGGCCTCGCGCGGCAGGGGGGTCATACCGTTCCCTCCCCCTGCGGCCGCGCCTCGGCATGCCCGGAGGCGAGCCCGGTCGCGAGCCCGGTCGCAGGCCCTGACGCGGACCCCGACGTGGACGCGCGACCGGGCGGGGTCTGTCCTCGGGTTCCTGCCGCGACCACGGCCCAGAGGACCCAGATCACGCCCAGCAGGAGGCGGAGCCAGGCGGGGCTCAGGGGGATGCCCGGGACCATCAGGATCGCCTTGTCGAAGGCGTCGAGCAGGGTGAGGGCGCCGAGGGCCACGGTGGTCCAGGCCAGAACGGGGCGGGTGGGGCGCAGGGCGAGGCCGAGGAGGCTCCACCACACGCCGATGAGGAGCAGGGCAAGGGCCGGGAGGACGGTCGGGGTGAGGGCGAGGGTCGATGCGACCACGTCGAGGGCCAGGCCCGCGAGGCCGATGAGGGTGGCGGCTCCGGCGAGCCGGTTGCCGCGCAGGCGGCGCCACCAGAGGGCGAAGCCCGCCAGGGCGAGGACGAGGGAGCTGCCGAGGACGAGTTGGGTCTCGACGCGCTGGAGGCCACGGGCGCCGTACCAGTCGCAGCCGGCCGGGAGGCGGCGGGCCTGGACGTTGTAGTCGGCGCAGACGAGGAGGTGGGCGAGTTTGACGGGTTCACCGACGAGCCGGTCGGTGTTCCCGGAGACGTCGCCGCGGCGCGCCCCGCAGCCGGGCAGGGCGCCGGGGGTGGCGGCACCCGTGTCGGTCTGCCAGCAGTTGCCGCTGCCCTGGCCGTCCCACCAGACGTCGGTGCGGTTGGGGCGGGCGTTGCCGGCCCTGTCGACGCCGAGGTGGTTGTCGGCGTAGCGGTTGCGGTGGGAGGTGTCGGTCTGCTTGGCCCAGGCGGACTCGCCGCGGATGAAGGCGGGGACGGCGCTGAGGAAGAAGGCGGCGCGCTGGTGACCGTAGACCCAGTTGTTCTCGTAGAGGTTCCAGTTGCCGCCGGCGGTGATGATGCCGGTGCCGGGGGGCATGGAGATCTGGGGGCAGACGACGCCTTGTTCGTAGCCGCGTTCGACGGGCGGTTTGGCGCAGGTGCCGTCGGCGACGTACGGATAGTAGTTCTGGTTGTTGTCGTGGATCAGGTTGCGTTCGAAGCGGGCGTGGTTCTGCGGGAGTCCGGGGTGGCCCGGGAAGGCGGAGTCCATGGAGGCGCCGCCCATGTTGTGGTCGAACTCGTTGTCGTGGACCCAGACGGAGTCTCCGGCGGTGCCGGAGTAGCCGACCATGTTGTGGTGGCTGCGGCAGCCGGTGATCTCGATGGAGTAGCGGGGGACGTCGTAGCCGCGGCCGTCGTTGATGTTCGAGGCCGAGCCGGGGTAGATGCCGGAGTCGCCGTTGCCGTAGGACTCGCAGTTCTTGTAGAGGCCGTGGTCGGAGGCGAAGGTGAGGAAGCCGTACTCGTCGTTCCAGCGGGTGAGCACGTCGTCGATGACGAAGCCGTCGGCGGCGAGCACGTACAGGGAGTTGAACGTGGTGCGCTGGGCGGTGAAGTTGCGGAAGTAGACGCCGTCGGAGCCGTCGGCACGGAGGGCGTTGAGCTTCTGGTACTTGGCGTCGATGACCACGTCGAGGCGGGAGGCGCCGGTGCCCTCGATCTGGAGGTCCTTCTTGCCGAGGATGGCGACGAGGTTCTGGTTGTGCGGGCACTGCCGCTGCTGCGCGTAGCTGAGGATCTGGTAGCCGAGCGCGGACTTGGGCGCCTTGAGCGTGGCGCAGGCTCCGGTGGGCGGGGGCAGTGAGGGTTCCTCCTCGTAGAGGCCGGGGAGGAGCGCGATGGTGAGGCCGGGCCGGTCGACGGCGTCGACGGCCTGCTGGAGGTGGCGGTATCCGTCGCGGGCGCAGCGTTCGAAGAGGGCGAGGTTGCGGGCCTTGAGGGTGGCGGGGAAGCCGGAGATCCGGCGCTCGAAATCGGTCCGGTCGGTCTTGCAGACGAGGAGGTCGGGTTCTCCGGTGCGGAGCTTCGGCACGCTGCCGGAGCCGTCGGGGAAGGTGACGGGCCGCTCCTCGTGGGCCTGGGCCCCGGGGGCGGTGAGCAGGGCCGCGGCGAGCGCCGCGAGCACGACCGAGAGCGCGAGGACGAACCTTCGGGTCCAGGACATGCGCGTGAGAGTAGAGCATTGTTCATCTTTTTTGACCCCCTCGCGCACCGGCATTCGCCCTCGCGCACCGACATTCGCCCTCACGCACGGGAATCCGCCCCCACGGGCAGGCGTTCACCCCCTCCCGCAACAGCCCCACCCCCCTCCCGCCCACCTCGGCCGCGCGACCTCCTCACCGCGCCCCGTTGACGGAAGGCGCGCGGAATCCTACGGTCATGCATAGGATTCCCTTGTGGGCTCAGGACAGGAGCGGGCGATGACCACGGAGCAGGCCAGGAAGACGGCCGAGGCGCTCGGCTACAGCACCGGATTCGGCAACGAGCACAGCTCGGAGGCGGTCCCCGGTGCGCTGCCGCACGGCCGCAACTCGCCGCAGCGCGCACCCCTCGGTCTCTACGCCGAGCAGCTGAGCGGCAGCGCCTTCACCGAGCCGCGGTCCCACAACCGCCGCTCCTGGCTCTACCGGATCCGCCCCTCGGCCGCCCACCCGCCGTTCACCCGGATCGAGAACGGCGCGCTGCGCGGCGCCCCCTTCACCGAGACCGTGCCCGACCCCAACCGGCTGCGCTGGGACCCGCTGCCCGACCCGGCCCCGGGCACCGACTGGCTGGCCGGCCTGTGGACCCTCGGCGGCAACGGCGACGCGACGCAGCGCAGCGGCATGGCCGTGCACCTCTACCACGCCAACGCCTCCATGGAGCGGGTCTTCGGCGACGCGGACGGCGAGCTGCTGATCGTCCCGGAGCGCGGCGGGCTCCTCCTCCGTACCGAGTTGGGCCTGCTCGCCGCCCACCCCGGCGAGGTCGCCCTGATCCCGCGCGGGGTCCGCTTCCGCGTGGAACTCCTCGACGAGACGGCCCGCGGGTACGTCTGCGAGAACTACGGGGCCCCGTTCCAGCTCCCCGACCTCGGCCCGATCGGCGCCAACGGCCTCGCGAACGCCCGTGACTTCCGGGCCCCGGTCGCGGCCTACGAGGACGTCGAGGGCCCGGTCGAGGTGGTCAACAAGTACTGCGGAAACCTCTGGTCGGCGACGTACGGCCACTCCCCGCTCGATGTCGTCGCCTGGCACGGCAACCACACGCCGTACGTCTACGACCTGCACCGTTTCAATGTCATCGGGACGATCTCGTACGACCACCCCGACCCGTCGATCTTCACCGTCCTCACCTCGCCCTCCGACACCCCGGGGCTCGCGAGCGTGGACTTCGTGGTCTTCGCCCCGCGCTGGCTGGTCGGCGAGGACACCTTCCGGCCGCCGTACTTCCACCGCAACGTGATGAGCGAGTACATGGGGCTCATCGAGGGCGCGTACGACGCCAAGACGGCCGGGAAGGGAGGGTTCGTCCCGGGCGGCGGCTCGCTGCACAACATGATGTCCGCGCACGGTCCCGACCGGGAGACCTTCGACAAGGCCAGCGCCGCCGAACTGAAGCCGCAGCGGATCGACGACGGCCTGGCGTTCATGTTCGAGACCCGCTGGCCGGTGACGGCGACCCCGCAGGCCGCGGACGCCGACCATCTGCAGAGTGGGTACGACGACGTATGGCAGGGTCTTGAGCGCCACTTTCGGCCGTAGTGTCTCGGCCGTAAGCCCGTAGCCGTTCGTACGGAGAACCCGTGACCGCCTTCGCTCCCGACTCACTGGTCCTGAACCGCAAGCTGCCGCTCTGGTATCAGGTCTCGCAGTCGCTGCGCGCCTCGATACTGGGCCGCGCGCCCGACGCCTCGCTGCGGCTGCCCACCGAGGAGCAGCTCGCGGCCCACTACGGCGTGAGCGTGCTGACCATGCGCCAGGCCCTCAAGGAGCTGGAGGAGGAGGGCCTGATCAGCCGGCACCGGCGGCGCGGGACCTTCATCGAGCCGGGCGCCCGGCGCTCCACCCCGCGCCGGCTGCTCGGCTCGATCGACGCGATCGTGGCCCAGCAGTCGGGCGAGCGGACGACGGTCCTCGGGCACGGCACCGAGCCGGTGCCGGGTGAGCTCACGGAGTACTTCCCGGGCGTGATGGAGATCGCGGCGTACCGGCGACTGCGCCGCGACGGCGAGAGCGACGAGCCGACGAACTGGGCGGAGAACGCGGTGCTCCCCGAGTTCGCCGCCGCGATCGACCCGGCCGACCTGGAGCGCTGGCCGATGACGAAGGTGCTGCGGGACGTCGTCGGGGTGCGGATCAGCCGCATCACGGACACGGTCGAGGCCCGTCTCGCCGATCCGGAGACGGCGACCCTCCTCCAGGTCCCGCTGCTCTCCCCGATCCTCCACTACACGGGCGTGACCTACGACGAGGACGGCAGGGTCGTCGACGTGGCGCGCATCCGCTACCGGGGCGACCGCTTCTCCTTCACCGTGACGGTGGAGGCCCAGTGACCGCTTCACCGTGACGGAGGAATCCTGTGCCCGCGTCACCGTGACGGTGGAGGCCCAGTGACCGCGCGAGGTGCGCGATCGGTGGAGGCGCGCCGACGGCGGTCGTTAGCATGCGGGGCGTGACGGAAGCGCCCGGAGCGAACGACGACGTCCCCTCGCACCTCGACGACCCCGCCGGTCTCGACGCCCGACCCCGCCTCGACGACCCCGCCGGTCTCGACGCCCTCCCCCTCCTCGACGACCTCATGCCGTGGTCGGTCGCGCCGCTGCGCCTCGGCCGTTCGTGGATCGTCGCGCCGGACGCCCGGACGCTGCGGTCCCGCTGGGACCGGCTGGTGGCCGCCGAAGGCGCCGAACGCGAGGCCCTGTTCCGCCCCAGCCGGGCCCGCACCACGGCGAGCGCGGTGGCCGCGCTGCCCGGCCAGCGGACCGGGACCGTCCGGTGGGCCCGGGAGCCGGGCCGGTGCCCGGAGCCGGTACGGATCGCGCGCGGGCCGTACGACGAGCAGTGGCTGCTGCCCGACCACCGGCTGATCGACACCGCGCGCCCCGAGTTGTGGCGGGTCGCCGGGGACCCGCAGCTGTTCATCGTCGAGCCGGGGTACGTGCCCGGCGCGACGGGACCGGCCCTCCTGGTGACGGCCGCGCTGCCCGAGGGTCGCTCCCCCGCGGGCCGGCCGGGCCGGATCCGCCCGCTGTTCCGGCGCCCCGGCGGCCGGGAGCCCAACCTCGCACCCGGCCTGCTCGCCTTCCTCGGGCAGCGGTACGGGCACGAGGTGGACGCCCTGGAGTGGCTCGCGTGGACGGTGGCGGCGGCCCGGCCCTCCCCCGCCGGGTGCCGCGTCCCGATCCCGGCGGACCCGGAGGTCTGGGCGGCGGGCGTGGCGCTCGGCCGGGAGCTCACGGACGTCCAGGCGCGCGGCGCCCTCAGCGGGACGAAGCCGCGGCTGCCGGGTGGGCGCCGGCCGTACGTACGGGTCGCGGTCCCGGCGCGGCCCCGGGCGATGACGTACGACGCGGGGGACGAGGCCCTGTGCCTCGACGTGGGCCGGATCTCGCCCGTGCCGGTGGAGGCCTGGGAGTTCGGCGCCGGTGGGGCGCGGGTCCTCGACCAGTGGTTCGCGCACCGGACGGCCCCGGCCGAGCCGGGTTCCCTGGAGGCGATCGGCCCGGCGGCCTGGCCGCAGGAGTGGACCTCGGAGCTGCTCGACCTGATCACGGTGCTGGCGCTGCTCGGGGCGCGGGAGCCGGAGCGGGCGGCCTTCACGGCGGGAGCCGTCGGGCGGGAGGAGCTGCGCGCCGCCGCGGTCCTTCCCCCGCCGCCCTGGTCCCGCCGCCCCGCGTCCGTCCTCGACCATCAGGAGGAGGGCCCGGAGGGGCAGTTCATGCTGCTGTGAGCACGGCCGGGCGCGCTCGTGGGCCGGCGGGTCGAGGGGACGACACCGGAGGCCCTCGGCGCCCTCGGCCCGCTGCTGCTCTTCCGCTCCGCGACGACCTGGGTGGGCGTCCTGCTGGGCGCTCCTGCGGTCGCTCGGCCTGATCGCCGTCTTCGCCCCGCTCGCCGTCCGCCGCTGCGGAAGGGGCTGAGGAGACCGGCGCGGCGCCGAGGGTGACCCACATCCTGGTGACAAGGGCCGGTCCCGCAGGGTAGGCAGGGTCTCCATGAGCACTCAGCCACTCCCCCTCGAAGGGGTCACGGTCGTCGCCGTCGAGCAGGCCGTCGCCGCCCCCTTCGCCACCCGGCAACTCGCCGACCTCGGCGCCCGCGTCGTCAAGATCGAGCGGCCCGACGGCGGGGACTTCGCCCGGGGGTACGACACGGCCGCCCGGGGGCTCGCCTCCCACTTCGTGTGGTGCAACCGCGGCAAGGAGTCCGTGGCGGTCGACCTCAAGGACCCCCGGGGCCTGGCCCTGGTCCGGCGGATGGTGGCCGGCGCCGACGTCTTCGTGCAGAACCTGGCCCAGGGGGCGGCGGCCCGGCTCGGTCTCGACGCCGCCACCCTCTGCGCCGCGCACCCGTGGCTGATCGCGGTGGACGTCTCCGGGTACGGGGCGGAGGGGCCGTACGCGGAGAAGCGGGCGTACGACATGCTCGTGCAGTGCGAGGCGGGTCTCGTATCGGTGACCGGCACGCCGGAGCGGCCGGTGAAGTCCGGGATCCCGGCGGCGGACATCGCCGCCGGGATGTACGCGTTCTCGGGTGTCCTCGCGGCGCTCGTACGGCGCGGCACGACCGGCCGGGGCGGTCCGGTGGAGGTGTCCCTGCTCGACTCGCTCGCCGAGTGGATGGGGCACCCGTTGCACCACGGGATGCACGGGGGTACGCCCCCGGCGCGTACGGGGCTCGCGCACGCGGTCATCGCTCCGTACGACGCCTATCCGACGGTGGACGGGGGCCTGGTGCTGCTCTCCGTGCAGAACGACCGGGAGTGGCGGCGGCTCGCCGAGCAGGTCCTGGGCCGCCCGGAGCTGGCCGACGACCCGGCCTTCGCGACGAACACGGCGCGGGTGGCGGGCCGCGCCGCCACGGACGCGGCGGTCGCGGCGGCGCTGGCCCCGCTGACGGCGCCGGAGGCACTGGCCCGGCTGGACGCGGCGGGCGTCGCCTGCGCCCGGCTCAACTCGGTCGAGGAGCTCGCGGACCATCCCCAGCTGACGGCCCGTGACCGCTGGCGGGAGGTGGGGTCACCGGTCGGGCCGCTGCGTTCGCTGCTGCCGCCGATCGTGTTCCCGGACGCGCCGGAGCCGCGCATGGACCGGATCCCGGCCCTCGGACAGGACACGGACGAGGTACTCGCCGAACTCGGGGTGCCGGAGGCGGAGGTGAAGGAGTTGCGGAGTGCGGGCGTGATCGCCTGACGCCGGGAGCACGGATCGTGTCGCACCCCGGGCGTCGGGTCTGCCGGCGGGTACGACGAAACGCCGGACGGGCGGGGACACGTCCGGCGGTGTCGCTGTCGGAGTCGTACGGGCGACCGGGCGGAAGCGGGCGGGAACCTCGGGGTACTCGGCCCGGTGCGCCCGACTCCTAGCGGCGCGTTCCGAAGAGGGAGCGGCGCAGGCGGCGGAGCGGGGCGAAGAGCGAGACCCGCGCGCTGCGGCTGCGGTGACCGTGCACCGGCGCCTCGTGCGTACGCGACGTCAGTTCCCGCATCAGCAGCGTCGCCTCCGCCACCTCGCGCTGGGGCACGGCGGGACCGCCGAGCACCGCGAGATGGCGGTCGAGGCGCGAACTCGTCGCGCTGCTTCCGCAGGTGATGGCAGGCACTCGCGGCCTGCTACGCATTGCTATCTGTTCCATGTCACTCCCCACCCGTACAAGGGCACCCGACCCAGGGCAGGTTAACCCTATCGCCCCGTCATGACACCCGTGTATCCCGCCGACGGGATGTGCGGCACTCGTACGGGGGTTGACGGTCACCGTGCGAATCCATCTGATTCCAGGGCGAGTTGGACAGGATTCGAACACCTGCCGAACCGTCACGAACCATCCTGCCCTCCGGACCGCCGCCCGCGACCACCCGGACCGGTGTGATCTCCACCACCAAGATCGTCCGAGCTGTCCCGCCGACGGACCGGAGCCGGGACGACACCCCTCGGCTACCGTGGATCCATGACGGTGATCGCGGGTCGTTACCGGCTTCTGGACGTCCTCGCCGAGGCGGCGTCGGGCACCGTCTGGCGTGCCCTGGACGAGACGAGCCGCCACGAGGTGGCCCTCAAGGAGTTCCGCGCCCCGGCCGGACTCCCTCCGGACGAGGCACCCCTGCTGTACGCGCGACGCGAGCGCGAGGCGCGGGCGGCCTCCCGCATCTCCCACCCGTCCGTTGCGCGGGTCCTCGGGGTGGCCACCGACGACGGCCGGCCGTGGGTCGTGTCGGAGCTCGTACGGGGCCTCACCCTGGCCGAGACCCTGGAGGCGGCCGGCCCGCTGCCACCGCGCGAGGCCGCACGGGTCGGCGCCGAGGTCCTCGCCGGGCTGCGGGCCGCGCGGGAGGCGGGCGTTCCCCACCGGGGCGTGGAGCCCCGGCACGTCCTCCTCTCCAACGACGGAAGGATCGTCGTGACCGGCTTCGGTCCGGGCCCGGGCGACGACCCCGGGGCGGAGGGGGACCTCCGCGCGCTCGGCGCCCTGCTGGACGCGGCGGCTTCGGCGCTGCCCTCGGCGGACGGTCGGGCCGAGGCGCTCCGCGCCGTGATCGAGGAGCTGGCGGAGGGGGCGACGGAGGGACCGGCGCGCGAGGGTGCGGCGGAAGGGCCGGACCGCGAGGGCGCCGAGACCCCTTCCGCGGCGGAGCGGGTCGAGCGGGAGCTCCGGCGGATCACGACGGGCGGAGCGCGCCCGCCGCGGCGGGAGTCCTCCGGGACGGGGGGCGGCGGACCGGCCCGGGGCAGGGGCGACAGCGGTGGCGGCCACGGGGCGGCCGGGACGGGAGCCCCCGGCGACGGAGCTCCCGCGGAGGGCGGTTCGGAGCGACCGCCGCATGCGGCGCAGCCGCCCCGCGCGTCGCGGCGGCCGCGCGTGACACGGAGGCCGCGCCGGGGCCCCGTCCTCCTCGCCGGGTCGATCGGGGCCCTGCTGATCGCGGCGGCGTTGACGTACCACGTCGTACGGGACGACGAGCGAGGCGCCGGGCCCGGGCCGGGCGGTGTCACGAGCACCGCTCCGGCCGGCCCCGGCGCCACGGACGGCGCGGGCGGCGGTCCGGTCAGACCGCGTTCCTGAAGCTGGGCAGGTAGCCGCCGGACTGACCGGCGGCCGTCGGGTGGTAGGACTCCCCGATGTTGAGCCAGTTGACGCTGTGCAGCCAGGCGGAGCCGGAGCAGATCTCGTGTCCGGTGAAGGCCGGGACGACGCTGGCGAAGGCGTAGCCGTGGTCGGCGGCCCGCTTGGCGACGGCCGCGTTGAGGTAGTCGGAGGCCCCGTTGATGGCGCTGCGCTCGGCCTCGCTCAGGCCGGCGACGCAGCCGCCGCCGAGCTGGTAGAAGCGCGGGTAGCCGAGGACGACGACGCGGGCGGACGGCGCCTTGTTCCTGATGGCGGTGTAGACGGAGTCGAGCTTGCCGGGGAGCGTCGTGTCCACGTAGCTCTTGGCCTGATTGACGCGGTTGATGCAGGTGGACTCGGACTGCAGCACACAGGTGGTCATGACGTCGGCGAAACCGGCGTCATTTCCCCCGATCGTGAGGGAGACCAGGTCGGTGGCGGCCGAGAGGGGGCCGAGCTGATTGGCGGTCACATCACCCGTTCGGGCGCCCGAGCAGGCGGTGAACGCGAACGAGGAGGGGGCGTTCGCGTTCTTCCACAGCACCGGGTACGCCTTCGTGGAGCGCTTGCAGTCGCCGCTGGCGCTGTCGTAACTCCCGGCTCCGACACCGGAGGAGTACGAGTCGCCCAGGGCGACGTAGTCGACAGCGGCGGTCTCGGCGGCCTGGGCGGCGCCCACCCCGGTGAGGGCGAGGACGGCACCGAGGAGGAGCGAGGACGAAAGGGCGGCAAAACGGGACAGTCTCATGGAACCTCCCTGTAGCAGGATCTCTGCGCTACCAGGTAGTAGCATCGGATCCGCCGCACCGGAAGTGTTCATGTCAAAACTGGGGATGAACGTCCCCCGATCCTCCGTCAGCGACCGTCGAGATTCGGCCACTACGGGAACCGGATGCTCCGGTCCCACTTGACGATCGAACGAGATCGCGACACATTCGCACAACAATGCACAGGAGTGTGATCCCGTATCAGCGCTTTCTAGATGCAAACGGATTGATCGAATCCGATCGGAACTGCTACGCATCTGAGCGGCGAAGCTTCGCCAAACTACGGAAAAGCGGGCCACAGATCCGGGACTTGCCATACAGTCCCATTCATCAATACCGTCGTACATCTCACCCGCATCGATCCATCACGCACAGCGGCTCAGGGGAGGGCTCTAGCGTCGCTGATGGTCCCGGAGCGGGGCGCGGTAGGGGGGTGCCGTGCTCGGTGTTCGAACGTGCGCCGAGTCGCGGGTACCGCGCGGCCAGACATGCCAACTCGCCGATCTCGCAAGGAGATCGTTTCTGTGCGGGATGGCGAGAACCCCCCTTTCGAACCGGACACACCATCGGACCGCCCAAGGGGTGGGCGGCCCACCGGACGAGAGGGAAACAAGACCCATGAGCTCGTTCCTGCGCCCATCCATCACGGGCCCCGAAATGACCGAGCCGAGTCGAATAGCCGCCCAGTACCGGGCCATCACCTCACACCTGGCGATCACTCCGCCGGTCAGTGTGGTCATTCCGGCGATGAACGAGGCCGAAAATCTTCCGTACGTCTTCAAGACGCTACCGGAATGGATCCACGAAGTCGTCCTCGTGGACGGAAATTCCACCGACAACACGGTGGACGTCGCCCGTGAGCTCCGGCCGGACGTCAAGGTCGTCAAGCAGGTCGGCAAGGGCAAGGGCGACGCGCTGATCAGCGGCTTCGCCGCCTGCACCGGCGACATCATCGTCATGGTCGACGCGGACGGCTCGGCCGACGGCCAGGAGATCGTCTCCTACGTCTCCGCCCTCGTCGGCGGCGCCGACTTCGCCAAGGGCTCCCGGTTCGCCAACGGCGGCGGCACGGACGACATGACGACCATTCGCAGACTGGGCAACTGGGCCCTCTGCTCGCTCGTCAACCGGAAGTTCGGCGCCCGGTACACCGACCTCTGCTACGGCTACAACGCCTTCTGGCGCCACTGCCTCGACAAGATCACCCTCGACTGCACCGGATTCGAGATCGAGACCCTGATCAACATCCGGGTCGTCAAGGCCGGTCTCAGGGTGCAGGAGGTGCCGAGCCACGAGTACAACCGCATACACGGCGTCAGCAACCTCAACGCCGTGCGCGACGGCATCCGGGTCCTGAAGGTCATCCTCAAGGAGAAGTCCCTCGCCAAGGCGGCCCGCCGCCGGCCCGCCCCGTTCTCGGTCAACGTGCCCCGGGGAGAGGTGTCTTGAGCGACCGCACGTCCCCGCACGGCTTCTCGGTGGTGATCTGCGTCTACACGGAGGAGCGGTGGGAGGACATCCTCGCCGCCGTCGACTCCGTACGGAAGCAGTCGCTGCCGCCGCTGGAGACGCTGCTCGTGGTCGACCACAACGAGCGGCTCCTCTCCCGGCTCACCGAGGAGTACGCGGAACAGCGGCTCTCCGAGGAGGTGCGGGTGCTCGCCAACGCGGGCCCCCGCGGCCTCTCCGCCGGCCGCAACACCGGAATCGCCGCCGCCCGCGGCGAGTTCGTGGCCTTCCTCGACGACGACGCCGTCGCCGAGCGGGAGTGGCTCCACCACTTCGCCGCCGCCTACGACGACCCGCGCGTCATGGCCGTCGGCGGCCGGACCCTGCCCGCCTGGGCGTCCGGCCGCCGCCCGGCCTGGTTCCCCGAGGAGTTCGACTGGGTCGTCGGCTGTACGTACCGGGGCCTGCCCCCGGGCCGCGTCCCCGTGCGCAACGTGCTCGGCGGCAACGCCTCCTTCCGCCGTACGGCCTTCGACGCGGCGGGCGGCTTCGCCACCGGCATCGGGCGGGACGGCGACCGGCGGCCCCTCGGCGGCGAGGAGACCGAGCTGTGCATCCGGCTCTCCAAGGCGCTGCCCGAGGCGATCCTGCTCATCGACGACCGGGCCGTCATCCACCACAAGGTGCCCGCCGTCCGCGAGCGCTTCGGCTACTTCCGCACCCGGGTCTACGCCGAGGGGCTCTCCAAGGCGCTGGTCGCGCGGAGCGTCGGCGCGCAGAAGGGCCTGGAGTCCGAACGGCGCTACACGACACGGGTGCTGCCCGCCGGCGTCCTGCGCGGAGTGGGCGACGCGCTGCGCGGCCGCTCCGGCGGCGCGGGCCGGGCCGGGGCGATCGTCACCGGGGTGACGGTCGCGGCCGGCGGCTACGCGCTCGGCACCCTCCGGGCCCGCCGGAACGGCACGACGTTCTCGTGGGGTCCGATCGAACGGGACGGGAGCGACGCTCCCGCCGCGACCCCCTCCGCCGAAGGCGCTCCGGCCGAGGCCCGGGCCTCCACGGCGGATCCGGCCGCCACCGAGGCCCCCGCCGCCGAGGGAGCGGTCTCGTGAGCGACGACACCACGGCCGTGCCGATCCTCATGTACCACGCCGTCGCCCCGGACCCCGCGCCCGCGACGCTGGGGCTCTCCGTCACCCCCGAGGCCTTCGCCACGCAGATGGAGGTGGTGGCCGAGCGGGGATTCACCCCGGTGACCACCGCCCGGCTCGCCCACGCCTGGCGCACCGGCGGCCGACTGCCCGCGCGCCCGCTCCTCGTCACCTTCGACGACGGCTACGAGGGGGTGCACCGGTACGCGCTGCCGGTGCTCGCCAAGCACTCCTTCGCGTCCACCGTCTTCGTCTCCACCGGCTGGCTCCCGGGCCGGCACGGGACGGGCGGCGCGCTCGACACCATGCTCGACTGGGAGCAGGTGCGTGAACTCGCCGACGCGGGAACCGAGATCGGCGGTCACAGCCACACCCACCCGCAGCTCGACCAGCTGGACGCGCGGACGCTCCGGTTCGAGGCGCTGCGCTGCCGGGAGATCGTGGCCGAGGAGCTGGGCACCGCCCCGGTCTCCTTCGCCTACCCCTACGGCTACTCCAGCCGCCGGGTCCGCCGTACCGTCCGGGAGGCGGGGTTCGAGCAGGCGCTGGCCGTCGGCAACGCGCTGGCCAGGCGCCGCCAGGGGCCTTACGCCCTGGAGCGGGTGACCGTGCGCCGGTCCACCGGGGTCGAGGAGTTCACCCGGCTCGTGGAGGGCCGGGCGATCGCGCGGAACTTCGCGGCCGACCGGGCGATGACGAAGGGGTACGCCCTCGCGCGACGCGCCCGGGGCGCGGTGCGGGGCCACTGGATCTGAGGCTCCCGGTCCGGCCCCGCTCCGGCTCCGGGGCGCGGCCGGCCGCGGAATCGTCCCGTTCAAAACCCGGTGCACGGAATGCCCGGTTGCCGGATCATGTGCGCCATGGCTGACACCTCACCGGTACCGTCCGAGCCGCAGCGGTCGCTGCCGATCCGGCTCAACCTCGACGACAGCGACTCGCCCTCGGACGTCGTCGACGCGCTGTTCCTCGGCCGCTTCGCGACGGGGGAACAGCCCCACGCGCACAGCACCACCCTGGACCGGGTCAGGCCCGAGGCGACGCTGCTCCCGGCGGGGGCCCGGGTGCTGCGGGCCGCGAAGGACGACGACCGCAGCGCCCTGCTCGCCGAGGGCGAGGGGTGGACGCTGCTGATCTCCCGCTGGAACCGTGGCGCCGACGTCACCGTCACGGCCGCCGACGCGGAGCTCGCCGAGCGCGTCCTGAAGGAGGCGACGGACGGGGCGAAGGACGAGCCGGAGCCGCAGCCGGAGAACGTGACGATGGGGTTCTGGTACGTGTCGCCCCGGCGCGGCCCGCACCGGACGACCCGGCAGATCAGCGCCGGGACGTGGGAGGAGGTCCGGCCCAACTACTCGGCGCCGGTGGCCGAGTCCATGGACCGGCTGATGAAGGTCACGCCCGACTCGATCGCCGGCCGTCTCCTGCTGCTGCACGGCCCGCCGGGGACGGGCAAGACGTCCGCGCTGCGGACCCTCGCGCGGTCCTGGCGGGAGTGGTGCCAGGTGGACTGCGTGCTCGACCCGGAGCGGCTCTTCAACGACGTCGGCTATCTGATGGACATCGCCATCGGCGAGGACGAGGGCACGGCGAAGGGGCGCTGGCGGCTGCTGCTCCTGGAGGACTGCGACGAGCTGATCCGGGGCGAGGCCAAGCACACGGCGGGGCAGGCCCTGTCACGGCTGCTCAACCTGACGGACGGTCTGCTCGGCCAGGGGCGCAACGTCCTGGTCGGGGTCACCACCAACGAGGACCTGGAGCGGCTCCATCCCGCCGTCGTCCGGCCGGGCCGCTGCCTGGCCCGGATCGAGGTCGGGCCGCTGAGCAGGGCCGAGTCCGTGCGCTGGCTGGGGCGCGAGGAGGACGTACCGCGCGAGGGCGCGACGCTGGCGGAGCTGTTCGCCCTGCGCCGCGGCACGCCCCCGGCGGAGCTCCCGGAGCCCCGCACGGCGGGGGCGGGCCTCTATCTGTAGGTCGTCCTTCCGCTTCCCGGGGTGTCAGTCGTCGTAGGCGGCGCGCAGGGCCTCGGTGAGCGCCGCCTCGGCCGCCTCGCGGCTGAGGCCGAGGCGGCGGGCCTCCTCGGCGAACTGGGCGGCGGCGGTGGCGGCCCGGCGGGTCGCCGCGTCACCGGCGGCCGCGACGAAGGTCCCGTGACGCCCGCGCGTCTCGATGACCCCGTCCGCCTCCAGTGCCTTGTACGCCTTGGCGACCGTGTTCGCGGCGAGGCCCAGCTGCTCCGCGAGTCCTCGTACCGTCGGCAGCTTGTACCCGACCGGCAGTCGGCCCGACCGGGCCCGCTCCGAGATCTGGGCACGCAGCTGTTCGTACGGAGCGGTGGTGGATGCGTGGTCCACGGCGATGGTGAGTGTCACCCCGCCGATTCTGCCCCCACCCCACCGGAAAATGGGAGGCGGCGGTACGCCTCCGGCCCGTAGCGTGCGCGCACATGACTGTGATCGTCCGTGATGTACGGGCCGAGGACGCCGAGGCTTTCGCCCGGGTGCGCCGGGCCGCGCTCCCCTTCATGCTCGCGACGGCCGAGCAGTGCGCCTTCGACTGGGCGCACGCCCACCCCGACAGCTTCGAGCGTCCGCTCGTCGCGGTGACCGAGGACGGCGGGGTGATCGGGACCGCCCAGGTGCGGATCGCCCATGACGCCCCGGAGCCCGGCATCGGCTCCGTCAACGTGTACACGGACCCCGCCCGGCCGGGACGGGGTGCCGGGACGCTGCTGCTGCGCGCCGCCGAGGAGCATCTCGCGGAGCACGGCGCGCGGACGCTGTACAGCTGGGTCCTGGACGCGCCGGAGAACCTCGCCTGGGCCGGGCGGCGCGGGTACTCCCCCAGCCGTTCCGCGTACTTCCTCCGGCTCGACCTCGCCTCGGCCGAGCTGCCGCCGCTCCAGGCGCCGCCGGCCGGTGTCGAGCTGCGCACGGCCGAGGACTTCGCCGCCGACCCGCGGCCGCTCTTCGAGCTGGACGCGGTGACGACGGCCGACGAGCCGGGCGACGTGGGGGCGGAACTGGCCGACTACGCGCACTGGCGGGCGACCACGTGGGAGCACCCCCTCTTCGACCGGGCGCTGACGACGGTCGCGGTGGTGGACGGTGTGCCGGCGGCGTTCAGCGCGGCGCAGACGGACGGTCTGGGCCGCTACAACTCGGGGATGACGGGCACCGCGCCCGGCTTCCGGGGCCGCGGGCTCGCCAAGCTCGCCAAGAACACCTCGCTGCACCGGGCCCGGGCGGCGGGCTGCACGGAGGCGTTCACCGGGAACGACACGGGCAACGGTCCGATGCTGGCGATCAACAAGTGGTTCGGTTACGAGGTCACGGCGCGGGAGGTGCGGCATGTCCGGACGATCGGTTGAGGTCACGCTGACGAAGGCGGGCCGGACGAAGATCCGCTACCCGGCGCGGGTGCTCGTGGAGGACGGCGCCCGGCTCTCGGTCCGCGCCCCGTGGGCGGCGGAGGGGGTACGGGACTTCGGCTTCGTGCGGTTCGAGCCGGGGGACGTGTTCGTGGAGCACTTCTGGAGCGACCGCTGGTTCACGGTCAAGGAGGTGTGGTCCGGCGACGGCGACCTCAAGGGCTGGTACTGCGACATCACCCGGCCGGCCGTGATCGGCGGCTCCGGGGTGGTGGTCGAGGACCTGGACCTGGACCTGTGGGTGTCGGCGGACGGCAGCGAGGTGCTGCGGCTCGACGAGGACGAGTTCGCGGCGAGCGGGCTCGCCGCCTCCGATCCGGAGGCGGCGGCGTGTGCCGTCGTCGCCCTCGACGAGCTGGAGGAGCTCGGCCGTGAGGGCCTGATCGATCTGCTGCGCTAGCGCGGCGCCCCGCCCGGTCCCTCGGGGCCGGGCGCGTGCGTCGGCGCCCGGGACGGCGGGCGCCTCACCGGGGCAGTGCGCGTGTGTCAGCGCAGGACGACGGGCGAGTCCTCGGTGGCGAGGAAGCCGGGTTCCGGCAGGCCCGCCCCGTCGGACGTGAGCTGCATGAGGGTGGCGCGCACGCTGGCCGCGCCGGGCCGGTAGGCGGGGTCCTTCACGACGGAGGTGTTGACCCACTCGTGCAGGTGCCCGTCGCAGACGGCCTGGGTGCCGCCGATCCCGGCGGAGCGGTCCCCCTGGACGAGGGTGGAGCTGACGAAGACGGGGCCCGCGCTGTCGTCGAGGCAGCGGTACATGCCGGAGAGGGTGACCGTGCTGTCGGCGCCGACGGTTCCGTATCCGTAGACGGAGAGGTCGTCGGCGGTGAAGCCGCCGGTGGAGCGGCCCTCGCGGGTGAGGCCGTCGGCCCCTCCCGCGTGGGCGAGAGGGGCGACGGCTGAGGCGGCCAGCAGGACGCCTGTGGCGAGGACGAGTCGGACACGCATGAGCGGGGTCCCTTCGGGGTGGGGGATGGTGGTGCTGCCCGCCAGGGATACCGGATCACGCCGCCCACTGTCCGAAACTCACCCCATCGGGGGCGATTTGGACGGGTCGCCGCGCATACCGTCGTACGGTCCGCCCGGCGGGTCCCTCACCCGCCCGCGCGACGGGCGACCACCTTCCGGAGCAGGGGCCAGGCCAGCAGGACCACGACGACCGCGTACACGGTGATCGAGAACGGGGTGTTCACGAGGCCGGTCACGGAGCCGTCGCTGATCTGCAGGGCGCGGCGCAGCTGCTGTTCGGCGGCCGGGCCGAGGATGACGCCGAT
Source organism: Streptomyces sp. NPDC002057 (assembly GCF_040296665.1). Taxonomy (NCBI): domain Bacteria; kingdom Bacillati; phylum Actinomycetota; class Actinomycetes; order Kitasatosporales; family Streptomycetaceae; genus Streptomyces; species Streptomyces sp. NPDC002057. The sequence goes on from NZ_JBEOXR010000011.1 coordinate 163,024, forward strand.
GACGGCCGGGAGCACCGGCAGCCCGTACCGCCGCATGCCGAGCCCGATCACTCCGACGACCAGCAGGATGACCAGGTCGATCGCCTCGCCGCCCACCGCGTACGCGCCGACGGCGGCGAAGAAGAGGATGCCTGCGTAGAGGTACGGGCGCGGAATGCGCAGCAGCTTCGCCCAGACGGGCGCGAGCGGCAGGTTGAGCGCGAGCAGCAGCACCATGCCGACGAAGAGCGAGGCGATCAGCCCCCACACCAGCTCGGGCTCCCGCTCGAAGAGCAGCGGGCCGGGCTGGATGCCGTACTGCTGGAACGCGGCGAGCATCACGGCGGCGACGGCCGTCGTGGGCAGGCCCAGGGTCAGCATGGAGACGAGCGTCCCGGCCGCCGAGGCCGAGGCCGCCGACTCGGGCCCCGCCACGCCCTCGATGGCGCCCTTGCCGAACTGGTCCTTGTGCTTCGAGAGACGCTTCTCCGTCACGTACGAGAGGAACGTCGGGATCTCCGCGCCGCCGGCCGGGATCGCGCCGAACGGGAAGCCGATGAACGGGCCGCGCAGCCAGGACTTCCAGGTCCGCCGCACATCGTCCCGGCCCAGCCAGGGGCGCCCGACCGGAATGGCCTCCCCCGAGGTGCGGCGCAGGTGCGCGGCGACCCACAGGGCCTCGCCGATGGCGAAGAGACCGACGGCGACGATGACGACGTCGACGCCGTCGGCGAGCTGGAGCGAACCGAAGGTGAGGCGCTGCTGTCCGGTCATCTGGTCGAGGCCGACCAGGCCGATCGTGAGGCCGATGAGCAGCGAGGCGAGGCCCCGGATGCGGGAGGAGCCGAGGACCGAGGTCACCGCGATGAAGGCGAGGACCATCAGGGCCAGGTAGTCGGGGGCGCCGATGTCGACGGCGAGGGCGGCGACCGTGGGGGCGAGGACGACGAGCAGGATCGTGCCGATCATGCCGCCGGCGAAGTGGCCGACGGCGGCGGCGGCGAGCGCCTGTGCGCCTCGGCCCGCCTTCGCCATCGGATTGCCCTCGATGGCGGCGACGACGGCCGCGCTCTCCCCGGGGGTGTTGAGGAGGATCGAGGTGGTGGAGCCGCCGAACATGGCGCCGTAGTAGATGCCGGCGAACATGATGAACGCGCCGGTCGGTTCCAGGCCGTAGGTCACGGGGAGCAGCAGGGCCACGGCCATGGCGGGGCCGATGCCGGGCAGGACGCCGATGGCGGTGCCGAGGAGCACGCCGACGGCCGCCCACAGCAGGTTCATCGGGGTGAGGGCGGTTCCGAAGCCGTCGATGAGGGAGTTCAGGGAATCCATGGGTCAGACCACTCCCATCAGCGGACCGCCGGGCAGCGGGACGCCGAGCAGCTTGTCGAAGACGACGTAGGTGAGGAGCGAGAGGCCGGCCGCGATCAGCGGGTCGCGGTGGAGGTGGCGGCTGCCGAGCGCGTAGGCCGCGCCCCAGAAGAGGAGCGCTCCGGCGACGGGGAAGCCGACGGGTCCGATGAGGACGGCGAAGGCGAGGAAGACGCCGGCGAGGAGCAGGACCGTGCGCCAGTCGGCGGGCTCGGCCAGGTCGATGTCCTCACCGGTCTCGGCCTCGCCGCGGCCGCCGCGCAGCACGTCGACGGAGAGGAGGACGGCGACGACGAGCAGGCCGCAGCCGACGAGGAGGGGGACGGTGGCGGGGCCGACGGGGCCGCGGCCCGCGAGGTCGGCGTCGAGGGTGAGGGCGTCGGTGAGCACCAGGACGCCGAGGACGAACAGCAGGACGCCGACGCCGAGTTCGGACCGGCCGCGGAGCCGGCCGGCGAGTCCGGCGCTCTTCGGGGGCGCGCTCTCCGGGCCTCGGTCCTTCGAGCCGTCGTTCTCCGAGGTCACGCTCTTCGTGTTCACAGGCCGAGCTCCTTGAGGACGGAGCCGACGCGCCGCTCCTGCTCGGTGAGGAAGGTGCCGAACTCCTCACCGGGCAGGAAGGCGTCGTTCCAGCCGTGGGTCTTCAGCGACTCCCGCCACTGCGGGGAGTCGTGCAGTTCGGTGACCAGGGCGACGAGCTTGTCGCGCTCGGCGTCGGAGAGGCCGGGCGGGGCGACGATGCCGCGCCAGTTGGTGAACTCGGTGTCGAGGCCCGCCTCGCGGAGGGTGGGGGCGTCGAGCCCGGGCACCCGCTTCGGGCCGGTGACGGCGAGGAGCCGCAGTTCGCCCGCCTTGATCTGGTCGAGGTACTCGCCGACGCCGGAGACGCCGAAGGCGACCTTGTCGCCGAGGATGGAGGCGAGGAGTTCGCCGCCGCCGTCGAAGGGGACGTAGTTGACGTCCTTGGGGGCGATCCCCGCGGCCTGGGCCATCAGCATCGGGGCGAGGTGGTCGGGACCACCGGGCGAGGAGCCGCCGCCGACGGGCAGTTTGCCGGGGTTCTCCTTCCAGGCGGTGAGCAGCTGCCCGATCGTCCTGTACGGGGAGTCCTTGCCGACCACGACGATGTCCTGCTCCTCGGTGAGCCGGGCGATCGGGGTGGTGTCGGCGAGGGTCCTGGGGGTCTCGTTGGTGTGGACGGCGCCGACGACGCCGAGGCCCATGGACATGGCGAGGCGGCCGTTGCCGCGTTCGCCGACGAGCCGGGTGAGGCCGACGGTGCCGCCCGCGCCGGGCAGGTTGAAGACCTCGATGTCGTCGGTGAGGCCCGCCTCCTCGGCGTTCTTCGCCGCGGTGCGGGCGGTGATGTCGTATCCGCCGCCGGGGGTGTTGGGGACCATGAAGCGCAGGCCGGGTATCCGGGTGCCGGTGTCGGAGCCGCTGCCGGGACTGAGCAGCGGCGGGCCCACCAGCACCAGGAGAGCGGCCCCGAGGAGGGCGAAGGGGGTGCGCAACCGCACGTGTGCCGCCTCTCAGCTGTAGGGGAAAAGGGGATGTGAGGTGGCCCACATGTTGCCCGCGCGTTAAGAAGCTGTCTCTCTTCCGCAACCAACGGACGTTGTGGTCGTTGTGGTCGGGACCTAGCGTGGGTCGTCGTGACGAACGTGCTGGTGGTGGACGACGACTTCATGGTCGCCAAGCTGCACTGCCGCTATGTGTCGGCGGTGGCGGGCTTCACGGTGTCCGGGGTCGCGCACAGCGGCGCCGAGGCGCTGCGCGCGGCCGAGCGGCTCCGGCCCGACCTGGTGCTGCTCGACGTGTTCCTGCCCGACATGGACGGCATCCGGGTGCTGCGGGAGCTGCGCGCGGCGGGCCTGGGCATGGACGCGCTGTTCATCACGGCGGCGCGGGACGTGGGCACGATCCGCGAGGCGCTGCGGGCGGGGGCCCTGCACTATCTGATCAAGCCGTTCAGCCAGGCGGCGCTGCACGAACAGCTCCGCCACGTGGCCTCGCTGCGCAGCCGCCTGGACGAGCTGGACGAGGCGCGCCAGGAGGACGTCGACCAGATCTTCGGCACCCGCCCCCGAGGCTCCCGGGAACTCCCGAAGGGCCTGGCCGCGCACACGGCCGACCTGGTCGACTCGGTCCTCCGCGCCCACCCGGAGGGCCTCTCGGCCACGGAGTGCGCGGAGGCGGGCTCCCTGTCCCGGGTCAGCGCCCGCCGCTACCTGGAGTACTTCGCGGAGACGGGCCGCGCGGAGATCACCCTGCGGTACGGGGGAACGGGCCGCCCGGAGAGACGCTACCGACGGCTGGGCTGAGGGCTGTTGTCGCCCGTGGACGCGGAGCAGCAGGAGCGTCCGCGCGGGCCCGGACAGCGCGGAGGGGGCCGGCCGGCGCGGGGGCGCTCCTCGGGGCGGGGGCGGGCGCCGCTCCCTGAGCCGCTGCTTAGCGGTTCCTTAAAGCGGTCCTAAGGATCGTCGTATCGGGCTCTCCGAAGGCTTTTTCGCGGGTGCGGTCGGCTAGCTTCCGTGGCAACCCCCCACACCACCCTCGTGAAGGAGCTGTCCCCCCATGACCTCTCGCCGTATCCTCGCCACCGCCACCGGCACCGCGGTGCTGGCCCTCTCCGGGGTCGTGTCCGCGCCCGCGTTCGCGCACGGGTCGATGACCGATCCGGTGAGCCGGGTGTCGGGCTGTTACGCGGAGGGGCCCGAGGCGCCGCGGTCGGCGGCGTGCAAGGCGGCGGTGGCGGCCAGTGGGACGCAGGCGTTCTACGACTGGAACGCGGTGAACATCGCCAACGCGGCCGGGAAGCACCGGGACCTGATCCCGGACGGCAAGCTGTGCAGCGCGGGCAACGACAAGTACCGGGGGCTCGACCTCGCGCGGGCGGACTGGCCGGCGAGCAACCTGAAGTCCGGTGCGCACACCTTCCGTTACAAGGGGACCGCGCCGCACCGGGGTTCGTTCGAGCTGTACGTGACGAAGGACGGGTACGACCCGTCGAAGCCGCTGAAGTGGTCCGACCTGGAGGCGAAGCCGTTCGCGACGGTGACCGACCCGCGGATGGAGAGCGGCGACTACGTCTTCCAGGGCACGGTGCCGAAGAAGTCCGGCCGCCACCTGGTCTACTCGATCTGGCAGCGCTCCGACTCGCCCGAGGCGTTCTACACCTGCTCGGACGTGGTGTTCGGGCAGGACAACGGCGGTACGGCTCCGGCGCCGACCGCCTCCGCGCCGAGCGACGAGCAGATCGAGGAGGGCCAGGACGAGTCCTCGGTCGAGCACGGCGGCCACGGTGACGGTGACCCGGCCACCGGCGCCGGGGAGACCGCGGCGGCTCCCGAGTCGAGCGAGAGCGCGGGATCGGGCGGGCAGACCGCTTCGGCCGCTCCGGAGGCCGCCACGACCTCGGCCGCGCCCAACGCGCCCGCGCCCGCCGCCGGTTCCGACTCCGGTGAGGTGCTCGCCGAGACCGGTGGCGACGCCACGACCCCGTACCTCGCGGTCGGTGGCGCCGCCGTGCTCGCGCTCGGTGCGGCCGTGCTCTTCGGGTCGACGCGCCGGCGCCGTACCCAGCGCTAGGTCCTGCCTGACCATTGGCGTCGGGTCCGGGCCGGAATGGTCAGACAGGCCCTAGCGGGACTAGCCGATCACCGAGAGGCAGGTGGTCGGGGTGGCGCGGGCCGGGTCGAGGGCGTTGGCCACCTCGTGGAAGGTGACCCGGTCCACCGTCCCGATCGCCACGTGCTCGGACAGGTCGAGCGCGCACTTGTCCTGGATGAGGACGTTGGTGACGTTCGGGCCGGTCAGGAACTGCGAGCGGTACGGGGTGACCACCTCGTCGTACCGGGTCGCGATCACGTGGTAGCGGACTCCGGGGACGGTGTCGCCGCCCTCGTTGAGCTGGGTGAGGAAGGGCGAGCCGGCGATCTGGTCGGCGAGGCCCGGGGTGGTGGCCTTGATCAGGCCCTCGGCGCCGGGGAAGTACGGCAGGAGCTTGGTGAGGCCGAGCAGGGTGGTGCCGTGGTTGTCGGGGGCGATCCCGACGAGCGCGTTCACCTTCTCGGCACCGCCGAGGAACTTGAGGTACCAGCGGGGCATCATGCCGCCCTGCGAGTGTCCGACCAGGTCGACCTCGGGGGCTCCGGTGGCGGCGAGGACCCGGTCGACGTACGTGTCGAGCTGCCCGGCGGACGCGGCGATGGGCCCGAGACCGTGGAAGAACGGCACGTTCGGCAGCTGGCCGTAGTCGAGCGAGAAGACGCAGTATCCGCGGTTGACCAGGTACGGCGCGAGGACGAGCCAGTTGTCGACGGAGTTCCCGAGGGTTCCGTGGACGAGGACGACGGGGCGCGGGTGCGCGGCGGAGGGCTTGCAGGAGAAGTCGTTCCAGCCGCGGCTGACGGTGGCGGTCTCGGCCCGGGCCGAGGCGGCGGTCGTCGGGGCGAGTGTGGCGACGGCGGTGAGGAGCAGGACGGACAGCGCTCTGACGGCGTGTTTCCAGGGCAGCATCGGGCGATCTCCTTGCGGCTCAAGGGGATGGTGGGGGTGCTGTGCCCTGCGGTCCGGACCACAAGTGGGGATGCGCGGTGGGGATGCGCTTCAGCCAAGCTACGCACGGGTAGCCTTGGCTGGGAAGTTACGCGTCGGTAAAAAGTGCTGTGTCGTCACCAGAGCCTGATACGGGGGCCGTCGGGCCGCCCCGGGGCCGCCGGTGGGGCCGCCGCGGCAGGGCTCAGGCCGCGAGGGAGCCCGGCCGCCCGCCCACCGGTGAGTCCGGTGGGCCTCCCGTCGGCGAGCCCGGACGTCCCGTCGCCAGTGAGCCCGGCACCACCGCCCGTGGGCCGAATCGCGCCCGCGCCCTGTCCGCCACCGCCTCGATCCGCCGGGCCTTCTCGTCCGCCGGGTCCAGGGACAGCTGGTGCGCCGCCCCCTCCGCGCCCGTCAGGCCCTCGGCGCGCACGGCGATGCCCCGCACCCGGGCCCGCTGGAGGCCGAAGGAGTCGTGGACGGCGTACGCGAGGGTGGTGAGCGCCGCCGTGTGGGCGGTGGGTTCGGGCAGGGTGCGGCTCCGGGTGGTCGTGGTCCGGTCGGCGTACCGCACGGTGACGGCGAGCGCGCGGCACACCTGCCCCTCCGTCCGCAGCCGGGTGCCCAGCTCCTCGGCGAGCGAGAGCAGGGCCCTGCGCTGTTCGGCCCGGTCGGTCTCGTCGCGCGGGAAGGCGCGTTCGGCCGCGACCGACCGGGAGGCGGCGTGCGGGACGACGGGGGTGCGGTCGATGCCCCGGGCCCGTTCCCACAGGTCGCGGCCGGTCTTCGCGCCGACGAGCCGCTGGAGCACGGCGAGGGGCGCGTCCGCGACCCGGCCGACGGAGTCGAGCCCGTAGCCGCAGAGGGTACGGGCCGTGGCGCGGCCGACGCCGTCGAGCGCGACGACCGGCCGGTCGCGCAGGAAGGCCTCGGGGTCCTCGACGACCAGGGTGACGCCGGGGCGGGCCTCGTCGGCCGCCATCCTGGCCAGCATCGGGTTGGGCCCGGCGCCGATGACGCAGTCGACGCCGTGGAGGGCGAGCGCCCTGACCCGGATCACCGAGGCGAGTTCGGCGGGGGTCCGGCCGAAGTAGCGCAGCGCGCCGCGCACGTCGGCGAGCGCCTCGCGGGGCGGGGCCGTCTCGACGACGGGGGTGAGCTCGCCGAGCAGGTCGACGAGCCGGGGCAGGACCACCTCGTCCATGGGCCCGAGGCGGAATCGTATGCAGAGGATCATCCCGCGCTCCCCGGACTGCTGTGCCAGAGTTTCCGCGCCGGGGTGGCGGCGCCTTCCCCGGCCGGCCGGAGATCCGCCCAGGGGTTCATCTCGTACCCGGTCTCCATCCGGATGCGGCGGCCGCTGTCACCCGTCCCGGTGCCTTCCGGCCGTTCGGGGTCCGGTCCTTCGGGGTCCGGCCGTTCGGCGAGCCGCTCCCCCACCGCGTCCAGGCCGCCCGACGCCCGGAGTTCGACGAGTTCGGCGAGGTTCCAGGCGGCGGCGCCGACCACGCTGACACTGCGGGGGCCGCGCCGCTGCACCACGCCCCGGACCAGGAGCAGCCAGGAGTGGAAGACGGTGTGGGCGCAGCGTTCGTGGGCGTCGTCGAAGAAGGCGAGGTCGACCAGGCCGGTGCCGTCGTCGAGGGTGGTGAAGATGACCCGCTTGCCGGAGCGGATCGGCGGGGTCTGGGTGGCGGCCTTGGCGCCCGCGACGAGGACGGTCCTGCCGTGCGGGGTCTCGCGGAGGCGCTGGGCGGAGACGACGCCGAGCTCGCGGAGGAAGGCGTGGTGGTCGCCCATGAGGTGGCGGGAGGCGTCCATGCCGAGGATGCCGAGTTCGGCGCTGAGGCGTTCGGTCTCGTCGAGGTCGGGCAGGCCGACGGGGGCGGTCCTCCCGCCCTGGGCGAGCGGGAGCTGGCCGCCGTGGGAGGCGGCTCCCCGCTGGACGCGCCGGAGTTCGGTGAGGTGGAGGAGGAGGTCGCGGCGGTTGGCGCCGAAGGCGTCCAACGCGCCGACCTGGGCGAGCCGTTCGGCGACCGGAGTACGGGGGCGGGCGCGTTCCCAGAAGTCGAGGAGGGAGGTGTAGGGCTGTCCGGCCTCGATCCGGGCGCTCTCGTTCTCGCCGATGCCGTGGACGTCGCCGAGGCCGAGCCGGAGGCCCCACAGCGCGGGAGAGCCGGAGCCGGAGGACGCACCGGCAGCACCGACCACACCCGCAGCACCGGTGGCACCAGCCGCACCAGCCGCACCAGCCGCACCAGCCGCACCAGCCGCACCAGAATCAGACACCAGTTCGATACGATGGGCGACCGCCGACCGGTTCACGTCCAGCGGCAGCACCGGCACCCCGCGCCGCCGCGCGTCCGCGAGCAGCAGCCGCTTGGGGTACATGCCGGGGTCGTGGGTGAGCAGCCCGGCGTAGAAGGCCGCCGGGTGGTGCGCCTTGAGCCAGGCCGACTGGTACGTCGGTACGGCGAAGGCCACCGCGTGCGCCTTGCAGAAGCCGTAGGAGCCGAAGGCCGCCACGATCTCCCAGGTACGGGCGACGACCTCGTCCCCGTATCCGCGCGCCGAGGCCTGCCGGGCGAACCACAGCTTGATCCGGCCCTGCGCCTCGGGGTCGGAGAGCCCGCGCCGCACCTGGTCGGCCTCGTCCCGGTGGCACCCCGTCATGATCCGTACGATCTCGATGATCTGCTCGTGGAAGACGACCACGCCGTACGTCTCCCGCAGCGCCTCCTCCAGGTCGGGGTGCGGATAGCGGACGGGGGCGCGGCCGTGCCGGGCCTCGATGAAGGGGCGGACCATGTCGGCGGCGACCGGGCCCGGCCGGAAGAGCGAGATGTCCACGACGAGGTCGTGGAAGCCGGCGGGCTGGAGTCGGCCGACCAGGTCGCGCTGGCCCGGCGACTCGATCTGGAAGCAGCCGAGGGTCTCGGTGGAGCGGATGAGGCGGTACGTCTCGGGGTCGCCCTCCGGGATCGCGTCGATGTCCGGGCGGGTGCCGGTGGCCCGCTCGACCTCGACGACGGCATGGGCCATCGCGGACTGCATCCGCACCCCGAGGACGTCGAGCTTGAGCAGTCCGAGGTCCTCCACGTCCTCCTTGTCGAACTGGGACATGGGGAAGCCCTCGCCGCTGGTGGGCACCACGGGGGTACGGGTGAGCAGCGAGGCGTCCGAGAGCAGGACCCCGCAGGGGTGCATGGCGGTGCCGCGCGGCAGCGCGTCGAGCGCCTCGACCAGTTCCCAGAGCCTGCCGTACCGCTCCTTCTCCCCCGCGAGTTCGCGCAGCTCGGGCAGTTCGTCGAGGGCGGCGAGGGCGTCCCGGGCGCGGATGTGCGGGAAGGCCTTGGCGATCCGGTCGATCTCGGCCGGGTCCATCGAGAGGGCCGCGCCCACGTCCCGTACCGCGTGGCGGACCCGGTAGGTCTCGGGCATGGCGACGGCGGCGACGCGTGCGGTGCCGAAGCGGTCGACGATCGCCCGGTAGACCTCCAGGCGGCGGGCGGACTCCACGTCGATGTCGATGTCGGGCAGGGCGGTGCGGCGTTTGGAGAGGAAGCGTTCCATCAGCAGGCCGTGCTCGACCGGGTCGGCGTGGGCGATGCCGAGGAGGTGGTTGACGAGGGAGCCGGCGCCGGAGCCGCGGGCGGCGACCCGGATCCCCATGTCCCGGACGTCGTCGACGACCTGGGCGACCGTCAGGAAGTAGGTGGCGAAGCCGTGGTGGGCGATGACGTCCAGCTCGCGGTGCATCCGGTCCCAGTAGCCGCGCCGCTTCTCGTACCCCTTGAGGATCATGCCGGCGGCGGCCCGGGAGGTGAGGACGCGCTGGGCGGTGCGGTGCCCCGCGCCGACGAGGCGCGGTTCGGGGAAGTGGGCGGAGCCCATGCCGAGGTCGTCCTCGGGGTCGACCAGGCAGGCGGCGGCCGCCGCGGCGGTCTGTTCGAGGAGCCGGTGGGCGGTGTCGCGGCGGAAGCCGGCGGCCTCGACGATCCGCTCGGCGGCGGCCGGCATGCCACCGGGGCCTTCGGTCCCCTTCAGCCAGGCCTCGCCGCTGTCGAGTTCCTTGCGGGGGTCGACGGGGACCAGGCGGCGGGCGGAGTCGAGGACGTCGGCCACCGGGCCCTGGCCGGGGTCGGCGTAGCGGACGGCGTTGGTGAGGACGGGCCGGACGCCCTGTTCGGCGGCGAAGCCGACGGTACGGGCGGCGAGCCGCAGGGAGCCGGGCCCGGTGCCGGTGCGGCCGTGGTCGACGGCCGCCAGGCGCAGCGCGTCGCCGTACCGCTCGCGCCAGGGGGCGAGCAGCCGGACGGCCCGGTCGGGGCGGCCGGCGGCGAGGGCGCGGCCGACGTCGGAGGCGGGGCCGAGCAGGACGAGGACGCCGTCGTCGCACAGGGCGGGCCAGGGCAGCAGGGGCTGGCCCGCTCCTCCGGCGTGGGCGGCGGTGACCATCGCGCAGAGGGAGGCCCAGCCGGCGCGGGAGCGGGCGAGGAAGACGGCACGGGGCGCGGACTCGTCGACGAAGGCCCCGCCCCGGACGGGCACCCGTCGCGCGGACACCTGGTCGGGGGCGGACGGTGTCGGGGTCTCGTACGCGAGGTCCACTCCGAACAGGGGGCGGACGCCCTCCTTCGCGCACGCCTTCGCGAAGCGGATCGTGCCCGCGAGGGTGTCGCGGTCGGTCAGGGCGAGTGCGTCCATGCCGCGCTCGGCGGCGCGGGCGGCGAGGCGTTCGGGGTGGGAGGCGCCGTAGCGCGGGGAGTAGCCCGACGCGGTGTGCAGGTGCGTGAATCCCGGCATGGCGCACCTCCCGCACTTCCCGCATCGAATTCGTACGTACGTTCCCACCCCCTCCTCTTCACCTTAGCCCATGTCGAACGCTTGTACGATAAGCGGAGCAGGGCGACCCGTGGTCAGCCATTCGGGCGCATCCCACCTGCGCGAACACCCCCCGCCCCGGAGCGTGGGGGCATGAGTCTCGTCGACGAACTGAAAAGCGCCGTCACCCCCCGAGCCGCCCTCCTTGTCGTCGGTGTCCTCGCCCTCCAGCTGCTGTTCATCACCTCGTACGTCGGGGCCCTGCACCACCCCAAGCCGAGGGACGTCCCCTTCGGCGTCGTCGCCCCGCAGCAGGTCTCCGCCCGGCTCGTCGGGCAACTGGACAAGCTCCCCGGCGCACCCCTCGACCCCCGCGCGGTCGCCGACCGGGACGAGGCGCGCGAGCAGATCATGAACCGGGAGATCGACGGCGCCCTGATCGTCGACCCCACCGGCCGCGCCGACACCCTGCTCGTCGCCTCCGGCGGCGGCACCGTGCTCTCCTCCGCCCTGCAGAAGATCTTCACCGAGGTGGTGGGGAGCGAGCAGCGCACGCTGCGGACGGTCGACGTGGCCCCCGCATCCCCGGAGGACTTCGACGGCCTCTCGGCCTTCTACCTCGTCGTCGGCTGGTGCGTCGGCGGCTACATCTGCGCCGCGATCCTGGCGATCAGCGCGGGCTCCCGGCCCGCGAACCGCGAGCGCGCGATCATCCGCCTCGGAGTGCTCGCGCTCTACTCGGTCCTCGGCGGACTCGGCGGCGCGGTCATCGTCGGCCCGATCCTGGGCGCCCTGCCCGGCAGCGTCGCCGCCCTGTGGGGGCTCGGCACCCTGGTCGTCTTCGCCGTCGGCGCCGCCACCCTCGCCCTGCAGTCGGTCTTCGGGATCGTCGGCATCGGCCTGGCGATCCTGCTCATCGTGGTCGCGGGCAACCCCAGCGCGGGCGGCGCCTTCCCGCTGCCGATGCTGCCCCCGTTCTGGAACGCCATCGGCCCCGCCCTGCCACCGGGCGCGGGCACCTGGGCGGCGCGCTCGATCGCGTACTTCAAGGGCAACGACATGACCGGCTCGATGCTGGTCCTCTCGGCCTGGGCGGTCGTCGGCACGGTGGTGACCCTGGTGATGTCCTCGCTGCGGCGCACGCCCGAGTCGGAGCCGATCGCCGAGGAGGTGGGCGGGGCCCGTCCCTGACGGCCATCGGGACGGAGCGTCCGGACGACCATCGGGGCGGCCATCCGGACGGCCGCCCGCACGAGGAGGCCCCCGGCGCGCGCCGGGGGCCTCCTCGTCATCCGTGCCGCGGGCTACTCGCCGTAGTACGCCCGGGTCATCAGCTCCTTCATCTCGTCGATCATCGGCATCCGCGGGTTGGCCGGCGCGCACTGGTCGGCGTAGGCGTTCATCGCCTGGCGCGGCAGGGCCGCGAGGAAGGCCCCCTCGTCGACGCCCTCCTCCCGGAAGGAGGCGGGGATGCCGCACCGGGTGCGCAGCTCCTCGACCGCGCGGGCGTACGACTCCACACCCTCCTCCGGCGTCCCGGCCGGCAGGCCCAGCATCCTCGCGATCTCCTGGAACCGCTCCGGGGCCCGGTAGACCTCGGCCTTCGGCCACGGCACGGCCTTGTGGGTGACGGTGCCGTTGTGCCGGATCACGTGCGGGAGCAGCAGCGCGTTGGCGCGGCCGTGGGCGACGTGGAAGGTGTTGCCGAGGGTGTGGGCCATGGCGTGGACGAGGCCGAGGAAGGCGTTGGCGAAGGCCATGCCGGCGATGGTGGACGCGTTGTGCATCTTCTCGCGGGCCTCGGGCGCCCTGGCCCCCTCCGTCACGCAGGTCTCCAGGTTCTGGAAGATCAGCTTGATCGCCTGGAGGCACTGGCCGTCGGTGAAGTCGTTGGCGTAGGCGGAGACGTACGCCTCGGTGGCGTGGGTGAGGGCGTCGAAGCCGGAGTCGGCGGTGACCGTGGGCGGGAGGTGCATCGGAAGCACCGGGTCGACGATGGCGACGTCCGGGGTGAGCGCGTAGTCGGCGAGCGGGTACTTCTGCGCGGCCTCGGGGTCGGAGATCACCGCGAAGGGGGTGACCTCGCTGCCCGTGCCCGAGGTGGTCGGGATCGCGACGAGCCTGGCCTTCTCGCCGAGCTTCGGGAAGCGGTAGGCGCGCTTGCGGATGTCGAAGAACTTCTCCTTGGTGTCCGCGAACTCGACCTCGGGCCGCTCGTACATCAGCCACATGATCTTCGCCGCGTCCATCGGGGAGCCGCCGCCGAGGGCGATGACGGTGTCGGGGCGGAACTCCCGCATGGCGGCGGCGCCGGCCCGGACGGTGGCGAGTTCCGGGTTGGGCTCGACGGAGTCGATGACCTGGAGGGTGACCGGTTCCTCTCGGCCGTTCAGGATGTCGGTGATCCGGCGGACGAAGCCGAGGTCGCCCATGGTCCGGTCGGTGACGATCGTGACCCTCTTCAGGCCCTCCATCTCACCCAGGTAGCGGATGGCGTTCCGCTCGAAGTAGATCTTCGGCGGCACCTTGTACCACTGCATGTTGGTGTTGCGCCGTCCGATCCGCTTGACGTTGATGAGGTTGACCGCGGTGACGTTGTTCGAGACGGAGTTGTGTCCGTAGGAGCCGCAGCCGAGCGTGAGCGAGGGGAGGAAGGAGTTGTAGACGTCGCCGATGCCGCCGAAGGTGGAGGGGGCGTTGACGATGACGCGGACCGCCTTGACCCGCTTGCCGAACTCCTCGGCGAGCGCCTCGTCCTCGGTGTGGATCGCGGCGCTGTGGCCGAGGCCGTGGAACTCGACCATGCGGGCGGAGAGTTCGAGGCCGTGCTCGGTGGAGTCGGCCCTGAGGGCGGCCAGGACCGGGGAGAGCTTCTCGCGGGTGAGCGGTTCGCCCTCGCCGACCTCGGCGCATTCGGCGAGGAGGACCGAGGTGTTCTCGGGGACCTCGAAGCCGGCCTGTGCGGCGATCCAGTGCGCGGACCTGCCGACGACGTCGGCGTTGAGCTTGGCTCCGCCGCAGTTCGTGGCGTGGGCGGTGGTGCCGAAGACGTACTCCTCCAGCTTGGTCTTCTCGGCGGCGGTGACGACATGGGCGCCGAGCCGCTCGAACTCGGCGATGCCCTCCTCGTACACCTCCCGGTCGAGGATGACGGCCTGCTCGGAGGCGCAGATCATGCCGTTGTCGAAGGCCTTGGAGAGCACGATGTCGTGGATGGCGCGCTGGAGCCTGCCGCTGCGGGTGACATAGGCGGGGACGTTGCCGGCGCCGACGCCGAGGGCGGGCTTGCCGCACGAGTAGGCGGCCTTGACCATGGCGTTTCCGCCGGTGGCGAGGATGGTGGAGACGCCGTCGTGGTTCATCAGGAGGCCGGTGGCCTCCATCGAGGGCTCCTCGATCCACTGCACGCACCCCTCGGGTGCGCCGGCGGCGACGGCGGCGTCGCGGACGATCCGGGCGGCCTCGGCGGAGCAGTGCTGCGCGGAGGGGTGGAAGGCGAAGACGATGGGATTGCGGGTCTTGAGGGCGATGAGCGCCTTGAAGACGGTGGTCGAGGTGGGGTTGGTGACGGGGGTCATCGCGCAGATCACGCCGACGGGTTCGGCGATCTCGGTGATGCCGTCGAGCTCGTCGCGGCGGATGACTCCGGCGGTCTTCAGCCCGGTCATCGAGTGGGTGACGTGTTCGCAGGCGAACAGGTTCTTGACGGCCTTGTCCTCGAAGAGCCCGCGCCCGGTCTCCTCGACGGCCAGTCGGGCCAGTTCGCCGTGCGCGGCCAGCGCGGCGAGCGAGGCCTTCTTGACGATGTGGTCGACCTGCTCCTGGTCGAAGGTCTCGAACCGGTCGAGCGCGCCGAGGGCGTCCCGTACCAGTCCGTCCACCATCTCCTCGGTCTCCATGGCAGGCACTCCTTCGTGGGTCCCTTTTTCTCTGATGTCTCCATTCGACACCCGATGACCTGCGAAAAGGGCCGGAAAAGGGCCTGCGGGGAGGGGCCGGAAGTCCCTTTGTGAATGGATTCACAAAGGGACTTCCGGGGGCGGTCAGGCTCCGACCAGCCGCCGCTCCCCCGCCGCGACGGCGGTGTCCAGCGTGTTCCCGGGCGGCGGGAACGGGCAGATGAAGTGGTCGGCGAAGGCGCAGGGCGGCAGCAGCGCCCGGTTGAGGTCCACCGTCACCGAACCGTCCGCCGCCGGGGCCGCCGGGCGCAGGAAGCGGAAGCGGTAGCTGTCCCCGCCACTGGTGGCGTCCGCGAAGACCGCCCACAGGGAGCCGTCCTCCTCGACGGCCACCTGGAGGGTGCGCTCCCCGCCGTGCAGGTCGAAGACCAGCTCTCCGGCGAGCCCGAGACCGCGCTCCCGGCCGTCGGCGTTCTCGACCCGCACGCTGCGGGTCTCCTCGTACGGCCGGAAGACACCGGGCACCACCCAGCTCTCGTCGTACGCGGTGGCCTCGATGCCCCGGAAGGCGCCGCGGGCCGCGGAGCCGGGATCGAAGTCCCGTACGGCCCAGAGCCCTTCGCGCCGCAGGACCACGAGCCGGCGGCCGGCCGACTCGACGCGGGACTCGTGGATCGGGCCCTGGTCGGCGGTGAGCCGGACCGTGCCGGTGAAGGGCTTGCCGTCGACGGTGACCGCGTCCCCGGCGTCCACGCTGAGGAGCACCTCGTCGCCGTCCTCGCGCCACTCCCCCGGAACGGCGGGGAGGCGTCCCTCCGGGAAGTCCGAGAGCCAGTGGGTGCCCGTGAGGGAGAGCGGCCCGTACGGGGAGGAGACCGCGGCCTCACGCTGCTCGTGCCAGTGCTGCCAGTCCTGCCGGGGGTCCGTGCCCGCACCCGTGCCGGTGTCGTTGTCCGTGCTCATGGTGCTCAACCTTTCCATACGGGCTCGGGAAGCCCGAGGTGCGACCGCAGCGTCGTACCGGCGTACTCCGTCCGGAAGACCCCCCGCTCCTGGAGCAGCGGGACGACCCGGTCGACGAAGTCGTCGAGGCCGCCCGGGGTGAGGTGCGGGACGAGGATGAAGCCGTCGGCGGCGCCCGTGACGACGAACTCCTCCAGGGCGGCGGCCACCGTCTCCGGGCTGCCGACGAAGGACTGCCTGCCGGTGGTCTCGATGACCGTCTGCCGGATCGACAGGCCCTTCTCCTCGGAGAGCGCCCGCCACCTCCTGGCCACGGCCACCGGGTCGGCGACCTTCACCCGGCCCTGGACGAGGGCCGATTCGGGGTCGGGGTCGACGTCCGGGAGCGGCCCGTCCGGGTCGTAGCCGGACAGGTCGCGGCCCCAGATCTGCTCCAGGGCGAGGATCGCGTTCTGCGGGGAGACCTGCTGGCGGCGGATCTCGGCGGCCTGTTCCTGCGCCTCGGCGTCGGTGTCCCCGAGGGCGTAGGTGACGGCCGGCATGATCTTCAGGTCCTCGGGCGCGCGGCCGTACCGGGCGAGCCGCCCCTTGGCGTCGGCGTAGAACTCCCGGCCGGCCTCCAGGGTGGAGTGCCGGCTGAAGATGACGTCGGCGGCCGAGGCGGCGAACTCGCGGCCCTCGGCGGAGTCCCCGGCCTGGATGACGACGGGGTGCCCCTGCGGGGAGCGCGGGACGGTGAACCGGCCCTCGATCCCGAACTGCGGCCCGCTGTGCGCGAAGGGGCGCTGCTCCCCCTCCGGGGTCCAGGAGTCCCACAGCTCCCGTGCGGTGGCGAGGAACTCGGCGGCCCGCGTGTAGCGGTCTCCGTGGTCCAGATAGCCGCCGCGCCGGAAGTTCTCGCCGGTGAAGGCGTCCGAGGAGGTGACGACGTTCCAGGCGGCCCGGCCCGCGCTGAGGTGGTCGAGCGAGGCGAACCGGCGGGCCAGTTCGTACGGCTCGTTGAAGGTGGCGTTGACCGTGCCGGCCAGGCCGAGCCGGTCGGTGACGGCGGCGAGCGCGTTCAGGACGGTGATCGACTCGGGCCGGCCGACGACGTCGAGATCGTGGATGCGTCCGTTGTGCTCGCGCAGCCGCAGCCCCTCGGCCAGGAAGAAGAAGTCGAAGAGGCCGCGCTCCGCGGTCCTGGCGAGGTGTTCGAAGGAGGAGAACTCGATCTGCGACCGGGAACGCGGATCGGCCCAGACGGTGGTGGAGTTGACGCCGGGGAAGTGCGCGGCGAGATGGATCTGCCTGCGGCCCTCGGGGGTGCTCATGCGGATGCTCCCGTCGTGGCGTACTGGCCGACCGGCCGGGTGAGCCCCAGGTGGTCGCGGAGGGTGGTGCCCTCGTGGGCCGTACGGAAGAGGCCGCGGTCCCTGAGCCGGGTCACCGTGTCGGCGGTGAACCGCTCCAGGTCCCGCTCGGGCACGGCCGGCACCAGGTGGAAGCCGTCGACCGCCCCGCCGCCGTGCCAGCCCGCGATCAGTTCGGCGAGCGCCCCCGGCCCGCCCTCGTACGCGTCGAGGTCGACGGTCGCCGAGAGCAGGACGCGCAGCTGTCCCGGGTCCCGGCCGTGGGCGCGGGCCCCCTGGTGCAGCTCGGCCCGCAGGGCCGCGGCCTCCTCGGCGGAGGAGGCGCTGATCAGGGCGACGTCGGCGTGGTGGGCCGCGGTGTCCCGGGCCGCGGGGAGGGTGGCGTCGACGACGGTCACCGGGTTGCCCTGCGGGGGCCGGGGGACGATCGAGGGGCCCTTGACCGAGAAGGTCGAGCCCTGGAAGTTCACGTAGTGGAGCTTGCGGCGGTCGATGAACCGTCCGGTCGCCACGTCGCGTATCTCCGCGTCGTCCTCCCAGCTG
This sequence comes from Streptomyces sp. NPDC002057, assembly GCF_040296665.1. NCBI lineage: Bacteria > Bacillati > Actinomycetota > Actinomycetes > Kitasatosporales > Streptomycetaceae > Streptomyces > Streptomyces sp. NPDC002057. The sequence continues at coordinate 180,494 of NZ_JBEOXR010000011.1, forward strand.
TCCCAGAGTTTGCGGGAGACCTCGGCGACCTCGCCCGCCTCCTGCCAGAGCTCGGCGGTGGCCGGGGCCGGGCGGCGGCCGAAGAGCCGGGCCTCGGCCCCGGTGGGTGAGACCGCGATCCGCCAGCCGGCCCGGCCCCGGCTCACCCAGTCGAGGGTGGCGACGGCGGCCTGGACGTGGAAGGGCTCGGTGTGGGTGGTGGTCACCGTCGGCACGAGGCCGACGGAGCGGGTCTCGGGGGCGACCCGGGCGAGGACGGCGAGCGCGTCGAGCCCGGGACGGCCGAAGGAGTCGTCGTGGGTGAGGAAGTCGAGCGCGGCGGCGTCGGCGAGCCGGGCGAGCGCGACGGTGCGCGCGGCGGCGGTCCTGGCGTCGGCGGAGGCGGTCGACGCCGGGGCGCCGCCCGGGGCGAGTTCGGCGGCGAGGTGGAGCGTTCGGGTACTGGTCATGCGGGTCTCTCTCGGTGCGGATCCCGGTGCGGATCGCGGTGGGGCCCGGAGCGGACCGCGCTCCGGGCCGGGGGTGGCTCCCGGAGCGGAGCGCGGTCCGCTCCGGGGGCGACGCCCGGGACGGCGGCGGTCGGTCAGTTCTTGGTGCGGGGCAGCCCGGGCGGGTTGATCTCCGACTTCGTCACGGACTCGGTGTCGAGGCCCCACCGCTTGAGGACCTGGGCGTAGGTGCCGTTCTGGATGAGGTGGTCGATGGCGGCGGCGTAGGCGGCGACGAGTCCGCTGTCCTTCTTGGTGGTGGCCGCGATCTTGCCCTGGAGGCCGTCGCCCGCTCCGGAGAACTTGCCGACGATCTCCGTCTCACCGGCGGAGAGCACGTGGTAGGCGGAGACCGGGTTCGGGCCGAGGTAGCCGTCGATCCGGCCGGACTGGAGCGCCAGGTAGTAGTCCGGGGTGTTCTGGTAGTACTTGATGTCGACCGGCTTGCGGCCGGCCTTCTCGTTCTGCGCGGACCAGTCGACGAGGATCTTCTCCTGGTTGGTGCCGGAGCCGACGGCGATCGACTTCCCGGCCACGTCCTCGGGGCCCTTCACCGTCCAGCCGGAGCCCTTCTTCGCCTCGAAGGCCAGGTCGTCGAGGCGGTAGGTGGCGAAGTCGTACTTGTCCTTGCGCTCCTCGGTGACGGTGACGTTGGAGAAGACGGCGTCGTACTTGCCGCTGTCGAGGCCGACGAAGAGGTTCTCCCACGACACCGGGTTGAACTCGGGCTTCAGGCCCAGGGCGTCGGCGACCAGGGTGGCGAGGTCGATCTCGACGCCGATCAGCGTCTTGTCGTCGGTGGCGCGGAAGGCGAGCGGCGGATTGCCTGTCGCGGAGACGCCGAGGACGAGCGTGCCTCTCTCGCGTACGGCCGCGGGCAGCTTGGCGGCGATGGCGTCGACCTTGGCGGTGTGGATGCGGTTCTGCTCCGGGCTCACGTTGATGCCGTTGCCCTTCTTGCCCTCGGGCTTGATCTCGTTGGTGGCGGCGTCGCCCGAGCCGCAGGCCGTGAGGAGCCCGAGGGCGGTGAGCGAGGCGAGGGCGGTGAGGACGGTGCGACGGGTCTTCATGATCGGTGCTCCTGTGCGTGAGAGAAGGTGAAGGAGAGAGAGGAAAGGGAGGAAGGGGTCAGAGGACCTTGGAGAGGAAGGCGCGGGTGCGCTCGTGGCGCGGGGCGTCGAGCACCTCGGCCGGCGGTCCCTGCTCGACGATCCGGCCCTCGTCCATGAAGACCACGGTGTCGGCGACCTCGCGGGCGAAGCCGATCTCGTGGGTGACGACGATCATGGTGGTGCCGGAGGCGGCCAGGTCCTTGATGACGTCGAGGACCTCGCCGACCAGCTCGGGGTCGAGCGCGGAGGTCGGCTCGTCGAAGAGGAGCAGGCCGGGTTCGAGGGCGAGCGCGCGGGCGATGGCGACCCGCTGCTGCTGTCCGCCGGAGAGCTGCTTGGGGTAGGCCTCCGCCTTGTCGGCGAGGCCGACGCGTTCCAGGAGGGCCCGGGCCGCGGTCTCGGCCTCCTTGCGGGGGCGCTTCAGGGCCGAGACGGGGGCCTCGACGATGTTCTCCAGGACGGTGAGGTGCGGGAAGAGGTGGAAGTTCTGGAAGACGAAGCCGATCCGGGTGCGCTGCTTGAGGATCTCCCGCTCGCGCAGCTCGTAGAGCTTGTTCCCGGAGCGGCGGTAGCCGACGAGGACGCCGTCGACGCTGACGGTGCCGCTGTCGACCTTCTCCAGGTGGTTGATGGTCCGCAGGAGGGTGGACTTGCCGGAGCCGGAGGGGCCGAGGACGACGGTGACCTCGCCGGCGCGGACGTCGAGGTCGATGCCGCGCAGGACGTGGAGAGGGCCGAAGTTCTTGTGGACGCCCCGGACCTCGACCTTGGCGGTGTCCGTGCCGGCGGCCTCCGCGGCCGGGTCTGCGGTGGTGACGGAGCTCATCGGACGCTCCCCTTCGCGTAGTGGCGTTCGACGTAGTGCTGGACGACGGAGAGCGCGGTGGTGAGCAGGACGTACCAGGCGGTGGCGACCATCAGGAGCGGGACGACCTGGCCGTTGCGGCCGTAGACGACCTGGACCTGGTAGAAGAGTTCGCCGATCGCCATGACGGAGACGATCGAGGTGCCCTTGAAGAGCGAGATGATCTCGTTGGCGGCGTTGGGCAGGATCGAGCGCATCGCCTGCGGCAGCACGATCCGCCGCACCTGCCGGAGCCGGGGGATGCCGAGGGAGGCCGCGGCCTGCAACTGGCCCTCGTCCACGGCGAGTACACCGCCCCGGACGATCTCCGCCGCGTAGGCCGCCTGGTGCAGGGCGAGGCCGAGGACGGCGGCGCTCATCTCGCCGACCAGGCCCATCGTGTCGAAGGAGAGGAAGCTCGGCCCGAAGGGGATGCCGATGCTCAGCTCCTTGTAGAGGTAGGCGAGGTTGAACCAGAAGAGCAGCTGGACGATGAGCGGGATGGAGCGGAAGGCCCAGATGTAGCCGAAGGCGACGGACCGCAGGAACGGGCTGGCGGACAGGCGCATGAAGGCGATCACGATGCCGATCGCGAAGCCGAGCGCGGTGCCGTAGAAGGTGAGCTGGAGGGTGACCCAGACCGCCTGGAGGATCGTCTCCGTGGTGAAGAACGCGGCGAAGACGTCCCATTCCCAGCCGGGGTTGGTGACGAGCCCGTGGAGGAACTGCGTGAGCAGGATCGCGGTGACGGCGACGGCCACCCAGCGCCAGGGATGGCGGACCGGAACGACCACGAGTTCGGCCGGGGCCGCCGGCGCGGTGGTGGCGGGCGGGTCCTTCACGACGCCTTTGGTGGCGGGTGGATCGCTGGTGAGAGACATGGCGGTTCCTCGGAGAAGGGTGCGGCGGAGGGTCGGGGCGGCGGAGGGTGCGGCGTGGGCCGGAGTGCCGGAGGTGCGGCGGGGCCGGGCGGCGGAGGACGCGGCCGGAGACGCGGCGGGGGTCAGGCGCTCAGCGGGGCCGGGATACGACACTCCTGGTCGCGCAGGAAGGTCAGCGCGGCCCGTGCGGTGGCGTCGTTCTGCCCGAAGGCGACCCCGCCGGTACGGGGCCGGGTGAAGGCGGTTCCGGCCCGGGCGGTGGTGTGCGGGCCGAGGGCGAAGCGGCGCGGGTGCGGGCGTCCGTCGCGCTCCAGGACCCGGCTGTCGACGGGGTCGACGACGAGGAGTCCGCTGGCGGTGGCGCGCGCGCCCTCCTCGTGCAGGGCGCGGAGGAGGGGGCTGCCGGTGAGTTCGAGGGTGGGGTCGGGGAGCCGGGCCTCGACCAGGGCGCGGGCCTCGGTCCACTCCCCGGGTACGGCGGCGGACGCGGCGCGGAAGAGTCCGTGTTCCTCGTCGGTCTCGACGGTGACCTGCGGGCCGAGGAAGCGGACGACGCCGGCCCGGGACAGGGCGAGGAGCTGGTGGAGCCGGGGTCCGGGCGGTCCGGAGGCGAGGTAGCTGAAGAAGCCGTGCCACCAGACGCCGGGGTCGACGCGGTCCCCGAGCCGCAGGAGCTGGCCGTAGACGGACAGCAGGCCGGCGAAGACGGCGGCGTCGGAGCTGTGGGCCGGGTCGTGACGCCGGGTCAGGTCGGCGGTGATGTAGTCGCGCAGGCCCTGCTGGAGGTCTTCTCCCGAGGCGTGGCGGACGCCGTCCAGGGGGTGGTCGAGGGCGTCCAGGTCGAGGCGGTCGGCCGGGTCGGGGACGGCGGCGCCGACCAGGGCGGCGAGTTCGGCCCCGCGCGGCGGTGCCTGCTCGTAGGCCCGCTCGAAGTCGCTCCAGGCGAGCGTGGTCCGCTCGGGGTGGGTGGAGAAGAGCCGGTGGTAGTGGGCCCAGCCGAGTTCCTTGTCGATGAGGGGCCACACGTCGCGCCGGAAGTCGACGGGCCCGTTCCGCCGCAGCAGGGCGTCGGTCTGCTCGGTGCCGAAGAAGCGGGGCAGCGGGGGCCGTTCGCCGTCGAGGGCGTAGCCGATCTTCGAGTGGTACGGGACTCCCCGCCGCGATCCGACGTGCAGCACCGGCTCCTTGCCGGAGGGGACGTAGACGAGCGCGTCGCCCTCGCCCTCGTACCGTCCGCCGCGGCCCTCGGTGAGCAGCACCATCAGGTCGACGAAGGCGAGTCCGAAGCCGCGGACGAGGACGGGTTCGCCGGCGGGCAGGGCGTCGAGGTCGGTGTCGGCGGTGAAGTCGGGCGGCAGGTGGAGGAGGCCGTGGCGGGCGGCGAAGTCGGCCAGGGACCGCTGCTCCGGGTCGGGCTCGGCGTCGAGGTGGCCGACGGTGAGGACGACGAGGTCGGCGAGGAGGGGCACGGCGTCGCCCTCCAGCCAGACCCGCTGGCGCCCCTCGCGGGGGCCGCCGATCCGCAGGGCGGTGGTGCGGTGCTCGTGGACGGTGACGGTGGCGGGCAGGGCGGCCAGGGCCCGTTCGTACACCCAGCGCAGATAGGCGCCCTGCTGGGGGCGGGTGGGGAAGGTGCGGCCGTCGATGCCGGCCCATTCGGCGAGCGTGGGCCCGGGCCGGACGGGGCCCCGCAGCTCGACGGTCTCGTCGGTGAACATGGTGACGTCCTCGGCCTGGGAGTTCATCCAGAGCAGCGGGGACTGTTCGGTGCGCCAGATGCGGCCGGGGCCGGCCGGGTGCGGGTCGACGAGGTGGATGTCGAGGCGGCCGTCGCCGTAGACCTCGGGCAGGTTGGCGGCGAGCCGTTCGAGGAAGCCGGTCCCCCGCGGCCCGGCGCCCACGATGACGATCGACGGGTGGACGCTCATCGGGCACCGGCCGTGCCGCGGGCGTAGTACCGCTCGACGTAGTACTGGCCGAGGCTGAGGACCGAGGTGACGGCGACGTACCAGAGCGTGGCGACGAGGAGCAGCGGAATGACCTCGTACGTGCGGTGGTAGACGAGCTGCGTCGAGTAGAGCAGGTCCTGGACGGCGATCACGGAGACGATCGAGGTGCCCTTGAGGGTGCCGATCAGCATGTTCCCGGCCGGCGGGACGATGGCGCGCATGGCCTGGGGCAGCACGATCCGGGAGAGCCGGCGCCGGCGGCCGAGCCCGAGGGACTCGGCGGCCTCGATCTGGCCCCGGTCGACGGAGAGGATGCCGCCGCGGACGACCTCGGCGGCGTAGGCGGCCTCGTGCAGGGTGAGGCCGATGACGGCGACGGAGACGGGCCCGAGGAGGTTGACCGTGTTCACGCCGAGGATCTGCGGGTAGAGCGCGCCGATGTTGAACCAGAAGAGCAGCTGGACCAGGATCGGCGTGGACCTGAAGAACCAGACGTACCCCCAACTCACCGCGCGCAGAACGGGGTTGTCGGAGAGTCTGAGAACGGCGAGCAGGGTGCCGAGGACGAAGCCGAGCGCCATGACGAGGGCCGTCAGCCACAGGGTGAGGCCGAGGCCGCGCAGGACGGACGCGGAGGTGAAGTACTCGGCGACCACGTCCCACTGGAAGGCCTTGTTGCGGACCACCGAAACGAGGCCGAGCGCGAGCAGGACGAGGACGAGGCCCGCGGCGGTCCACTGCCCGGCGCGGCGGGTGGGGACGACACGGAGGGGCGGTTCGGCCGGCGGTGGGGCCTGGGCCGTCTTGCTGAGGGTGGCGAGGGGTGTCGACATGCGAAGGCTCCGTGGATGCCGGGGGCGGATCGAACACGGGAGTGCACGGGGGACGCGCGGGGCGTCCGTCCGGGAGTGCACCGGGAACGCACGGAGGCGTTCGTCCGGGAGTGCGCCTTCACACGCACGGCGGGCAATGAGCGCGGATGCGGGCCCCTCAGCCCGATGTCCGCCCTGTGAGGCTACGGCCGTCGAGCGGAGGCTTGTCAAGTCCGTCCGGAATATGAGCCGTTCGTCTCATCGTGGTTGACGGGGAAACGGATGCCTGTTCCACTGGGGCCATGCATCCGCAGCAGCTGGTCACGCGCTCCCACATCGACTTCGGTCGCGTGTGGTCCTCTTCCTGTTGAGCCGACCCTCTGCGTCTTCGCCTGTTCCTCCCCTGTGCGCACCCCTGCCCGGGACGTCCTTCATGACGTCCTCCGCGGCTCCTTCACGTGCGCGGCACTGAGCCTCAGAACTCCCCTCGTTCTCCGCCTTCCTCGCTCTCGCCTCTCCTCGTTCTCTTCGCCCGAAAGAGACACATGCCTCTCACGCCCAGCCGTGAGTCCGCGCTGTCCGTGCGCAGGACCACGGCCGACGACCCGTTGGCGCGCCCGCTCCTCGACGAGCTGGCGCACGAGTACACGACCCGGTACGGCTCCGCGCACGATCTGAGCCGCTACCCGGCGGAGGAGTTCGCCCCTCCCCACGGCGCCTTCCTGCTCCTCCTGGAGCAGGGCCGGCCGGTGGCGGGCGGCGCGTACCGCCGCTACGACGACGACACCGCAGAGCTGAAGCGGATCTGGACCCACTCGGCGCACCGCAGGCGCGGACTCGCCCGGCGCGTGCTGACCGTGCTCGAACGGGAGGCCGCCACCCGCGGCTACTCCCGCATCTACCTCACGACCGGACCGCGTCAGCCGGAGGCCAGGGGCCTCTACCTGGCGAGCGGCTACCGCCCGCTCTTCGACGTGTCCGCCGATCCCGAATCGATCGGCCCGCTGCCGTTCGAGAAATTCCTGGAGAACCCGAAGCCATGACCACGCGCACGCGTTCCGGCACCGCACGCACCACGTTCACCTTCGCCCTCATCACCGGCGCCGCCCTCGTCCTCACCGCCTGCTCCGGGGGCGACCCCGCGACGGCCCCGGCCGGGGCGTCGGGCGCCCCGGCCGCCGCGAAGGGCGCGCTCCCGGCCGAGGACGTGGTGTCGGGGGTCGGGAAGAACGAGGCGGCGGCGAAGCTGCTCCCCGCCGACGTCCGGCAGCGGGGCAGCTTCACGATCGCCTCCTCGGTCGCCACCCCGCCCAGCTCGACGTACCTGCCCGACGGCAAGACCGTCGTGGGGGTGGACGCCGACTTCGCGGCGGCCGTGGCGAAGTCGCTCGGTCTGGAGCTGAAGCGCGAGGTGGTCGGCTTCGAGGCGATCCTGCCGGCGCTCGGCAGCGGCAAGTACGACGTCGGTACCGGCAACTTCGGTGTGACCGAGGAGCGGCGCAAGGTCATCGACTTCGTGACGTACATCAACGACGGTCAGGGCTTCGCGAGCCGGGCGGACAGCCCGCTGACGGCGGTCACCGACCTCACGCAGCTGTGCGGTCTGAAGGTGGCCGTGAACGCGGGCACGACCTTCGAGCGGACGCTGGAGGCGAACAAGGACCGCTGCGCCGCGAGCGGCAAGAAGCCGTACGAGGTGAACGTCTTCAGCGAGACCGGGGCGGTCTGGATGTCGCTCCAGCAGGGCCGCAGCGATGTCGTGATGAACACGATCAACGGTCTGCGGTACGCGGTGACGCAGCAGAAGAACGTGAAGTTCCTCAACGAGTACCGGCGGCTCGACGTCGGCTTCGCCTTCAAGAAGGGCACCACGCTCGCGCCCGCCTTCCAGGCCGCGGTGAACGGTCTGAAGGCGGACGGGACGTACGACCGGATCCTGAAGAAGTGGGGCGTGGAGGCCTCGGGCATCGCCACGTCGCAGATCTCGCCCCCGGAGATCCCGGCGCCGAAGAAGTAGCGGCGACGCGGGCCCGTCGGCCCGGCGGGGACGGACCTCCGCCGGGCCGACGGGTCGTCAGCCGTCGCAGGGGCAGCAGCAGTCGCAGCCGCCGCAGTCACCGTTGCCGCAGTCGCAGTTCTGGCAGCAGCCCTCGCGCTTCTTGCGGGACCAGGGTCCCTCGTACTCCTTGGCGCAGCAGATCTGGCAGGTGCAGAAGAGCCAGGTGAACATGGCGCACCCGGCGAGGAAGCCGCGCGGCTTGGGGGCCTGCGGGGCGCCGCCGCCGAACTGCGGCGGCAGCCCGCCGGGCCCGCCCGGTCCGCCGCCTCCGCCCGGCCCGCCGGCGCCGCCCCCGTACGGGTTCCCGCCGCCCCCGTAGGGGTCGTACGGCCCGGGGGCCCCGCCCCCGCCGGCGTACGGGTTGCCCGGTACGGGCCCCTGCCCCGGCCCCGGCGTCCCGTGCGCGCAGGTCGTCGTGGCGAAGGCGCGGTCCACCGAACTCCGCAGCTCGTGGGCGAGCAGGACGTGGGCCAGGGTGCCGTCGGTGAACTCGGCGTCCTTCAGTGCGAGACGGATGCCGTGCAGCGCGTCGTCGGCGAGCCGGCGGGCCTCCTCGCGGGAGGTGCCGGTCGCGGTGAGCGGGTTCCAGGCGCCGGCCTCCGCGTCGGCGGCCTGGTCCTCGACGGCGTCCAGGAGGTGGGCGAGGCGGCCGAAGAGCCGGCCCGCCTCGGCGAGCGGCTCCATGTTCCGGGGCCGTCCGGCGAGGACGGCGGTGTGCGCGAAGGCGGCGGCGGTCGCGGTCTCGGTCGGCTCGGTGACGGCGAGCAGGGAGGTGCCGGGTCCGGCGAGGGCCTCGATCCCGGTCTGGCGGTCGACGGCGTCGACGAGGACGGCGGTGTCGAAGCCGAGGGCGCGGCCGGTCCTGGCTCCGGCCCTGTCCCAGGAGCGGGCGACCCGGCGGGCCGCGGCGGCGACGGGCCGCCGGGCCAACAGGCCGTCCCGGTCGGCGACGTGGTCCCGGACCTTGGCGGAGGCGAGGACGAGCGAGACGGCGGCGGCGAGCCGGGCGCCCTCGCCGCGGGCCACGGGCGCGGTCCGCATCCCCCGCAGCGGGCAGGGTCCGGCGGTGCGCCGTCCGCTCGCCACCGCGCCGGTCTGAGCCTCCGTCAGGACCGAGACGATGAGCCCGTCGTAGTTGGTGACGACCCGGGCGAACTGCCCGTGGTCGGCGCGGAGTGCCAGGCAGAGGCCGCAGAGGTGGGCCATCCACTCGACCTTGAGTCCGTCGGTGAGCCGATGGGTGCAGGGTCTGACGATTCCGAACAAGGACTCCCCCGTGAGTCTTGGGCCTGGGCCGCATGAAGGGCCGCCGGGCGGCTTCGCGGCATCGTAGCGAGCGGTCCGTTCACCCGTACGCGCCCATCGTCACCCTTCCGGCCCGACTTTCATATTTTCAGCTACATGGCCCTCCCTCAGGCCCCGCATACCGTAAGTTTCCTGACGAATCGCCAGCAAACGGTGCTCACGTTCTGCACCAGTACCGTCACGAATCCTCTGCGCGCCGACTATCCACTTGGCGCGCGATCCGCATGATGAAGGACGATAGGGAAATGCGGAACCACAAGTGACCGCGCTGAAAGGAGGCGTCCATGGGATCGGTGCGCAAGGCCAGTGCCTGGCTGGGACTCGTCGAGGACAACGACGAGCGTTACTACGACGACGAGTACGCCGACGGTGCCGAGGGCGGCGACGCCTGGGTGACGGACCCCCGGGTCCGGGTGGCCACGGACACCGCCGAGGAGCGGGGCCGCCGGATCGCCACCGTCTCCCCGGACGGCTTCCGGGACGCCCGGGGCATCGGCGAGCTCTTCCGGGACGGTGTTCCGGTGATCGTGAACCTGACCGCGATGGAGCCGAACGACGCCAAGCGCGTGGTCGACTTCGCCGCCGGTCTCGCCTTCGGTCTGCGCGGTTCGATCGAGCGCGTGGCGACGCGGGTCTTCCTGCTGACCCCCGCCGACACCCAGATCGTCACCGGCGAGACGCACCGGCGCACCCAGGACGGATTCTTCAACCAGAGCTGAGCGGGCCCGCCGGTCCCGGCCGGGCACCCCCGAGGGATCGGGTCAGTGCACCGGACGCCCCGAGCCGGCGGACTCGATCGCCTCCCGGGTCGCGGGCACCCGCGGCTCGGACGGTTCGGCGCGTGCGGAGAGCTTCGCGGGCCCCGGCTCGAACGCCTCGGCGGACACCGCCGCCCCGGACGCCTTCCCCGTCTCGACGGTCCCGCCCGTCCCGGCGCCCTCGACCGTCTCTGCGCTCTCCTCCTGATCCACCGGGCACTCCATCACCCGGGGCAGCCGCCTCGCCATCACCGCGCCGAGGAGCAGCAGCCCGGCGCTCACGAAGAGCGTGAGGTGCAGCCCGTCCACGAAGGCGTGCCGGGCGGCCTGGTGCAGAGCGCCGCCGGCCGCGCCGCCGAGCTGGTCGGCGACCTGATAGGCCTCGCCGAGCGAGTTCGCCGCGGCCCGGCTCGCCTCCTCCGGCACCCCGGGGACCGCGGAGAGCCCGGGGGCGTAGGCCGCGTTCATCACACTGCCGAGCAGGGCGATGCCCATGCCCGCGCCGAGCTGGTACGAGGTCTCGCCGATCGCGGCCGCGCCGCCCGCGCTGCGCTGCGGCGCCTCGCTGAGCATCGACTCGTACGCCGAGAAGAGCGTGGTCTGCAGGCCGAAGCCGAGCAGCACGAAGCCCACCGTGAGCAGCAGCGGCCGGTCGTGCTGCCCCATGAAGGTGAGCAGCAGCACGGCGGCGGCCGTCAGGACGAAGCCCCAGCCGACCATCCGGCGCGGTCCGATCCTGCGCAGGGTGTACGAGCCGGTGGCGCCGGCGGCCATGGCGGCGAAGGTCAGCGGCAGGAGCCGGAGCCCGGTCTCCAGGGGGCTGAGGCCGAGGACCAGCTGGAGGTACTGGACGGCGATGAGCTCCAGGCCGACCAGGGCCAGCATGGCGAGGACGATGCAGCCGACCGAGGTGGTGAAGGCCGCCCGGGAGAAGAGCCGCATGTCGATCAGCGGGTGGGAGCGCCGCTTCTGCCGTCGTACGAAGAGGACGAGGAGCGCGGCGCCGAGGAGCAGCGGCCCGGCGGTCGGGAGGGCTAGGAGCGGGTCGCCGGCTCCGGCGCGCTTGACCCCGAGGACGCAGCCGAGCACACCGGCGGCGGCCATGAGCGCGCCGAGGACGTCCCAGGGGCCGTCGGTGGCGCCCCGGGACTCGGGGAGCAGGCGGCGGCCGAGCGGCAGGATCAGCGCCATCAGCGGAATGTTGATGAGGAAGACGGAGCCCCACCAGTAGTGCTCGACGAGGAAGCCGCCGAGGACCGGTCCGGCGGCGGCCCCGATCGCGGCGACCGCCGTCCAGATGCCGATGGCGGTGGCGCGTTCCCTCCGGTCGGGGAAGACCGCCCGGAGGATGGAGAGCGTGGCGGGCATGATCATGGCGCCGCCGACGCCGAGCAGCGCGCGGGCCGCGATGAGGACCGAGGGTTCGGTGGCGAGCGCGGCGACCGCCGAGGCGATGCCGAAGAGCGCGTAACCGAGGAGGAGGATCCTGCGCCGCCCGACCCGGTCCCCGAGGGTGCCGAAGAGGATCAGGAGCGAGGCGCAGATCAGGGGGTAGGCGTCGACGATCCAGAGCAGCGCGGTGGAGCTGGGGCGCAGGTCCTCGGTGAGCGAGGGGACGGCGACGTGGAGGATGGTCGCGTCGAGCGCGACCAGGAGGAGGCTGACGCAGAGGACGACAAGGACGACCCAGCGGTTGGCTCCGCCGCCGGCTGCGGCACGGGGTCGTCCTTGGGCCGTGTTCGTCCGCGACATGTACGTACCTCCCAGTGAAGCTCTCGCGCTCGGCGGGCCCCGACCAGGGCTTATGCCCCTGGGGCGGCCCGGCATCGACGGGCGAGTGAGCCGTCAGCGTACGCGAGTTCAAGCCCCGAGCGCGTGGTGCAGCTCTCACCCCGGCGGGCCTCGCGGTGTGGCGTACGCCACTCGGGCGGCCCCGCGCGTCGCATGGAATTCCGTACGGACGCGCGTTTGAAGCAATTCCCCGGCATTCAAACACCCTTCCGGAATCACCCCACCGGCAATAGAGCCGAAGGTCATCGGATTTCCCGACGGACGCCTGAAATAGGACGGCCACTGAGACCTACTCCACATCACATCAACATCACGAAGGGACCGGATCGACCGGGTCGGCTTCTCACTCCCTGTAACGTCGATTGGGTGCGTACCGACATCTTTGCCCGGCTGGACCGGGAGCCGGAACCGCCGAAGATAGAGGTCCCGCGGATGACCCGCACGCGTCTCGCCCTCTTCGGCGGGACGTCGGCGTTCTATCTCGTCATGGTCGTCGCCGTGCTGCTCTCGACGTGGCTGGTGACCCTCGACTGGAAGATCATGCTCTTCCGGCCCTACCAGCAGTGGCCGGAGATCCACGGCTTCCTCGACTATTACGTCGTCCTCGGTCAGCGCGGCCCCACGGCCGTCATGGTGGCCGCATGGCTGGGCTGGCGCTCCTGGCGCCAGCACACCCTGCGGCCACTGCTCTGTCTCGGCGCCGCTCTTCTGCTGCTCAACGTCTCGGTCGGCGCGGTCAAGCTCGGACTCGGCCGCCTCGGACCCCACTACGCGACCCAGGTCGGCTCTGCCGAGCTCTTCGCGGGCGGCGACATATTCCCCTCCGGTCACACCGCCAACGCGGTCGTGACCTGGGGCATCCTCGCCTACCTGGCGACCACCCCGCGGGCCAGGCGCTACCTCTCCGCGCTCTCCGCCGTCGTCGCGCTCGGTGTCGGACTCACCACCGTCTACCTGGGCACGCACTGGCTGAGCGACGTGCTCCTGGGCTGGGCCGCCGGGCTTCTCGTGCTCCTGGCGCTGCCCTGGTGCGAGCCGGTCATCGCCGTGGCGGAGTCGTGGATCCTCGCCGCGCGCGACCGGGTACGGGACCGGCTGCGGGACCGCCGCCGTCTGGTGCCCTCGCTGCCCGTGGCCTCGGGCGGTCCGCGTCCGGGGTTCTTCCCGCCGCGTCCGGCCGGGTCGGAGGAGCCGGTCCGGGAGAAGGTGGGAGTGGCCGGCCGCCGCGCCCCGGCGACCCGCGGCTGACCGCGAGCACGCCCCTCACGTACGGGAAAGGGCCCCGGCCGATGTCGGCCGGGGCCCTTCCGCGTGCTCGGACACGACGTGCCCCGGGCTCCCCCGGGAGCCCTCAGCCCACCCAGGAGCGGGTGACCGTGCCGTCCTCGACCTCGAAGTTGATGCGTCCGACCAGGTACTCCATGGTGACGATCGCACCGGGCGGCAGCGACCTGACGGTGCTCCAGCCCCGCGTCCTGGCGAGGCGTGCGGCGCCTTCCGCGTCGAGGCCCACATAGGACTCGGGGCGGTCGCGGGGCGGTTCGGGAGTGCGCGATGTGGGTGCCATGGCCCTCACGTTAGTCCCTTCGCGGTCACGCTTGTGTCACAAGTTCTCGACATATGTTTGGCATGCCCCCCGTCACTCGGAGGGACCGTTTCCGGCCGCTTCTCCAGTAATTCCGAACGACATCCAGCAGTTCGTACGAAGGAAGCGGAAGCACCGATAGGACGCGGGTAATTCCCGCTTCCCGCACCGCACGCCCCGAATTGTCTCGGCGACGCGCACGCGAGCCGCTCACTCTTCCCTTACACAATGCTTACGCTGTCCGAACGCCCGGAGACGCGGAGCCGGGACGACGGCGAGGCGGAGGCAACGGGATGGGTGTCGGGACAGCGACCGCGACCGTCGAATCGGCCCGGCAACAGCAGGGCCGGGTCCTGATCGACTGGCTCACCACCACCGACCACAAGAAGATCGGCCACCTCTACCTGGTGACCTCGTTCGTCTTCTTCCTCGTCGGGGGGATCCTGGCGATGCTGATGCGCGCCGAGCTGGCCCGCCCCGGACTGCAGCTGATCTCGAACCAGGAGTTCAACCAGGCCTTCACCCTGCACGGCACGATCATGCTGCTGCTCTTCGCCACCCCCACCTTCGCCGGCTTCGCCAACGAACTGGTGCCGCTGCAGATCGGCGCGCCGGACGTCGCCTTCCCGCGGCTGAACATGTTCTCGTACTGGCTGTTCCTCTTCGGCAGCCTCATGGTGCTGGGCTCGCTGCTCACCCCGTCCGGCCCGGCCGCCTTCGGCTGGACCGCCTACGCCCCGCTCAACAGCCTGGAGCGCTCACCGGGCGTCGGCGTCGACCTGTGGATCATGGGCCTCGCCCTCTCCGGCTTCGGCACCATCCTGGCCTCGGTGAACTTCCTCGCCACCATCATCGGGATGCGGGCACCGGGCATGACCATGTTCCGGATGCCGATCTTCACCTGGAACGTGCTCTTCACCGCGATCCTGGTGCTCCTCGCCTTCCCCGTCCTCGCGGCGGCGCTGCTCGTCCTGGAGGCGGACCGGCGCCTCGGCACCCTGGTCTTCCAGCCCGAGTACGGGGGCGCGCTGCTCTGGCAGCACCTCTTCTGGTTCTTCGGCCACCCCGAGGTCTACATCATCGCGCTGCCGTTCTTCGGGATCGTCAGCGAGATCATCCCGGTCTTCGCCCGCAAGCCGATCTTCGGGTACGCGACGCTGATCGCCGCCACCATGACGATCACCGGCCTCTCGGTCGTCGTCTGGGCCCACCACATGTTCGCGACCGGCGCGGTGCTGCTGCCCTTCTTCTCCCTGCTCTCGTTCCTCATCGCGGTGCCCACCGGGGTGAAGTTCTTCAACTGGACCGGGACGATGCTGCGGGGATCGCTCTCCTTCGAGACCCCGATGCTGTGGTCCGTCGGCTTCCTGGTGTCGTTCCTCTTCGGCGGCCTGACCGGCGTGATCCTCGCCTCGCCGCCGATGGACTTCGCCGTCACCGACTCGTACTTCGTGGTGGCCCACTTCCACTACACGGTCTTCGGCACGGTCGTCTTCGCCACCTTCGCCGGCTTCTCCTTCTGGTGGCCCAAGTTCACCGGCCGGATGCTCGACGAGCGGATCGGGAAGGTCCACTTCTGGACCCTCTTCACCGGGTTCCACCTGACCTTCCTCGTACAGCACTGGCTCGGCGCGGAGGGCATGCCCCGGCGGTACGCCGACTACCTGTGGGCGGACGGCTTCACCGCGCTCAACACCCTCTCCACCATCGGCGCCTTCCTGCTCGGCGCCTCCACGCTGCCGTTCCTCTACAACGTGTGGCGGACCACCCGGTACGGCACGAAGGTCGACGTGGACGACCCCTGGGGCTTCGGCCGCTCCCTGGAGTGGGCGACCTCCTGCCCGCCGCCCCGCCACAACTTCGACGCCGTGCCCCGGATCCGCTCCGAGGCACCCGCCTTCGACCTGCACCACCCGGAGTTCGCGGCCTACGAGCGGATGCGGATCACGAGCCCTCCGCCGGAGCACCGGCCGACCGGTCGAGGGACCGGGACAGAAGGTCCCTGAGCGCCCGGACCCGCTCGACCAGCTCCGGCGGATCGAGCACCTCGAACTCGAAGCCGATCAGCGACACGTGGATCACCATCACGTCGAGGCTGTGGGCGCCGGTGCGCAGCAGGCAGGCGTCCTCCCCGTCCGCGGTCAGGACGCCGTCGGCGGCGCCGACGGCCGCGGCGGCCTCGGCGAGCGGCACGTGCAGCCGGATCGTCGCCTCGGTCGCGTACGCGCCGGTGGACACGCCCTTCGCCACATAGGCGGCCAGATCCTCGGCGGGCGGCTCGCGGGGCGGGAAGCGGGGGCCGTGCGGCGGCGTCGGCACGATCCGGTCCGCCCGGAAGGTGCGCCAGTCGGCCCGGTCCACGTCCCAGGCCACCAGGTACCAGCGCCGCTCGCTGCACACGAGGCGGTGCGGCTCGACGGTCCTGCGGGTGGCGGCGCCGCCGTGGTCGCGGTAATCGAAACGCAGCCGCTCGGTGTCCCGGCAGGCGTTGGCGAGCTCGGTGAGCACGGCCGGGTCGATCCGCTCGCGCGGGGTACGCATCATCGGCACGGTGAAGGCGTTCAGGGCGCTCACCCGGCGCCGCAGCCGTCCGGGGAGCACCTGCTCCAGCTTGGCCAGGGCCCGTACGGAGCTCTCGCCGATGCCCTCGACGCCCTGCCCGGCGGCGGCGCGCAGGCCGACCGCGACCGCCACGGCCTCCTCGTCGTCGAGGAGCAGCGGCGGCAGCTCGGCACCCGCGCCGAGCTGGTACCCGCCGCCGGTGCCGGGGCTCGCGTTCACGGGGTACCCGAGTTCCCGCAGCCGGTCGACGTCCCGCCGTACCGTGCGGGGCGTGACCCCGAGCCGGTCGGCGAGATCGGGGCCGGACCATTCCCGGTGGGCCTGGAGCAGCGAGAGCAGACGCAAGAGCCGTGCGGAGGTCTCCAACATGGCGCCGAGTCTGCCAGCACTCGCGGACGACTTCTGTCCGCGATACGGGAGATTTCGGCGGCCCGGTGTCCCCCGACGCGGCCCCCGGCGTCAGCGGAAGCGGCGGACCAGTCGGCCGACCCTCGCCTTCAGGCTGTACACCGCGTCGACGGCCCGGCCGACCCCGCGATGCAGCGTCACCCGGCCCGGCGGATGGGTGCGCCGGCTCGCGCCCCGCTCCACGAGCTCCGCCCAGAGCGCCTCGTGCCGGGCCGCGATCCGGGCCGGGTCGAAGCGCTCGGACGCGTCCAGCGCCGCCCGCGCCGTCTTGGCGCGCAGCTCCTCGTCCTCGATCAGCCGGCGCAGCGCACGGGCGAACGCGGCCACGTCGCCGACCGGCACGAGCAGCCCGTCGACCCCGTCCTCGATGATCTCGCCCGGCCCGTGCGGGCAGTCGGTGGAGACCACCGGGAGCCCGCAGCGCATCGCCTCGACGATGGTCATGCCGAAGGACTCGCGCTCCGAGGCCACGGCGGCGATCGAGCCCTTGACCAGCTCCGGTTCGAGCGGGGTCACCGAGCCCATGAGGAAGACCCGCTCGCCGAGGTCCCGGTCCTTGATCTGCCGGGCCAGCGGCGCCTTGAGGTCCTGGACGGCGTCACCGGTGCCGTAGATCCGCAGCTTCCAGTCGGGGTGGTCGGCGGTGGCCTCCGCGAAGGCGTCGATCAGCAGGTCGTACCGCTTGACGCGGGTCAGCCGGCCGGCCGTGACGACGGTCTTCGCCGCGGGGTCGGCGGGCCCCACCGGGGGCGCGGGGACGCTGTTGGGCACGGACTCGACGCGTACGCCGGACAGCCCCAGCCTCCGGTAGGCGCGGGCGTCCGCGTCGGTGACGGTCGTGACGGCGTCGAGGAGCGCATACTCGTGGCCGATGTCCCGGCGCAGCCGGTAGCTGTGGCCGTCCAGTATCAGGTGCTCCTGACCGATGAGGACCGGCCCCCGCCGGGCCTGGCGGGTGAGGTGCGCGATGAGCCCGGGGCGGGTGCCGACGAGGACGTCGGCCTCCACTCCGCGCAGGTGCTCCCCGATGCGGGCGTCGGTGAGGGCGCTGTACTGCCTCCACCGTCCGTCGCCGCGCGGGAAGACCTCGGCGGGGCGGTGGAAGTCGGGGTGGTCGCCGTCGTATCCGGGGCTGTCCTTGCGCAGGTCGACGAGGTGGCGCAGCGTCACCCCGGCGGGCAGGCCGAGGAGCGGGCGGTCGCGGTGGCGGAACACCGAGACGATCTCGACCTCGTGACGTCCCGCCAGTTCCTCGGCGAGGGTGAACGTCGTCCGGATCGTGCCGCCGTAGTGGTAGCCGTTGTGGAGCAGAAAGGAGATGCGCATCGTAGCTGCCGGTTCCCCCCGGTCAGTTGATCGGTCGCTCGACTGTACTGCCGGTGACGGGCGGGTGCTCACGGGCGGTAGCCGGGCCGGGGGCGGGCGCCCGGTTCTCCGTCAGGTCGCCCGTCCCCCGGCCGCGCCGCCGACCGCCCCCGGACGGGCGGGCGTTCCGGGTCAGAGCGGGTCGAGCCGCAGCATCATGCCGACGACGACCCGGTTCGGGTCCGCCCCGATCAGGCTGCGGTTCGCGGCGTACAGCGCCTTCCAGCCGCCCTTGGTCCCGAAGCGGCGGGCGATGGAGCTGAGCGTGTCGCCGCTCTGGACGGTGTGGACGCGGCCGCTCAGCCCGTACCGCTTGGAGCAGACGGGCCAGGCCCCCCACCCCTGGGCGCGGAGCACCTCCTCGGCGATGGTGATCTGCTGCTGCCGGGTCGCCAGGTCGGCGCGCAGGGCGTACTTCTGTCCGCCGAACTCGACCCAGGTCGGGTGCCAGAACTGGAGTCCGCCGTAGAAGCCGTTGCCGGTGTTGATGTGCCAGTTCCCGCTGCTCTCGCACTCGGCGACGCAGCCCCACGGCCACTGGTCCTTCGCGCACGGGTAGGAGGGCACGGCGGCGGCCGTGCGAATCCCGTCGGAGAGGTCCTGGAGCACGGCGGACGTGTTCCGGGGCCCCTCCGGCAGGTCCGCGGCCCGGGCGGGGGCCGGGGACAGGGTCAGCAGCGCGGAGACGGACGCCGCCACGAGGGAACCGGTTGTCCAAAATCGGATCTTCGACATCGGGGCAGGCTAGGCAGCCCTCCGGCACCCCCGCCCCGTGCCGCGCGGAACACTGTTCACACCCCACCCGGTCGGAGTCACCCGGCCTTCCGCACGAGCCGGTGGAACTTGCCTCGCTTCCGCGCGTGACCCCGGCCGAGCCTGACCCGTTGAACTCGGCATGAGGCGACCGGGAACGGCCCGGCGTCCCCCCGTACCGAGTCCAGGGAGCCCCCCGTGCCGCGCATGCTCGACGTCAGCGAGGACGTACGCGCCGAGATCGGCGACGAAGAAGCGGACCGGCTGCTCGCCGGCGACAACGCCCCGGGCAGCTACGACTGCACCTCCTGCCGCACGCAGGGGGACTCCGAGCAGGAGCGCACCAGCACGGTGCTGTTCGTCGGCGACGAGACCGCGGTCCTCGCGTTCGCCCACGCCAGCTGCATTCCGTCGCAGGTCGTCCGGGTCGCCGAGGAGCAGCTGCAGGGCGCCGTCGCCTCGATCACGGCCTCGGACGCCGCCGACGCGCTGTCCGCCGCCCACCCCGAGCAGGCCGTGCTCGGGGTCACCAGCGGTCTCGTCCTGATCGAGGGCGAGCTGCACCCGGCCCTCGTCGTGGAGCCGACCGCCCCGGTGGCCCGTCCGGGTTCGGACGGTCTCACCGACGAGTTCCTGCCGCTCCTGGCCGACCAGGGCTTCCAGCAGATCATGGACCTGAACGCGAAGCCGGCGGTGCTGCCGGGCTGGTCGGTCCTGGTCGCCATGGGCCAGCTGCACTCCGTCCTCCAGCCGGGTCCCGGCGGCGCCGGTCAGGCCGCCTGGTGGCAGGCGCACCAGCCGCTCCAGGTCACCGAGGGCTGGCGCGCGGCGGCCAACAAGTCGCACACGGTGCTGGTCTTCGCCGCCCCGGTGGGCTCCATCGGCCAGCAGCCGCGCGAGGACCTGCTGCGCGACGCGCTGGAGAAGGCCGCGGCGAACGGGCGCCTGGTCGCCGCCGCGATGCCGCTGGCCGGTACCTGATGTACGACGGCCGGCCGGGCATAGGGTGGACGCGGGTCCCCGGCGTACCGGCGGTGCCCTCGGGCTCCGCGGGGCGGGGGGCTCCGGCCGTGCCGCGTCCCCGGCGGGCGTCGCTTTCGGAGAGCCGCCCGCATCCGACGGGCGGCGGTGTCGTTGGCACCTACGTGCACGCATACGACCCCTTCCCCCAGCCGTATCCGAGTCAGATCCCTTCGATGCGCCCCGCGCAGGACGTCGCGGCGGGCCCTTCGCCCACGCCGATCTACGACGCCCTGTACTCGGAGTACCGGAGGTCGTTCCGCACGCTGCCGGGTGACCGCAGCGGCGAGGAGGAGCTGACCTTCCGGGCCTTCGGCACGGCCATGAGCACGGGCGTGCACGGGGCCGGGCAGGGGCAGCGGTACACGGCGGCGCATCCGACGGCGTGGTCGGCGCAGCATCCCCCCGCGCACACCCGGCCGGCGCTGCCGCCGGGGCCCCGCAGGGGCTTCTGAGAGACGTCGCCGGGGACAGACCGGGGGAACGGCGGAGGGCCGGGGCGCTGGGTGACACCCGGGCTCCTC
>NZ_JBEOXR010000012.1:0-160137 GCF_040296665.1 Streptomyces sp. NPDC002057
GTCTCACCGGGCCGGGCGACGAGCCCGACCTCCTTGAGGACCGACTCCTCCGCGCCCGGGTACCGGAAGTCCGCGCCCCGGACCTCCAGATGCCCGCGCCGGTCGAGGGTCCGCACCGGCTCCGCGGGCGGCACCACGCTGGACTCGGTCGAGAGGACCTCCTCGACCCGCTCCGCGCAGACCTCGGCCCGAGGCACCATCATGAACATGAAGGTGGCCATCATGACCGCCATCACGATCTGCATCAGATACGCGAGGAACGCGGTCAGCGCGCCGATCTGCATCCCGCCGCTGTCGATGCGGTGAGCGCCGAACCAGACGACGGCCACGCTGGAGATGTTCACGACGGTCATCACCGTCGGGAACATCAGCGCCATCAGCCGGCCGGTCGCCATCGACACGTCGGTCAGCTCCGCGTTCGCGCCGCGGAACCGCTCCTCCTCGTACCCGTCCTTCACGAACGCCCGGATCACCCGGTTGCCGGTGATCTGCTCGCGCAGCACCCGGTTCACCGTGTCGAGCCGCTCCTGCATGGTCCGGAAGAGCGGCCGCATCCTGCGCACGATCAGCGAGACGGCGACCCCGAGGATCGGCACCACGGCGAGCAGCACGCCCGAGAGCGGCACGTCCTGGCCGAGGGCCATCACGATGCCGCCGACACACATGATGGGCGCGGAGACCATCAGGGTGAACGCCATCAGGACCAGCATCTGGATCTGCTGCACGTCATTGGTCGTACGGGTGATCAGCGAGGGCGCGCCGAAGTGCCCCAGCTCCCGCGCGGAGAACGACTGCACCCGGTCGAAGACCGCGCCGCGCACGTCCCGGCCGAGCGCGGAGGCGGTCCGGGCGCCGTAGAACACGGCCCCGATGTTGCAGACGACCTGGACGACGGAGACGCCGACCATGAGGGCGCCGAAGCGCAGGATGTATCCGGTGTCCCCGTCGACGACACCGTTGTCGATGATGTCCGCGTTCAGGGTCGGCAGGTAGAGGCTCGCGCAGGTCTGCAGGAACTGGAGCAGGACGAGCAGGGCGATGGGTTTTCGGTACGGGCCGAGGTGGGTTCGGAGAAGTCTTATGAGCACGGCTCCTACTATCGCCCGCACCCCCGAGGCGTTACGACTCCGTTTCGGGGTGCGGGCCGAGCCCTGGTGAAGACTTTACGAACCGGCGTGCGAACCGGCCTGCGGACCGAACGCGCCGGGGTGGATCTGGTCCCGCGTCGCCACGTACTGCTGCCGTACGGCCTGGCCCGCGGGCAGCTCGTCACCCGGCTCCAGGATCTGCGCGGCCGCGCCCTGCCAGGCCGGGGGAGCGGACGGCGAGAGCGTGCCCCGCGCCACCCCCAGCGCCCAGGCGGCCTGCCGCGCGGCGCCGAGCGCCGCGTAGTCGGCCGGCTGGGGGACGACGACCTGCGCGCCGAACAGCGCGGGCGCCAGCGCCTGCACGGCCGGCAGCGCGGCCGCCGCTCCGAGCAGGAAGACCCGCCGCACCTCGACGCCCCGCCCGCGCAGGACGTCCATGGCGTCGGTGAGCGCGCAGAGCATCCCCTCGAACGCGGCCCGCGCCAGGTGCTCGGGCTTCATCGACTCGCGCCGCAGCCCGCTGAGCGTGCCCGCGCTGTGCGGCAGGCTCGGGGTCCGCTCGCCCTCCAGGTACGGGAGCAGGACGAGCCCGGAGGCGCCCGGCGTCGACTTCAGGGCGAGCGCGGACAGCTCGTCGAGCGATTCGAGGCCCAGCATCTCGGCGGTGCCGCGCAGCGCCCGCACCGCGTTGGTGGTGTGGACGACGGGCAGGTGCATGCCGGTGGCGTCGGCGAACGAGGTGATCATGCCCCGGGGGTCGGAGAGGGCCTCGTGGTGGACGGCCATCACGGAGCCGGAGGCGCCGAGCGAGACCACCGCGTCGCCGGGGCCGAGACCGAGGCCGAGCGCGGCGGCCATCGTCTCGCCGGTGCCGGCGGAGATCAGGAGCCCCTCGGGCGTGGTGCCGGCCGCCTCGGCCGGGCCGAGGACCTCGGGCAGCACGGCCTGGTGGCCGAGGGCCAGCTCCACCAGGTCGGGGCGGTAGGCGCCGGTGCGGGCCGACCAGTAGCCGGTGCCGGAGGCGGCGCCGCGGTCGGTGGTGCGCCGGGCGGGCCGGCCGAGGAGCTGCCAGACCAGCCAGTCGTGCGGCTGGAGGAGCAGCGCGATCCGCCGGGCGTGCTCGGGCTCGGTGCGGGCCAGCCAGCGCAGCTTGGCGACCGGCTGCCCGGCGCCGGGCACGGAGCCGACGGCCTCGGCCCAGGCCTCGCGGCCGCCGAGCGACTCCACGAGTTCGGCGGCCGCGACCTGGGCCCGCTTGTCGTTGCGCACGAGGGCGGGCCGCACCAGACCGCCCTGCGCGTCGAGCGGTACGAGTCCGTGCTGCTGCGCGGACACGCCGATGGCCTGTACGCCCTCCAGGATGCCGCCGGTGGCGGCCTCCCCGAGCGAGAGCAGCCAGGTCTGCGGGTCGACGTCGACGGCCTTGGGTTCGCCCGGGTGAGGGGCGTATCCCTGCCGCAGTACGGCACCCGTGTCCGTGTCACAGACGACGATGCGTGTGAACTCCGCTGAGCTGTCGAGTCCGGCGACTATCCCCATGACACATGATTCTGCCGCACGTGGGGCGGTTCAGGTGTTGCTGGTGCCCCAGTCGTCCTCCGCGACCTTCCCGTTGGACCGTCCGTTCCCGCGCAGGGTCTGGAACCGGTCGGTCACCGAGGACGGCAGCCTGTCGCCCACCTTGTCGCCCACGACGTGCGCGGCCTTGCCCGCGACCTGGCGCCCGGTCTGGGCGGCGGACTCGGCCGCGTTGCGCACGGCCGGGTTCTGGCTGAAGTCCTTCGCGGACTTCTTCAACTGTTCGTAGCGCTCGCGTCCGGCACGCGTGCCGATCACGTAACCGAGGGCGAGTCCCACGACGAACGTCAGCTTGTATCGCATGGCCACCACCTTCCCTGGAGAGCTTCACTGATGCATCGCTGGTGCCCACGGCGATACCGATTGGCGGAGCACCCCCCTGCTTGCGCTAATGTATGTGTCGCAGCGAGCAACCGCCCGCCCGGAGCATCCGGAGTGGGTACGTTCGGTGCAACGCAGCAATCCCCTGTAGCTCAATTGGCAGAGCAGCCGGCTGTTAACCGGCAGGTTACTGGTTCGAGTCCAGTCGGGGGAGCGCGATCCCCTGTAGCTCAATTGGCAGAGCATTCGGCTGTTAACCGGAGGGTTGCTGGTTCGAGTCCAGCCGGGGGAGCGAACGGAAGAGGACCCTTCGGGGTCCTTTTTCGCGTCTCGGGGAACCATGCGCGGCGCGGGGCGGTCTTCATGGTCGAGCAGAGCCGATCATCCGGAGCAGGAGATCGTATGAGCGGCTATGCTGCGGCAGACGGCGCGCACACATGTACGCGCCTCACCGAACGGGGCGGTAGCTCAGCCGGTTAGAGCAGCGGACTCATAATCCGTCGGCCGTGGGTTCGAGTCCCACCCGCCCCACCGTAGAAAAACGTTCTGACCTGCGAAAACGCCCCTGGAGGGGTGGTTCCGCGGGTGGCGATCGCCCCGCATCGGTGTGGCGGAACGGATGTCACCGGCCTGCCTCGCCCTGTCCGTACCTTCGTGAGCCGCGGCGGTGGCCGGAGCGTCGGGGCGGAACCACGTCGATGGTCCCACGGCGAGCCCGCGGATCCACGTGTGACACGCCGCACATACCGTCTCCGGCTCGTCGAGTCGTACGGCCGGGGCGTCCGGGTCGTGGTGGAGCAGCCGGCGCCGGGCGGCCCGGGGGCCGCGCCGGCGCCGGGGTGGTCAGCCCAGCAGTCTGTCGTCGTAGTCGCCGCCGCGGAGCTCCTGCGGACGGGTGTACGGCGCGGTCCAGTAGCCCGTGCCGAGGTAGAGCTTGGCGTCGCCGAGGCTGTTGATGGCGACGAGGTCGTCGACGCCGTTGCCGTTCGCGTCCGCCACCGAGGTGAAGTCGGCGTAGGTGTTCCAGCCGGCGCCGATCTTCGTCCGAGCCGCGAAGGTGCCGTCTCCGTTGCCCAGGTACAGCCAGAGGACACCGGAGCGGTCGCGGGCGACGAGGTCGCCCGACGGGTCGCCGCCGATGTTCCCGGTCGCGGCGATCCGGTCGTAGGTGTTCCAGCCGTGCCCGATCCTCGTGCGGGGAGCGAAGGGGGCCTTGGCGACGCCGGTGCCCTTGTAGAGCCAGAGGGCGCCGGTCTTGTCGGTGGCGACGAGGTCGGGGCGCCCGTCGCGGTTCAGGTCGGAGCCGGCCGCGATCTGGTCGTAGACCTGCCAGCCGCCGCCGATCCGGCCGCGGCCGTCGTACCCGCCCGCGCTGTTGCCCTGGTAGAGCCAGAGGTCGCCCTTCTTGTCGCGGGCGACGAGGTCGGGCAGCGGCGAGCCGGCGATGTTCCGGGTGGTCTCGACGCGGTCGTAGATGTCCCAGCCGTAGCCGATCTCGGTGCGGACGCTACCGAAGCCCGGCAGCGCCGAGGAGTGGGTGAGGTCCAGGCGGTCGAGGTTGCCGTTGTTACGGACGATCAGGTCGGGGGACCCGTTGTCCGTCAGGTCGCTCGCGTTCGCCTTGCGGGCGACGGTGAACGAGCCGGAGGCGGTGGCCGCCGGACCGAGCCCGTCCTGCGGGGTGGCGGTCAGCGTCCAGTCGTAGGCTCCGTTGAACGCGCGCTCGCCGCTGTCGAGGGTGCCGTCCCAGGTGAAGCGGAGCAGCTTCTCGGCGGCGTAGTCGTTGCTCGACGGCTTGAGGACCGTGGTGCGCGCCTTGCCGGTGCGCTGGTGGCGGAGGGTGACGGTGACCTCGGCGTTGAGCCGGGACATCGGCCAGTCGAGGTTCACCCCGGTGCGGTTCTTGTCGAGGTCGAGCACCGCCGGGATCTTCGACGGTCCGACAACGAGCTTCACCGGCTTGCCGTTGGAGGCGATCCTGGTCGCCGCGGGCCTGCCGTCGGCGCCGACGCGGATCCGGAAGAGGCCCTGGCCGTCGGCCAGGGTGCCGCCCTGGACGAGGAGCGAGCCGTCGGGCTCGTCGACGGCCTTCGTGACGGTGTCGAGGAGGCGGACCTCCTCGCCGGACACGGTCCGCGCGCGGAGCGCCTGGACCGGGGACGGCTCGTAGAAGTTCCGTGCGTCGGCGAAGAGCACCCAGTCGCCGAGGGCGCGGATCACAGGGCGGTGCGTGCTCCCGAGGTCGACGGAGGACCGGGCGCCGCTCTTCCGGTCCTGGATGACGAGAGGCGTGTCGCTGCCCGACTGCCAGGCGCGGGTGGTCTCCGACTCGTCGCCGGCCCAGGCGTCGAGCGGGAGCGGCGAGGTCTCGATGCCGCTGAGCGTGCTCGTCGCGAGGTCGAGTACGGCCTTGCACGGCACGCGGTCGACCTCGTAGCTGACGGCGATGGTGCCGCCCCGGGCCGTCCCGACCGCGACCCCCCTCGCGTCGGAGGGCAGGCCGATCGCGAGGGTGGTCGCGTCGGGGCCGTCCAGGTGCAGCTTCTGGAAGCCCGTCCTTCCGTCCGTGGAGACGGACAGGAGGGTGGAGCCGACCGCTCCCAGGACGTTCTTCTGGTACAGCGCGGAGTTGGGGAAGGTTCGGACGACCGTGTCCGTCGCCATGTCCCGGATCGTCGTGGTCGCGCGGTCCACGGAGACGACGCTGTCCGAGCCGTTGACGTGGTGGACGGTGTACTCGTGGGGGACCAGGGTCGCCGCGCCGTCGGAGTAGCGGACCCAGCGGAAGTGGACGCCCTCGGTTCCCAGGTCCTCGCGGGTCAGGTACCCGCTCGTCCCCGTCCCCGCGAGGACGCCCGGCAGCGGCAGGAACTGCCCGGTCGCCTCGGTGGCGGTCGGGGCGGAGACGGCGGTCGGGGCGGCGACGGCCGGTGGCGTCAGGGCGATGCCGGCGGTGACGGCGAGCACCGTTCCGGCCGCGACGGCGAGCGCGCGACGGGTCGGACGGAGGGGGAGAGTCATGGCGTGGTCCTCGTGGACGAGTCCGGCGAAAGAAGAGGCCGGTGTGACGGAGGTTCCGTCACACCCGCGAGACCCACGAGGATGTCGAAAGGTTGTACGACCGAGCCGCCGGGGATGACGGTGGCGGGGCGAACCGGTCGCCTCGGGGCGGATCGGGCGCGGTTCTCCGGTCATCGGACGGGTGTGACGGCGGCGGTGGCGAAGGGGCACGTGGGGGCCGCGGCGTAGGCACGGGCCAGGGCGACCAGGTGGGTCCGCTCGGCCGTGAGGGCCGTCGCCTGCTCCTCGCGGGTGAGGAGGGCGGGCCACTCTCCCCAGAGAATCGATTCTGCGGGGGACTCGTACCGCGGACACCCCGCGAGCTTCGCCCGGCGGGCCTCCTTCATCACACAGGCGAGCGCCAGCGCGTCCGTCTGCGCCGGGGGGAGTCCCAGCGGGCGGAGCCGTTCGCGGGCGAGGACGGGGAGCCCGGGCGGCACGTAGTGGTCCAGCTCCAGCATCGCGTCCCGGATCTCGATGAGCTTGCGGTAGGCGAGCAGTCCCCGCGGCACCGGGGGCCAGAGGAGTTCGAGCAGCCTGCTGCTCCGCCGGGTCAGCACGACATGGGGGACGACGCCCACCAGCTCCCGCCAGAGGGGCCAGAGCCGCCACACCGTACGGGCGTCGGTCAGGGTCCTGGCGAGCGTGACGGCGGTGGGGGCCAGGATCGCCGCCGCGCGCAGCAGGGCGTGCAGGTTGATCAGCAGCGGGAGGTACGGCAGCGCCGGGGGCGCGTCGAGGACGAGGGGGAGCAGCCGGCCGATCCAGAAGAGCGCGGCGAGCGCGGTGCCGGAGGCGAACAGCCAGAGGGCGGCGGCCAGCGGGCGGTCGTCCGTGCGCAGGCCGTACCAGCAGCAGACGACCACGCACACGGAGTCGGCCACCACATGGGTGGAGATGAGCGTCAGCCAGTACGCGGAGGACGGCGACGGCCCCCCGGCGGCGATCACCGAGTGGCCGGCGTGCGCCGGTGCGGAGAGGTCCAGGACCGTCAGGACGACCAGGACCGCGGCGACGACGACGCAGAGGCCGGTACGGAGCCGGCGGTTCCTGCTCGGGGCCGAGACGAAGAACAGCACGGCGCCCGCCGACACCACCCCGGTCAGGTTCCGCACCAGGTCGACGGTGTGGCTGGTGCCGAGGAGATGGGTGGCGGACCGGGTGACGGCGGGAAGGTCGAGCGTCATCGCCAGACCCGCGGTGGCCACGGCCAGCCACAGCCCGCGCTGGTCGGGGGAGCGCAGCGACGGCGCCGCGCGCAGCAGCGTGGCGAGGCAGAGACAGAGACAGCTCGGGTAGGTGAGCCATGTGCCGATCGCGGTGAGGTGGGCGCTCAGCACCCGGAGTCCTCGACCCCGATGGCCGCGCTCAGACTGGCGAGCGGGCCCTGTCGTCGGTGCCGCGGGGGCTGGTCCGCCCCGGTGCGCAGCATGCTGGCGAGCAGCTCCGCCTCGCGTTCCTGGCGGGTCGAGTAGTTGGTGCGGCCGAGGATGCGGCCCACCATGCGCGGGTCGAGGTCCGGCAGGAACGTGCGGCGCAGGGTGTCGTCGTCGTCCGGCCCCTCGGACCGCGGATCGTGCTCGAAGAGCATGTGGCCGAATTCGTGCAGCACGATGTGCTCCTGGTGGAGCGCGGAGGTGTGCTGCTCGTAGAAGATGTGGTCGTCCGTGGCCGTCGCGAGCCAGAGGCCGCAGGCGCCGGCCGTCGAGGCGTCCAGGGGTAACGGGTGCAGGTGCAGCGGGCGTCCGCGCTGTTCCGCGACGTGTTCGCGGAAGCTCGGTATGGAGAACGGCTGGGGGAGCCGCACCCGCTCGGCGATCTTCCGGCAACGTCGGTGCAGGGTGAGGGTTCGCAACGGCTACCGCTCCTTGGCGTCGGGTTCGAAGGGGTGCTCCGTCACGGGGCCCTCGTCCCTCCGTCCGTTCCGGCGTCCGGCTCCGCTGCCTGGCGGTCGACCTCGGGGAGGTTCTGCGTCTTCCTCGTCTCGTTCACGATGGTGAGGAGGGAGTCGAGGCTCGCGGGCGAGAGGCCCGAGGCGCGCATCGCCAGACTGCGCACCTTGGCGTCGCGCAGGGCGGTGGCGAGTTCCAGCTGGGCCTTCACCCGCTGCGACACCTCCTCGTTGAGGAAGTACTCGGGGGGCACCCCGAAGAACTGGGCCAGGACGTCGAGCTGTTCGAGCGTGATGTTCCGCTTCTTGCCCGAGGCGAGTTCCCAGAGGTACGTCCCGGAGATGGAGCCGCCGGTCGCGGCGCTGATCTCGCGGGCCAGCCGGGCGTACCCCGGCCGCTGCTGCTCGTCGGGGTAGACGACGCGGATCAGCTCGACGAGCCGCTGGTCGAACTTCTGCAGCAGCGGACGTACTCCGTCCTGGCGTGCCGGGTCCCCGCCCATGCGGCCCCTCCCTCCGGAAGACACACGGCATGTGTATCCCTGTTTGCCTGAGCGGACAAGACTGATCCCGGACAGGCGCGGAGACGGACAGGACCGTCCTCGCCAGCGGACGTGTTGACGCTCATCATCCGCTGGCTTAGCGTCACATTTCGGCTACGTTCGGCGCCGGGCGAGGCGTCACCCCTCCCTCGAAAGGACCGCGATCGCATGGTGCAGCCGCGTGACACGCAGGACCGGCGGGTGAACGGGCCGGGCGTCGGCCACCGAAGGCCGGCCCCCCTGCCGACCGCGGTGTCATGACGAGAACCGGCCTTCTCCGGCACGGCGGTTGACCCCACCGCGCCCGCGACGGTCCGCACCCCCACCCCGCGCACCGGCGCCGCACGCGCCCCTCGGCCCGGCCTCCCCGCCGGACCGCCCCCCACTTCCCCCACCTCCCCCACCCCCCCCCCCCGTGAGGCCCGCGCGCCCCGCCGCGGGCATCCCTCCCCCTCCCGCCGCCCGTGCGGCCGCACGGCGCTCCGCCCTGCTCGCGGCGGCGGGCCGTCCCACCGTTCCCGTCATGGATGACGTGCATTCCTGGAGGCATTGATGTCCGCACTATCGGATCAACGGCAGGCGTCCACCTTCGACATCGACATACGCACCCTGCGGCCGGCGGACTCGCCGCGCTTCACGATCGACCAGGCGCACGTGCGCGCCCTCGCGGAGAGCGAGGCGGAGTTCCCGCCGATCCTCGTGCACCGGGCGACCCTGCGGGTCGTCGACGGCATGCACCGGGTGCGGGCCGCGGAGCTGCGCAACCGGCGCACCATCGGGGCGCGCTGGTTCGAGGGGGACGAACACGCGGCCTTCCTGCTCGCGGTGGAGTCCAACACCCGCCACGGACTGCCGCTCTCGGCCGCCGAGCGGAAGGAGGCCGCGTTACGGATCATCCGGAGCCACCCGCACTGGTCCGACCGCAGCATCGCCGAGCGCACGGGCTGGAACGCCACCGGAGTGGGCGCGCTGCGCCGGAGCGTCGCCGACCCGGAGGCGCGGCCCGAGGCGCGCGTCGGCCGCGACGGCCGGGTCCGCCCGGCCACGGCGGCGGAGGGACGCCGGGTGGCCGCCGAGGTCATCGAGGAGAACCCCGCCACCTCGCTGCGCGAGATCGCCCGGCGGGCCGGGATCTCCGTCGGGACCGCCCGCGACGTCCGCCACCGGCTGGCCCAGGGCCGCCCCGCGGTGCCCGGCGGCCGGCAGTCCGACGGACCGGACGCGCCCGCCGGCGCGTCGCCCGCGTCCGGCGAGAACCCCGCGGGAGGCGGAACGGCCCGGGACATCGCGCGCCGCATCACCCTCTTCGACGGACTCCGCAACGACCCCTCCCTGCGGCTGAGCGAGAGCGGACGGCTCGTCCTGCACCGACTGCACACCCAGCTCCGGACGACGGAGGAGTGGAAGCGCCTCGCCCCCACCATCCCCCTGCACGGACGGGAGGCGGTGGCCGACATCCTGTCCGCCTGCGCCGACGACCTGAAGGGGATGGCCAGGGAGCTGCGCTGCGTCGAGGACTCCCTGACCGGCTAACGCCCGCCGCGCGCGGGGGAGCCCACGGCTCCCCCGGCGGCGCCCGGGCCTCCCGGGACCGGCGCCGCGACCCGGTGGGTGACGGCGGTGACGACGAGCCCGCGGCCCACCCGCCACCGCCCCCGGAGGGTCTGCGGCGCACGCCCCCCGTCGTCCCGCCCGGCCCGCAGCAGACGGGCGCGGAAGGTCCGCCGGTACGGGTCGAGGGTCAGCTCCGCCTCCCGGAAGTCCAGCCAGGTCCCCGTCAGCGGGAACCAGGCCTTGTACACGGACTCCTTCGCGCTGAAGAACACCCGCTCCCAGTGGAGCGAGGGACGGGCGAGGCGCAGCTCCGCCAGCCGGTCCCGCTCGGACGGCGACGCGATCCGGCGGAGGAGGCCCGGCGGCAGCGGCGCGTGCGGTTCGGCGTCGATGCCGACGGCGGCGACGTCGATGCTCCGCGACACGGCGGCGGCGCGGTAGCCGTCGCAGTGGGTCATCGAACCCACCACGCCCTCCGGCCAGGTCGGCGCCCCCCTCTCACCCGGGACCATCGGTCCCGCAGGGCGCCCCAGATCGGTCAGGGCGAGCCGCGCGCAGTGCCGTACGGTGGCGAACTCCCGGCGCCTGCGGTCCACCGCCCGGCTCAGCACGGCCGCCTCCTCCGGGAAGATCCAGGCGTCCGGGATGTCGCCGAACTCCTCGGCGGTCAGCACCGCTTCGGGCACCAGACCGCTCAGCAGCGTGGACATCAACGCTTCGCCTCCGAGGGCTTGCGCTCCCCGCGCCGGGCGGGCTCGGCGTGCCGGACCGCCGCCTCCCACTCCGCGGCCAGGTCCCGCAGGTCGGCGTCGACCCGCCGGCGCGGGTACGCCCAGCGCAGCAGGGGCGCGGTCATCGCGGTGGTGACGAGGGCCATGACCACCATGAGCGAGTACAGGTCCGCGTCGAGCAGCCCCACCTGCAGTCCCACGCCCAGGATGATGAGCTCGGTGAGGCCGCGGGTGTTCATCAGGACGCCCAGCGTCGTCGCCGACCGCCCGGACTGGCCGGCGGCCCGCGCCCCGAGGTAGGCGCCCCCGAACTTCCCGGCGACCGCCACCAGCAGGATCAGGCCCAGCCGGCCGAACGCGTCCCCGTCCACGGTGCTCAGGTCCACCTTCAGCCCGGCCACCGTGAAGTACGCGGGCAGCAGCATCCAGGTGATCGACTCGAAGCGGTCGACGACCGCCGCGCGCAGCCGCTCCGTGCCCTGGCGCGGGACGATCGCCCCGGCGAGGAACGCGCCGAAGATGAAGTGCAGTCCGAACCACTCGCTCAGCGCACCCGAGACGAGCAGCAGCACCGCCAGCACGCCCAGGGGCGCGGAGTGCCGCTCGCCGCCGTCCGCCCCCCGGGGCTCGCGAGCCGCCAGGAACCGGCCGAGCAGCGGGCGCACCACCATGATCATGACCACGGCGTACGGCACGACCAGCAGCACCTGCCAGGAACTCCGGCTGCCGGTGAACGTCAGGACGGCCGCGAGCAGCAGCCAGGCGATCACGTCACCGACGGCCGCGCTCGCCATCGCCAGCGCCCCGACCCTGGTCCGCTGGATGCCCCGGTCGGTGAGGATGCGGGCCAGCACCGGGAAGGCGGTGATCGACATGGCCGCGCCGATGAAGAGCACGAAGGCGAGCCGGTCGCCGCTCTCGTGGTCGTTCCACAGCCACAGCGCCAGCAGCGCGCCGAGCCCGAACGAGCAGAGGATCGACCCCAGGGACACCCCCGCCGCGGCGCGCCCGGTCCCGCGCAGCAGCCGCCGGTCGAGCTCCAGCCCGACGAGGAACATGAAGAGCGCGACGCCGAGGTTGCCGAGGGTGCTGAGCATCGGGCGGACGTCGGCGGGGAAGACGGTGTCCGAGAGGGCGCCGTGGAACAGCGTCGGACCGAGCAGGATGCCGGCGAGGATCTCGCCCACGACGGCCGGCTGGCCGCACCGTCGCGCGAGGCGCCCGAGCACGTGCGCGAGCGCGAGGATCGATGCCAGACCGACCATGATCATGGCTGTCTGATGGGTGGTCATGAACGCTCCTTGTCCTGCGGATCGTCGGATCCGCGGCGGCGGTACCGCCCCGTTCGGGGCGGCTCGGGGCCGGGGCGCCGGGGCCGTACAAGGCGTTAGACACGGCGATCCGGGCGTTGCTATGTTGAGAGGCATGTCGAGCCCCGAGGCAGAGAGAAGCGAGCCAC
Source organism: Streptomyces sp. NPDC002057 (assembly GCF_040296665.1). Lineage (NCBI taxonomy): Bacteria > Bacillati > Actinomycetota > Actinomycetes > Kitasatosporales > Streptomycetaceae > Streptomyces > Streptomyces sp. NPDC002057. Next base: position 12,225 of record NZ_JBEOXR010000012.1, read on the forward strand.
CGGTGATCCGGTGGCTGATCGCGTAACCCTCGGGCGACCCCGCTCCTCCACGGCTTCACGGCCGAGCGGTGTGTCGCGCGTCCGCCACGGATCAACCGCGTCGCGGGAACACGTCCCCAGTCATCTCCGGGACGGCTCCCACGCGACCGCATGACCTCTGCCGTCCATGCGTCGCGTCTCCCCTTTCTGCGATGTAGTTGGAGCTTCCTCATGCCATTCGCCATCTACGTTCTCGGGCTGGCCGTCTTCGCCCAGGGAACGTCGGAATTCATGCTCTCCGGGCTCGTGGAGGACATGGCCGCCGACTTCGGCGTCTCCCTCCAGGCCGTCGGCTCGCTCACCTCGGCCTTCGCCGTCGGCATGGTCGTCGGCGCACCGCTGGTCGCGATGCTGAGCCTCCGGTGGCCCCGCCGGCGCGCCCTGCTCGCCTTCCTGATCACCTTCCTCCTCGCGCACGTCGTGGGCGCGCTCACCCACAGCTTCGAAGTCCTCTTCGTGACCCGGGTGATCGCCGCCCTGGCCAACGCCGGCTTCCTCGCCGTCGGCCTCGCGACCGCCGCGAGCATGGCCGGGCCCCAGGCCAAGGGCCGGGCGACCTCGGTGCTCCTGAGCGGAGTCACCCTCGCGTGCATCGCGGGCGTCCCCCTCGGCGCCGTGCTGAGCGAGGCCTGGGGCTGGCGCTCCGCCTTCTGGGGCGTCGCCATCATCTCCGCCCCCGCGGTCTTCGCGGTACTGATGTCCGTGCCGTCGGCGCCGGTCGACCCCGCTGCCCCCAGCGTCCGCCACGAACTGGGCGCGCTGCGCACCCCCCGGCTGATCGTGACCCTGATGCTCGGGGCGCTGGTCAACGGAGCGACGTTCTGCTCGTTCACGTACCTCACTCCCGTCATCACCAACGTGACGGACCTCGGTTCCGGCTGGGTGCCCGCCGCGCTCGCGCTGTTCGGCATCGGGTCCTTCGTCGGCGTCAACATCGGCGGCCGGCTGGCGGACACGCGGCCCGGTCAGGTGCTGGCGGTCGGCGGTGCGGCGCTGCTGGCGGGCTGGCTGCTCTTCGCCCTCACCGCCGCGAACCCGGTCCTGGCGCTGGTCCTCGTCTTCCTCCAGGGCGCGCTCTCCTTCTGCGTGGGCTCCACCCTGATCGCCCAGGCCCTGTACACCGCGTCCGACGCCCCCACCCTGGGCGGCGGCTTCGCCACCGCCGCGCTGAACGTCGGCGCCGCGGTCGGACCCGCTCTGGGCGGTCTCGCCCTGAGCGCCCAGTTCGGCTACCGCTCGCCGCTGCTGGTGAGCGCCGCGCTCGTCGCCCTCGCCCTGCTCCTGGCGGGCGTCGCCCGGGCCGCCGGTCTCACCGGCGGCAAGGGGGACGCCGCAGCCGTGGAGAACCGCCCGGCCGAGCACCCGGTCGAGGCCCGTTCCTGACCGTCGCCTCCCGTGTCCGGTGGCCCGTCCTCCCCGGAGGGCGGGCCACCGGTCCGACACGGGGCCGCGCCGGACGGCCGCGTCAGAGCGAGGAGAGGAAATGGGAGACCATCTCCGCCGACTGCTCGGGGTTCAGACGCGGATCGCACGTCGACCGGTAGTCCGTGAACCGGGGCGGCTCGTCCCGTACCGACACGCACTCGGTCACCGGGTCCGGCGTCAGCTCCAGATGCAGGCCCCCGGGCCACTGCCCATGGGCCCGCAGCACCCGGGCGAAGGACGTGACCTCGGCCCGCATCGGCTCGATGAGCCGGGTCTTGTGGCCGGCCAGCTTCACCCCGTTGCCGTGCATGGGGTCGCAGAGCCAGACGACCGGCGCGCCGTGGCGGGCGACCGCCTCGACGACCGGCGGCAGCAGCCGGTCCACGTCCTTCGCGCCGAACCGCACGATGAACGTCAGCCGCCCCGGCACGCCCTCCGGGTTCAGCGACCGGCTGAGCGCCACCGCCTCCCGCGGCGACACCGTCGGCCCCAGCTTGACGCCGACCGGGTTGTGCACGGCCCGGGCGAGGGCGACATGGGCGCCGTCCTCCCCGCGGGTCCGCTCGCCGATCCACCCGAAGTGGGCGGAACCGCTGTACGTCCCGTGCGCGCCCCGGCGCACCAGCGGCCGTTCGTAGGGCAGGAGCAGCAACTCGTGCGAGGTGTAGACCCGTTCGAGGACGGGCCGCCCCGGCCAGGAGTGCCGGATCTCGTCGAGCACGAGACGCGAGCACGTGTACGCGGTGAGCAGCCGGCGCGGCTCCGGCGTCCGGACCGCCGCTTCGAACTCGGGCTCGTTCACGGCGTCGCCGCAGTAGCTGGGCATCTGCCGCCCCGAGCCCGACTCCTCCGTCTCGAACGGCGACGAGCGCGGCTTCCCGTACTGGCCGGCGATCCGCCCGATGGTCACCGCGGGCAGCCCGCTGCCCGCCCGCATGATCGCGGCGAGACCCTGGAGGTTGTCCACCTTCCGCCGGACCAGGTCGGGGACGGCCTCGTGGAAGCGTTCGGCGCAGTCGCCGCCCTGGACGAGGAGCGCCGAGCCCCGGCCGACCAGGTCCATCCCGCTCATCAGGTCGACGGTCTCGTTCTCGGTGGTGAGGACCGGGAGTCCGGCCAGCTCCCGCTCCACCTCGTCGAGGGCGTCCGGGTCCGGCCAGTAGGGCTGTTGCGCCGCCGTCCGCCCGGTCAGGGACGCGAGCGTCATGGTCGCGTGCATCGTCATCTCCTCCGCCCCCACGGGAAGGTGCCGTCGGGGCTGTCGTGGGTTTCGCCAGGGGTCCGGCGGGACGGTCTCAGCGCCGGCCCTCGGACATCGGGCCCTCCCGGCCCATGACCAGGTCCTCGACCCGGCACATCTCCGTGATGATCGCGTCGTAGAGGTTCACCAGGAACGTCTCGTCGAGGCCGTGGTCGGCCGCGTAACGGGCGGCCCTCTCCTTCACCAGGCTGACCCGGCCGGGCTGCATCATCGGCACACCGTGCCGGGACTTGTACCGCGCGATGCGGACGCCGCAGTCGATGCGGCGGCGCAGCGTGTCCAGGAGCGTCCCGTCGAGGGTGTCGAGCTCCCCGCGCAGCCGGTGCAGTTCGTCCTGCTCGGTCATCGGTCCTTCTCCCTCTCGTCGTCGGTGTGGTGGAGGACGCGGAACATCTCCCGGCACCGGTTCTGCTCCGCCGCCAGCTCCGGCCCCATGAACCGCCGCAGCTCCTCGAAGGCGCCGTCCAGCCCCTCGGCCGGGCCGCCGGGCTCCGGCCCGTCGCCGACGAGGGCGGCGAAGGAACGCAGCGCGTCGGCGAGCGCCCGGCGTGCGGGCGCCGCACGCGGGTTGGACCACTGGATCTCCCCGTACACCTCGGGGGTGCCGCCCAGGACGCGGGCCAGCAGGGCCAGCAGGGCCTGATGGGGCGGTGGTGCCGTGGCCGTCAGGGTCCGGACGTCCACGCCCAGCCGGGTGAGGGCGAGCCCGAAGGAGAGGACCACGGCGTGCGTCAGGGCCTGGGTGGCCGCCGTCGTCCGGTCGTGCTCCTCCGCCGAGAGCCGTACGGGCCTCCCGCCGCCCCGCTCGACGAGCCGCAGCAGCGCCGCGACGCCGGGCCCGTCCCGCGTGACCACCGCGGCCACGGGCCGGCCGGCCATCCCCGCGGCGGGGGCGAACATCGGGTTCAGGCCGGCGTGCTGGACCCCGGGGGCGTGGGCGGCGAGTTCCGCCGCCATGCCCGTACGGACGGAGAGCGTGTCGGCGAGCAGCGCGTCCGGCCGCAGGAGCCGGGCCACCGGCGCCACGGCCTTCAGGGCCACCGCCTCGTGGACGGCGAGCAGCACGAGGTCGGCGCGGCCGAGGGCGGCGGCCAGCTCGGGCCCCGGCGCCGTGATGTCGGCCGCCAGGAAGGGGCCCCGCTCGTTCGGGGGCGGCACGACGTCGACGACGAGGGTCCGCCCGCCCGCCTCCCGCAGCAGGGCGGCGAACATCTCGCCCACCGCTCCGCTCCCGCCGACGACGACGCTCCGCGCGAAGCCGCTCACCGCGCGCCCGCCACGGCGACGCCGTCGAGGGCGGAGACCATCGCACGGGCCTTCACCACGGTCTCGGTGAACTCCTCCTCCTGGTCGGAGAGGGACACGATCGCCCCGCCGACCCCGAACTCGGCCCGGCCCGCGGCCAGCACGATGGTGCGGATGACGATGCTGAGGTCGGCGGCGCCGCTCAGCGAGAACCAGCCGAGCGCGCCCGAGTAGACGCCCCGGGGGCCCTCCTCCAGCCGGTCGATGATCTCCATGGTGCGCTTCTTGGGCGCACCGGTCATGGAACCGCCGGGGAAGGCGGCGCGCACGCAGGCGGCGGTGCTCGTGCCGGGCCGCAGCGTCCCCCGGATCGTGGACACCAGCTGGTGCACGGGGGCGAAGGTCTCCACCTCGAAGAGCCGGGGCACGTGGACGGAGCCGATCGCGCAGACGCTGTTGAGGTCGTTGCGGACCAGGTCGACGATCATCAGGTTCTCGGCCCGGTCCTTCTCCCGGCCGGCCAGGTCGGCCCGGAGCCGCTCGTCCTCCTCGGCCGTGGCGCCCCGGGGGCGGGTGCCCTTGATGGGCTTGGACTCGACGCCGCCGTCCGCGTCGATCGTGAGGAACCGTTCCGGCGAGGCGCTGAGCACCGACAGCTCCGGGAACTCGAGGAGGGCGCCGTAGGGGACCGGGCTGATCGCGCGCAGCGCGGAGTAGAGCGGCAGGGCCGCCGCCTCCGTCGGCGCCGTGACCATGTTGGTCAGGCAGATCTCGTACGACTCGCCGTTGCGGATCTCCTCCAGGCACGCGTCGATGCGCCGGAGGTACGCCTCCTTGTCGTGGCGCGCCCGGGCGGAGGCCCCGAAGCAGGCCGCCGCCTCGGGGGCGCCGAAGCGCATCACGGGGGTCCCGTCGGCCGGGGCGCGCACGGCCAGACCGGTGAGGGTCGCGGCCGTCTCCCGCAGCCAGGACCGGGCCCCGTCGTCCCGACCGCGCCGGTCGAGGGCCAGCAGGTAGCAGCAGCCGTCCCGGTGGTCGAGCGCGATCACCCGGTCGGCGAAGAGCAGCGCCGCGTCCGGATGGGGGGAGCGGTGCGCGGGTGCGCCGGTCGTCTCGGCCTTGAGCTCGTAGCCGAGGTACCCGACGTAGCCCAGGTGGAAGTCGAAGGGCAGACCGGGGACGGCGGGGACCCGCCGGCGGTCGAGCTGTTCCTCCAGGTACGTGAAGAAGGGCTGCCGCACCTCCGTCGTCCGGCCGTCGGAGCCGCGCACGGAGACGACACCGTCGGTGACCCGGTAGGTGAGGTACTCGGCGAGCGGGCCCCGGGCGTCGCCGAGGAAGGAGAAGCGGGAGGCCCCTTCGAGGACGGCGCTGCTGTCCAGCCAGAACGACGCCCCGTCGTCCGACAGACAGGCACGGCGCACCTCCTCCGCGTCCGGCAGCACGTCGACGCGGCGCACGTGGATCTCGTACGGGGAGGCCGCCGGGGCCCGGTGCGTCCGGTGGTGGGCGAGCGCCAGGTCGCGGAAGTTGGCCATGATCTCCCGGCCGAAGTCGCTGCCGATCGACTCCGGATGGAACTGGACGCCCCACAGGGGCTTCTCGCGGTGCCGCAGCCCCATGACGACGCCGTCGTCGCTCCAGGCGAGGGGCTCCAGTTCGGCGGGGAGGTCGGTGGCCGCCAGCGAGTGGTAGCGCACGGCGGTGAACGGCGAGGGGACGCCCCGGAAGACGTCCTCCCCGGTGTGGCGCACCTCGGAGGCCCGGCCGTGCATCGGCTCCGGGGCGAGGGCGACGGTCCCGCCGAAGACCTGGGCGATGCCCTGGTGGCCGAGGCAGACGCCGAGGACGGGCAGGCCGCTGTCGGCGATGGCCCGCCGGCTGATCCCGAAGTCCTTCTCCCGGTCCGGCCTGCCGGGCCCCGGCGACACGACGATCGCGTCGAAGTCCTCCAGCCGCAGCCGCGACCAGTCGGCGTCGTGGGGCACGACGACGGGGGGCCGGCCGGTCGCCTCGCCGATGTACTGGAACAGGTTGTAGGTGAACGAGTCGTAGTTGTCGATCAGGAGCGTGCGCATGGTGGGGCACCTTGTCTCGAAGGGCTCGCCGAGGGCGCCGGCGGCGCCCGGCGGGCCGGGGAGCAGGGAACGCCGGGGGACGGGGACGGCCGGACGCCGGGGGCGGGGGCGGCCGTCCCCGGGGCGGGCGCCGGTGCGGGGCGCGGACGCGGGGGCCCGCGGGCGGGCTCAGAGGGGCAGCGTCCTCCGGAGGTGCAGCCGCTCGGCGGTCCCGCCCTTGTCCCGGACGTGCCGCACGAGGAGGTCGCTGTCCACGATGGCGGGATGGCTCTCGTCGTAGTCGATGGCCATCACGATGCCCATCCAGGGTTCGAGGCCCATCGCGTACACGTAGACCGTGTCGGGCTCCAGCACGTCGACGATCTGCCTCGCCTGCGGGAAGTCGGAGCCGTTGAGCCGCCGGCTCTGGTCGGTCCGCCGGTCCAGCGGCTCGCCGTACAGGGGGCCGTAGATCCAGCTGGCCGCCGCGCCGATGCTCTCCATGCCGATGAAGACCGTGTCGACCGGCCCGACCACCTCGGCCACCTTGGCGTACATCGCGGGCGAGATGTTGGTGGAGTCGGCGGCGAAGAGGATCGACCGCTCCCCGAACCGGAGCAGCCAGCCCGTCTTGCTGCGGATCCGCAGGTCGCCGTGTTCCCCGAGGAAGGGCAGGGCGACGACCTCGGCCGCGCCGCAGGACAGGGTCTCCAGGTCGTCGACCTCGACGACGTCGGTGAAGCCCAGCCGGCGCAGGATGCCGCCCAGCCCGGGGTCCACCAGGCTGGCGTTGGTGGACTTGGGGACCAGGACCCTGCCGACCCGGTGCCGGATCCGGATCAGGGTCTCGAACAGCATGTGGTCCTGGTGGTTGTGGGTGATGAGGAGGTGGTCGATGCGCTCGGGCAGGTCGGCGAAGGTGAACCGGTTCTCCGCCCCGCCGGGGTAGCCGGAGTAGCTCAGGACCGGGTCCACCAGGAACGTCGTCCCCCGGTGGCGGGCGAACACGCAGGCGTGTCCCACGTATTCGAGGACGTCGTCCTCGGCGGCGGGGTCCGCCGGCTCCCCGGCGGAGCGCGGGGCGGGCTCGAAGTACGAGGCGAACCAGGCGGCCCGCTCGCCCTCCAGGCCGAACGACGCCGCGAGCCCGTCGAGTTCGGCCCCGGTCAGACCGCCCCGGAACACCGCGTCGAGCAGCGGGGAGTCCAGCGGCACGTCGACGAGGAGCTGCTCCGGGCCGTACTCCAGCATCGGCGTCGTCAGCGCGAACTCGCGCGCGTCCTCGGTGACCGGGCGGAAACGCACCTGCTGCCATGACGTGTCGTAGTACTCCGACGCGTACATCAGGGGTTCGATGAAGCGGTAGTCGGCGGTGCGGTTGTCCCGGCCGTAGAACACCTCCACCCGCCCGGCCAGGGCCTGGGGCAGCTCCTGGTAGACGGGGTCGAGGCACTCGCCGTGCCGGCCGGGCAGGATGTCCTCCTCCAGCCGCCGGATCGCCTCGAACAGCTCCCCGAGGCGCTCACGCCGCGGAGCCGTGTCCCGGTACCAGGCCTCGATGGCCTCCCGGTGCTCGTGGGCGTGGATCCAGGGGCCGCCGTGCATCCGGCGCTGGCGGACGGCCGCCGCGTGCACCTGGGGGTCGTCGAGGTAGCTCTCGACGATGCGGGTGAACCGGTTGTGGACGAAGCGGGCGAGGGTCTGGGGAGGCAGCAGGTACGACCAGCCGTACCAGCCGGCGATGACCGGCTCGACCGCGACGTCCTGACGCAACGAGTAGCGCATGTCGGCAAGGGCTCCGTTCCCGCTAGCGCGACGACGACGCGTGGACGGCGCCGTTCCCGGTCTCCGCGGCGGTCCGCGCGCCGTCCCCGGTGCGGGCGGCCCGCACGGAGCCGAGCAGCCGGCCGAGGATGTCGTGGTCGGCCTCGTGGTGGGGGGTGGGCCAGCCGGGGCCGCTCAGCGCCGCCTGCATGGCGGCGAGCAGCGGCGCCGGGACCTCTCCGTCGCTCCGTACCCGCTCGAACCACTCGGCGGGCTCCGTCACGTCGGACTCCGTGAGCCCGGTGTGGCGCAGGAGCTCGTCCAGGGCGTACGTGCGGTGGACGACGACCGAGGACCGGGCGTCGGTGCCCGGGGCCGTGGTCCCGACGAGGGACTCGGCCAGGGTGCCGACGTCGCAGACCGGAACGTGGCCGCTGAGCCGGGGCATCGAGCCCGTCCTGCGGGCCGTCCCGAGCAGGGCGGTGAACCAGTCGCCGTCCAGGTGGCCGAGGTCCTCGGGCCGGTGCCCGTAGACCAGCCCCGGCCGGTGGTGGGTGACCGCGCACCCCAGCGCGGTCAGGGTGTTCACGTACTCCTCGCTGATCAGCTTCGACCGCGAGTAGGGGTCGCCCACGGCGGTGAGCGTCCCGGCCGAGAGGGGGAGGAACTCGGTCCCGGCCGACGCGGCCGAGAGGAAGGCGAAGGAGCGCGCGCCGAGGGCCGCGGCGCCCCGGACCACCAGCGCCGTGTTGGCCACGCTGCCGTTCATCTGGCTGTCGAGCGGCAGCAGGTGGTTGACCTGGTAGCCGCAGTGCACCACGGCGTCCAGGACGGGGCCGCGCCGCCGGTCCACCCATCCGGCCAGCTCCTCGTAGGTGATCCCCCGCACCCGGGCGTAGTCGGCCCGGTCCCGCCCGAACCGGTCGCGGTGCCGGGCGACGACCCGGTCGGGGGCGCCGGTGCTGACGAGCAGGACGGGCCGGCCGGCGGCGAGCAGCCGGTCGAGGACGTGCCCTCCGATGAAGCCGGACGCGCCGGTGAGGAGCACGATCCCGGCACCGGTCCCGGCCCACGGCGCCGGCTCGTGCCGGGTGTCGTGCAGGAGCGCGGGCAGTTCGGCGCGCAGGGCGTCGCGTTCGGACTCCACCCGGCGCAGCAGCGTCCCGACGGCGGACTCCGCCGGGGCGGCGGTCTCTCCGGCCAGGTGGCGCAGGAAGGCGGCCGGGGCGAAGTCGTAGTCCATCGCGGCGAACGCGGCCTCGACGGCCTCCTCGCCGTACGTCTCGGAGAGCTTGACCTGGATCTGGATCATCGCGAGGGAGCTGCCGCCCGCGTCGAAGATCGACGTCTCCGGGCCGATCTCCTGGCCCAGGACGGCGGTCACCACGTCGAGCACCCGGCGCAGCTCCGCCGGGTCCCCGGCCGGGGCGGCCGCGGGGGAGGCGAGCAGCTCCCGCAGGGCCCGGCGGTCGGGCTTCCCGCCGGAGGTCAGCGGGAGCGCGTCGACCAGCACGACCCGGTCGGGCACCTCCCAGACGGGGACCAGGCTCCGGATCCGGCCCATCAGCGACTCCTCGGTGGCCCCGCCGCCGGCGGCCGTGACCAGCAGGATCGTGGCGTCCTGCCGCACCAGCGTCACCTCCCGGTCCAGGCGGCGGGCGAGCGTGGACTCGACATGGGCGAGGTTGACCCGGTGCCCGAGGCGCTTGACCTGCTGGTCCGTCCGTCCGACGTACGCGAGGTGGCCGTCGTCGGAGAGGACGACGACGTCCCCGGTGGCGTAGGCGGGGGAGCCGTCCACCGTCTCGAACACCTTGTTCTCGGCCGGGCTCCCGCCCGCGTAGCCGAGTGCCACGCCGTCGCCCACGATGACGAGCTCGCCCGTCCCCGCGGTGCCGAGGGCGCCGGTGTCGGGGTCGCGGACCAGGGCGCGGAAGCCGTCGACCGGGGCCCCGATGCTGGGGCTGTACGCCGTCAGTTCGGCGAGGGAGAAGCAGACGGTGGCCTCCGTCGGGCCGTACGCGTTGAACACCCGGCTGTACCGGGCGGCCCGGTGGTACTCGTTCTCGCCCAGGGCCTCGCCGCAGAACTCCACCTTCCGGATGCGCCGGCGGGCCTCCTCGTCGAGCCGCGCGTAGACGGACGGCGACAGCATGGCCAGGTCGCAGCCGTGGGCGGCGAGGTACCGCGAGACGGACCCCAGCCACGAGGCCTGGTCCCGGACCGGGACCACGAGCGTCGCCCCCGCGTACAGGGTGCCGAGGATCTCGCTGATGGAGGCGTCGAAGGAGAGGGACGCGAAGTGCAGGACCTCGTCGTCCGGTGTGATGTCGAGGAGCCGCCGCAGGGAGCGGCACAGGTTCAGCAGGCCGCCGTGGCCGACGTCGACGAGCTTGGGGTCGCCCGTCGAGCCGGAGGTGAAGATGGAGTACGCGACGCGGGAGCGGGCGGCCCGCCCGGGGGCGGCGTCCGCGTCCGCCGGGCCGGTGGGCCAGCCCACGTCACCGGCGTGCAGGGCGGGGACGCCGGCCTTCTCGGCCCGCACCAGTGCCTCGCGGTCGAAGCAGACGAGGAGCGCGGCGTCGGCGACCCGGGCGAACTCCTCGAACCGGTCGGCGGGCAGCCCGGGGTTCATCGGGGTGTGGACGGCGTGGCTGCGCATCACGGCGAGGGCCCAGACGACGGCCTCCGCGCTGTGCTCCCCGGCGACCAGGACGCGGCGGCCCGCCGGGCACTCACGGTCGATCCGGTCGGCGAGCGCGCCCGTGACCCGGTCGAGTTCCTCGTACGTCCAGCTCCGTCCGGCGGTCCGCAGCGCGGTCCGTCCGCGATGGCGCCGGAAGAGGTCAGTCAGCAGGTCCGGCAGTTTCACCACGTGCTCCAATTCGCTGCTTGAGTCGGTCGAGGACGTCGGCCGCGGTCTCCGGGGCGAGGAAGCCGCGCTTGTACTGCATGCGCAACAGCGGCGGGCCCGGCCACGACCGGTCCGCGAGGAACTTGAGGTCCTCGAAGACGCGCGCGCTGCGGACCGGGACCCAGCGCCACAGGTCCGGTTCCGGGCGCATGAACGTGGTGTCGGACACGACGACACGGGGCATCCGGCCGCGGGTGAACGCCCGGGCGAAGGTGTCGAGGTCGGACATCGTGAACCGGCCGAGGGCCTCCTGCGCCCGCCGGGTCTCCGCGAAGTGCTCCGGGGTGTGGGAGGCGGCGGGTCCGGGGCGGACGACGAGCGGTTTGATCTCGACGTAGTAGCCGCCCTTGGTCGCGAACTCCCAGCGGGAGTAGGGGTACTGGAGGACCATCCCGCCGCCCAGGGTGGGCAGCAGGGCGGTGGTGACGGCGCTGAGCAGCTCGTCGAAGGTGACGCCCTCCCGGAGCGGGAGCCAGTCCTCCACCGACGCGGAGATCGTCGGGATGCCCTTGCGGCCCGGGGTGGGCAGCTCGCCGAGGGCCCGGGTGACCTCCGCGGGGTCGGCGGCCGGCAGGTCGGCGTACTGCCGCACGGTCCGCTCGTGGTGGCGGTAGCGGGAGCCGATCCTGCCCTGCGGGGTCTCGCCGCGCAGATGGGACCTGACGCGCTGGAGCAGGTCCACCACGTCGATCAGGTCGACGATCAGGTGGCTGAACTTCACGAAGACGACGTACTCGCCGTTCGCGTGCGGCCAGTACGCGAGGTGCACCGCCTCGTCGAGCCGCAGGGGACGGCTGTTGTGGTGGGCGGTGACCAGGTCCGCCAGGGCGTCCGGGCCGCCGTCGACCGGTCCGGGCCGCGGGTCGAGGCTGACGACCACGTCCTCCTCCGCCACCTCGACCACGTGCGAGAGCGCCCGGGGCAGCCCGAGCCGGGTGACGAACTCCCGCCAGCCGGCGGCGTCCGCGATCCGCCCGGGGTCGACGGTCCCGACGAAGGCCGTGCACGGGTTGACGTCGCAGTCCATGCCGAGGTCGGCGAGGAAGCCGTAGATGTCGCGGACGGCGACCGCGCCGGGGCGCAGCCCGGCCCGGGCCGTCGTCCCGGGGGGCGGGGTGCCGACGGTCACCGGGTCACCGTCGTTCCCCAGCCGAACTCGACCTCGTCGAGGACGTCCATCTCGGTGAGGAGGGTGTGGATCCCCGAGTGGTCCTGCACGAGGTGGGTACCGCCCTGCTCCTCGCGGACCTCGGCGGCGGCCTTCTCCCAGCCGGGGACGCCCTCGAAGGCGGCGATCGTCTCCCAGGTGGCGAAGTCGGGGGCGACGAACGCCTCCAGACCGGCCACGACCTTCTCCAGGAGGAAACGGCGCCGGTCGGCCGGGAGGGCCTCGTACACCTGCTTCATCATCTCCCCGGAGATGGAGGCGTGGCAGTACTCGTCGCGGTTGTGGAGCTTCACCGTGGTGGAGTTGACGACCTGGATCCGCTGGTCGTCGGCGAGCAGGTCGAGGTACGCGTTGATGGAGATCTCGGCGACCGTCGCGAAGCCCAGCGTGGTGAGGCTGCGCTGCCACGGCTCCTCGCAGCGGTCCAGGTGCTCCTGGTGGATCAGGGTGATGTGGGAGTCCGGCAGCACGCGGTCGGAGAAGTCGCTCCGGCGCATCCGCCGGGTCACCGCGCTGCCGTTGATGTGCATGAGCGTGTGGTACTGCTCGTCCACCATGGCCTGCGCGACGGCGAGTTCGAGCTGCTGGCCGCCGAGACCGGGGTAAGCGCCGCCGATGACCAGCTCGAACGCCGGGTTGGCGATCCGCTGTTCGATGAGCACCGTGTTCCGGTTGTAGGCGACCCAGCCCCAGCTCAGCAACCGTGAACGGGCCTCCTCGGAGAGGCGCTCCCAGATCGGGTGGGCCCGGAAGGGGACCATGTCGTCCCGGAAGTCGGGGCGCGCGGGGTCGAACAGGGCGTAGACGTCGGGTTCCTCGCGCTTGACCGCCGCGCGCCGGTGCCAGTTGCCGACGAGCCGGTCGATGACCGCGTTCTCGGCGGGGTCGTCCGGGTCGAAGGCCGGCAGCCCGCCGATCCGGACGTGCCCGTCGTCCTGCCCGGCCGCGCCGGATTTCTCGTCCGTGTGGTCACGCATGGCCCACCCCTTCCATCTCTTCGCTTTGCGGGCCCGGCCCTTTCGGGGCCGGCGTTGGTGAAGTCTGTGGACATCGATCGCCGCCCGCAAGGGTGTGCAGACCGACGCGGTGTGCAACTGAATGGGCCGGACAGTTGAACACTCCCCGGCGCGGGCGGGATTGCACAGGAGCCGTGGTTCGCCCCGGCCTGAACGGCCTTGCGTGAGCCAGGGGCCTATGACATAAAAATCCAGGCGTCGGACCGGGGTGTCCCCACCGGATGCCGACCGGATCTGTTCTTTCTTCAACGCTGGGCGGAGGTCTGAAAGTGACGGATCGAATCCAGAAGGTCGTCGTGGCGGCGCTCGACGAGATCAATCTGACGCGCGAGGAGAAGATTCCCACCGATCATGTGCTCGACCTGTGTCTGTACGGTGATTCCGGCGTCTTCGAGTCGATGTACCTGGTGGCCTTCCTCTCGCTGGTGGAGGAGAACATCGAGGACGAGTTCGGCGCCGAGGTGTCGCTCACGTCCGAGAAGGCCGTGTCCCGCCAGGTGAGCCCGTTCAGCAGCGTCCGCAGGCTGATCGGCTTCGTCGAGGAGGAGCTCCGACTCGCCGACGTGCGCGGTTAGCGCAGGTCGTCCCTCTGATGATCCTCATGATCACCGGCACCCGGACCGGCATCGGCAGGGCCCTCGCGGAGCACTTCCTGGAGGCCGGCCACGAGGTCGTCGGGTGCAGCAGGCGACCCTCGACCATCGACCACCCCCGGTACCGGCACCACGAGGCGGACCTGGCGGACCCCGACCAGACGAAGCGGATGTTCCGGCTGGTGCGCCGGGAGCACGGCAGGCTCGACGCGCTGATCAACAACGCCGGGACGTCGTCGATGAACCATTTCATGACGACGCCCGACGAGGTGTCCCGAAAGATATTCGACATCAATTTCTTCGCGGCTCTCAACTGCTGCCGCGAGGCCGTCAGACTGCTGCGGAAGTCGACGGAACAGGGTTCCGCGATCCTGAACGTCTCCACGGTCGCCGTTCCCTGGGCCCTCGAAGGACAACTCGCCTATTCGGCCAGTAAAAGCGCGGTCGAACAGCTCGTACGCGTGATGAGCAAGGAGTTGTCGGCGTTCGGCATCAGAGTGAACGGAATAGGGCTGCCGCCCGTTCACACCGTCCTCACGAGAACGGTTCCCCGGGCGAAGATCGATGCGCTGATCGAGCGCCAGGCGATATCCCGGCAGTGCACGACGGCCGACATCGTGGGGCCGGTGGAGTTCCTGATCGGCCGGCAGTCGGAGTTCATCACGGGCGAGACGCTCTATCTTGGGGGTGTGCACTGAATGCGCGACGAACTGGTGCGGAGGTTCGAGGACTTCGGCACGCGGACGGCGCTCTTCGACCGCGGGGCCGCCGTCACGTACGCGGAACTCCTCCAGCGGATCCGCGAGGTCCGGGAGCGGCTGGTGCTGCACGGGGTGAGGCCCCGGGAGACCGTGGTCGTCCACGGCGACTACTCGCTGGACTCCGTGGCGGTGCTCTTCGCGCTCCACCTGGGCAGGAACGTCGTCGTGCCGGTGGTGACGCTCACCGACACCACGCTCGGCACCCTCGTCGAGCACTGCCGGCCGGGGCACCTGGTCAAGGCGAGCGGCGACGGCGTCGAGATCGAGGAGCTCGTGGGACCGGCGGAGGCCGGAGGAGGCCCGGACGCCGGAGGAGGCGCGGACACCCCCGGGGGCCCCGGGACCGTGCACGGCAGGCTCGGCGATCCGGACGCGGCGGGACTCGTCCTGCTCAGCAGCGGCAGCACCGGCGCGCCGAAGGTCATCCTCCACAACCTGGACGTCCTCGTCGACGAGAAGCTGCAGAAGCGGCCCCGTCGCCGGTCGAACGCCCTCAACATCCTCATGGTGCTGATGTTCGACCACATCGGGGGCATCAACTCGCTGCTCAGCACCCTGCTCGTCGGGGGCACCGCGGTCCTTCCCCGGCACCGCACCCCGGACGAGATCTGCGCGCTGATCGAACGCCACCGGATCCTCGTCCTTCCCACGAGCCCGACCTACCTCAACCTGATCATGGTCGGCGGCTACCACCGCACCCACGACCTCAGCAGCCTGCGGCTGATCACCTACGGCACCGAGCCGATGTCCGACGAACTGCTCCAGCGCGTCCACCGGACCTTCCCCGGGGTGCGGCTCCTCCAGACCTTCGGCACCAGCGAGACCGGCATCGCCACCACGACCAGCGAGTCGTCGAGCAGCACGTACTTCAAGATCTCCGGAGACGGGGTGGAGCACCGGGTCGTCGACGGCGAGCTCCAGCTCAGGAGCCGGACGCAGTTCCTCGGCTATCTGAACTACGACGACGACGCGCTGACCGAGGACGGCTGGTTCCGGACCGGCGACCTCGTCGAGGAGGCCGCCGACGGCTACCTCCGGATCAAGGGCCGGGCCAAGGAGATCATCAACGTCGGCGGCGAGAAGCTCCTCCCGCTCGAACTCGAGTCGGTCCTCCTGGGCAGTCCCCTCGTGGAGGACTGCGTGGTGTACGGCAGCCCGAACGCGATCACCGGCCAGTCCGTCTGCGTGGACGTCAAACCCCGGGACCCGCTCAGCCGCGCGGAGCTCCGCAGGCACGTCACGGAGTTCCTCTCCGGCCGGGTCGAACCGTTCAAGATGCCCTCGAAGATCAATGTGGTCGACACCATCGGGATGTCGGACCGCATGAAGAAGCTGCGGTCCCGGCCGAGCGCCGACGGGGAGTGAACACCCGCCCCCGCCCGCACCACCGGCGCGCCGGCCCGTCCGGCCGCGCCCGTTCCCAACCGGATCCGCGCCGCCCCGGCGCGGAGTCCCGTCAGCCCGTCCCCGTCCCAAGGAGTACGTGATGGCACGATCGAAGGTGGCGATCATCGGTGGAGGGCCGGCCGGCAGTGTCGCGGGCCTCACCCTGCACAAGCTCGGCCACGACGTCACCATCTACGAGCGGTCGGCCTTCCCCCGGTACCGCATCGGTGAGTCCCTGCTGCCCGGCACGATGTCGATCCTCAACCGCCTCGGCCTCCAGGAGAAGATCGACGCCCAGAACTACGTCAAGAAGCCCTCGGCGACCTTCCTCTGGGGCCAGGACCAGGCCCCGTGGACCTTCTCGTTCGCCGCGCCCAAGGTCAAGCCCTGGGTCTTCGACCACGCCGTCCAGGTCAACCGCGGCCAGTTCGACAAGCTGCTCCTCGACGAGGCCCGCGACCGCGGCGTGACCGTGCACGAGGAGACCCCCGTCACCGACGTGGACCTCTCCGACCCGGACCGGGTCGTGCTGACGGTGCGCCGGGGCGGCGAGAGCGTCGTCGTCGAGAGCGACTTCGTCATCGACGCGGGCGGCTCCGGAGGCCCCCTCGCCCGCAAGCTCGGCGTCCGCCAGTACGACGAGTTCTACCGGAACTTCGCGGTCTGGTCGTACTTCGAGCTCAAGGACCCCTTCGAGGGGGACCTGAAGGGCACCACGTACTCGATCACCTTCGAGGACGGCTGGGTCTGGATGATCCCGCTGAAGGGCGACGTCTACAGCGTCGGGCTCGTCGTCGACCGCTCGAAATCCGCCGAGGTGCGCGAACAGGGCGCCGACGCCTTCTACTCGGCCACCCTCGCGAAGTGCGCCAAGGCCATGAAGATCCTCGACGGCGCGAAGCAGGTCGACGAGGTGCGGATCGTCCAGGACTGGTCCTACGACACCGAGGTGTACTCCGGCGACCGCTTCTTCCTCTGCGGTGACGCCGCCTGCTTCACCGACCCGCTGTTCTCGCAGGGCGTGCACCTGGCCTCGCAGTCGGCCGTCTCCGCGGCCGCGGCCATCGACCGGATCACCCATCACGGGGACGAGAAGGACGCGGTGCACGCCTGGTACAACCGCACCTACCGCGAGGCGTACGAGCAGTACCACCAGTTCCTCGCCTCCTTCTACACCTTCGCCTCCTTCACCGAGCCCGACTCGGAGTTCTGGCGGAAGCGCCGCATCACCGAGTCCGACGACGACCGGCTGATCCGCAGGGCGTGGTTCGAGAGCCTGGTGGGCAACGGCCCCGAGGACTCCGGCGGCACCGTGACGTCCTTCCGCGACCGGGCGTCCACGATGATCTCCATCGGCCGGCACCAGCGCCCCGGACTCAGCGACGAGTTCAGCGAGAACGAGCTGAACCCGGCCCGGGTCCGCTGGATCAGCGACCTCACCAAGCAGCTCAACAGCATCAGCCGCTTCCGGTGGACCGGCGGCAAGGCCGTGCTCAAGCCGCACTACCGCGTCGAGCCGCTCGGCTTCCGGCTGGAGCAGCGGGAGGTCCTGGCCAACGGGGACGGGACCGACATGGCCCAGTACCCGATGGACGACGACGCCCGCCAGGTCTTCCAGGACCTCGCCGAGGAGGAGTTCGGCTACAAGACCCTCGTCAAGCGCCTCGGCGCGATCGGCCGGCAGGAGCTGAGCACGCAGATCGTCGTCCGGCTGATGGAGTCCGGACTCCTCACCGGCTACGACGAGCGGGGCGAGCGGGTCCTCGTCCAGGGCCGGCTCCACTTCGGCGGCGTCGGCGTCGAGTACGAGGTCTGACCTCCCCCTGCCGCCGCCGGGCAGCACCGTCCCCTCCGTGCCGGCCCCCTCCGGCCGGAGGGG
Organism: Streptomyces sp. NPDC002057; assembly: GCF_040296665.1. Classification (NCBI taxonomy): domain Bacteria; kingdom Bacillati; phylum Actinomycetota; class Actinomycetes; order Kitasatosporales; family Streptomycetaceae; genus Streptomyces; species Streptomyces sp. NPDC002057. Next base: position 29,733 of record NZ_JBEOXR010000012.1, read on the forward strand.
GCGGTGCCCCGGCGGTTCCCCCCCCCACCCACCCTCGCGCCCCAAGGAGGCGGCCCGGTGAAGCACACGAGCGCAGGGGGCCTGAAGGTCTCCAGGATCGGCCTGGGGACCATGGGCATGTCCTTCGGCTACACAGGTTCCGGCACGGACGACGCGGCATCGGTCCGCGCGCTGCACCGCGCCCTCGACCTCGGGGTGACCCTCCTCGACACCGCCGAGATCTACGGGCCCTACACCAACGAACTGCTCGTCGGCCGGGCGATCCGCGGCCGTCGCGACCAGGTGGTGCTCGCCACGAAGTTCGGTCTGGTCTCGCACGCGGGCGGCGGCCCGGGGCGGCTCGACAGCGGCCCGGAGAACGTCCGCGTCGCCGTGGAGGGTTCGCTGCGGCGGCTCGGCACCGACCACCTCGACCTCTGCTACCAGCACCGCGTCGACCCCCGCGTCCCGATCGAGGACACGGTCGGCGCCCTCGCGGAGCTGGTCGCCGAGGGCAAGGTCCGGCACATCGGCCTCTCCGAGGCCGGGCCCGCCACCATCCGACGCGCGCACGCCGTCCACCCCGTCACCGCCGTCCAGTCCGAGTACTCCCTGTGGACCCGGGACCCCGAGGAGGCCGTACTGCCGGTGCTCAGGGAACTGGGCATCGGCTTCGTGGCGTACTCGCCGCTCGGCCACGGCTTCCTCACCGGCACCGTCCGCGCGGCCGGGCGTTTCGACACCTCGGACCTGCGGGCGGACAATCCGCGCTTCACCGCGGAGAACCTCCCGCGGAACCTGCGCATCGCCGACGAGATCGGGGCCGTCGCCGCGCTGGCCGGCGCCACCCCGGCGCAGGTCGCCCTCGCCTGGCTGCTCACCCGGGGGGAGGACGTCGTGCCGATCCCCGGCAGCCGCAGGGCCGACCGTGTCGAGGAGAACACGGCGGCCACCGAGGTCCGGCTCGACCCCGGGCTGCTGGCCCGGCTCGACGCCCTCCCGCCCGCCGAGGGCGAGCATCACACGGAGGAGCAGATGCTCATGATGGACCGCTCCTGAGGCCCGGACCCGGCCCTCAGTACGTCAGGATCGCCGGGTCCGAGACGCCCGCGGCGCCCGTCTCCACGTGGCCGGCGAGGCGGCGCAGGAAGTCCGGGGCGGACGGGGTCGTGACCGTCACGTCGTACCAGCGGGCCGAGGCCGTCAGGGCGACGGTGTGGGTGACCGTCCCGCCCTTCGGGACCTGCACCGACTGCGGGGTGCCCGCGTAGGCGTTGGTGACCGTCAGGGTGACGGCCGCCGCGGTCGCGTTGGTGAAGGTCAGGTCCAGGTTGCCCGTGGTGCCGTTGTGGCGGGCCCTGACCTCGGGGGTCGCGGTCTTGCCGGGGGAGCGGAAGCGGCGGACGAAGCCGTTGGGGCCGTGCACCGTGAGGTCGGTGAGGCCCTTCGAGTACGTCGTGTTCCAGGTGTCGGAGACCGTGGCGCCGGCGCCCGTCGTGTACGTCCACGGGGCGTCGGTGCGGTTCGCCGAGGTCACGTAGAACTGGGCGCCCGCCGAGGGGCCGCCGGCGAAGGTGAGGCGGAACGTGCCCGCCGCGGTGTCGGCGGCGCCGTCCACGTGGGGCGCGTACCTCAGCGGGCGGGTCCGCTTGCCGCCCCGCTCCTGGCGGGGCATCGTGCCGGCCGCCGGGGCGGTGGCGAGGAAGTCGGGGTGCCGGTTCCGGTCCGGCGGGTAGTAGCCGGCGGTCGGCGGCAGCGTCGCCGCCGAGGTGTCCGTACGCGTGAAGTCGAAGGCCGAGGTCAGGTCGCCGCAGACGGCCCGCCGCCAGGGCGAGATCTGGGGCTCGGTCACCCCGAAGCGCTGCTCCATGAAGCGGATGACCGAGGTGTGGTCGAAGGTCTCGGAGCAGGTGTAGCCGCCCTTGGACCAGGGCGAGACGACGAGCATCGGGACGCGGGGGCCGAGGCCGTACGGGCCGGCGACGTATCCGGTCTTCCCCGGGAAGTGGTCGAGCGCGGTCGCGACGGTGGAGAGGCCCTGCGCGGCGGAGGCGGGGACGTACGGCGGGACGACGTGGTCGAAGAAGCCGTCGTTCTCGTCGTACGTGATGAACAGGGCGGTACGGGCCCACACGTCCGGGTTCGCGGTCAGCGCGTCGAGGACCTGCGCGATGTACCAGGCGCCGTAGTTGGAGGGCCAGTTGGAGTGCTCGGTGAAGGCCTCGGGGGCGGCTATCCAGGAGATCGCGGGCAGCCGCCCGGCCTGGACGTCGGCGCGCAGGTCGGCGAGGTAGGCGTCGCCGGCCTTGGCGTTCGTGCCCGTGCGGGCCTTGTCGTACAGCGGGTTGCCCGGCTGGGCGTTGCGGTAGGTGTTGAAGTACAGCAGCGAGTTGTCGCCGTAGTTGCCGCGGTAGGCGTCGTTGATCCAGCCCCAGGAACCGGCCGCGTTCAGTCCGTCGCCGATGTCCTGGTAGACCTTCCAGGAGACCCCGGCCGCCTCCAGGCGCTCGGGGTAGGTCTTCCAGCCGTACCCCGCCTCGGCGTTGTTGAGGACCGGTCCGCCGCCGGTGCCGTCGTTGCCGGTGTGACCGCTCCACAGGTAGTAGCGGTTCGGGTCGGTCGAGCCGATGAACGAGCAGTGGTACGCGTCGCAGATCGTGAAGGCGTCGGCGAGCGCGTAGTGGAACGGGATGTCCTCGCGGGTGAGGTACGCCATCGTGGCCTTGGTCTTGGCCGGCACCCACTGGTCGTACCGGCCTTTGTTGAAGGCCTTCTGGCCGCCCGCCCAGTCGTGGTTGAGGCCCTGGAGGAACTCCATGCCCAGCTTGGCGCTGGTCGGCCGGAAGGGCAGGGTCTCCTTGGAGCCGTCCGACTGGTTCCAGACCGGCTTCCCGCTGGGCAGGGTCACCGGGCGCGGGTCGCCGAAGCCCCGTACGCCCTTCATCGCTCCGAAGTAGTGATCGAACGAACGATTCTCCTGCATCAGGACGACGATGTGCTCGATGTCCTGGATCGTGCCGGTGGAGCCTTGCGCCGGGATGGCGGCGGCGCGCGCGATGCTCTCCGAGAGCATCGTGAACGCGGCCGCGCCGCCGGTCAGTTGAAGGAACCGGCGGCGATCGATGTCGACCATGGGGGGAGTTCTCCTCCGGGGTGGGTACGGGCACGGTGGGGGTGCGCGTGCGGCGGCCGGGCCTTCCGGCGAGCGCCCCAAGGACAGCGCCCGCGGGTCACTGCCCGGCAGCCGTCCCATGGCTGCCCGCCGTACGGCGGACGAACCCCTCGTGCCGCTGTGTGAAAGCCCCGGTGCGCACGGGCGCACCGGGGCTTTCACACGGGAGGAGTCCCGTGACTACTCGACGACGAGGTCGACCTTGATGTTGCCGCGGGTCGCCTTGGAGTACGGGCAGAAGGCGTGGGTCTTCTCCAGGAGGGTCCGGCCGGCCTCGCCCTGGAGGTGGTCCGGGAACTCGGCGCGCATGATCACGGCGAGGCCGAAGCCGCCGTCCGCGGGGTCCTTGCCGATGGAGACCTCGGCGGTGATCGAGGCGTCGGAGATGTCGATCTTCTCCTGGCGGGCGACCAGGTTCATGGCGCTGGCGAAGCAGGCCGCGTACCCGGCGGCGAAGAGCTGCTCGGGGTTGGTGCCCTGACCGTTGCCGCCGAGGGCCTGGGGGTGGGCGAGGGGGAGGTCGATGTGGCCGTCGGAGCTGACGGCGCGGCCCTCGCGGCCGTTGGCGGTGGCGACGGCGGTGTAGATCGCGTCCATGGTTTCCGTTCCTGTCCTCGGGAGGGGCGGGGGTGCCGCGGTGGGGCTCGGGGCTTCTGCGCGGTGGTGCGGTGGTGCGGTGGTGCGGTGCCGCGGTGGTGCCCTTCAATTAATAGCGCACGATTCAGTTGTGCACAACTCAATCGCGCATGAGGCGCCCTCGCGTATCCTGGAGCCATGGAGACGCTCGACACGGTTCCGGACGAGGACTTCCTCCGGCTCGACCACCAGATCTGCTTCTCGCTGCACGCGGCGACCCGCGCCTTCAACGGGGTCTACCGCGAGGCCCTCAAGGAGCTCGGGCTGACCTATCCCCAGTACCTCGTGATGCTCGTCCTCTGGGAACACGGCGAACTGCCCGTGAAGGGGATCGGAGAGCGGCTGCGGCTCGACTCCGGCACCCTCTCCCCGCTGCTCAAGCGGCTGGAGGCGGCCGGACACGTCGAGCGGCGCCGCAGCCCCGAGGACGAGCGGTCCGTCACCGTGCGGCCCACCGCCGACGGGACCGCGCTGAAGGAGCGGGCCCGCGCGGTGCCGCGACGGATCGCGGCCGCGACCGGGCTCGCCCTCGAAGACATCCGTGACCTGCGGGAACGGCTCGACGCACTGGCCGTCCGGCTCGACGCCGTCGACCCGGACGACCTGAACGTCTGCCGCTGACGCGACCCGCCCTCACGTGCGGGGGACCTTCCGCAGCAGGGTCAGGACCACCGCCACCGTCACCAGGGCGAAGACCGCGCTCAGGGCCGAGGCCGAGTGCAGGGCCGTCGTGAACGCCTCCCGGGCCTGCTCCCGTACCCCCTCGTCCGGCAGGGCCAGCGCCGCGCCCACGCTCTCCTGGGCCGCCGCCGGGGCGTCCGCCGGGACACCGCCCCGGTAGACGGCGACCGCCACGCTTCCGGTGACCGCGATGCCGAGGGCGAGCCCCAGGTCGTACGCCGTCTGACCGGTCGCCGCCGCCGCGCCCGCCTTCTCGGCCGGGGCCGAGCCGACCGCGAGGGCCGTACCGAGGACGCTGATCGGGGCCGCGCCGAACATGATCACCGCGAGCCCGAGGGCGGCCGGGGTCACCCCCTCGGCCAGCCCGATCACCGCGTACCCGGCCAGCGAGACGGACAACCCGCCGGCCAGCACGTACGCCGGGCGGACCCGGCGGGCCGCGAAGGGCGTCAGCTGCGAACCGAGGATCAGGCCCGCCGCTCCCGGCAGCAGCCACAGCCCGGCCTCCAGCGGCGGGAGTCCGGCGACCGCCTGGAGGTACTGCGGGACCAGGTACTCGACGCCGTTGAGCGCGGTCATCCCCAGGAGCAGGGTGAGCAGGGCGCCGGTGAAGGCCCGGTTCGCGAAGAGCCGCAGATCGAGGAGGGGGGACTCCAGACGGTTCTGGCGGCGGACGAAGAGGGTCGTGAAGGCCACGCCCAGGGCGAAGGCGAGCGCCGCCTCGGCCGTCGGGCCGTGCGCGGCCAGCGACTTCACGCCGTACACCAGCGGCAGGACCGCGAGGAGGAAGAGCAGCACGCTGGCCGGGTCCAGGCGTCCGGGGTTCGGGTCGCGGTACTCGGGCAGCAGCAGCGGCGCCGTGACCAGCGCGATCAGCATGACCGGCAGGCCCATCAGGAAGACCGAGCCCCACCACCAGGAGGCGAGCAGCACCCCGCCGATCACCGGTCCGATCGCGAGCCCCACCGAGAGGGCCGTCACCCACATCGCGATGGCCGTGGCCCGCTGCCGGGCGTCCGTGAACATCTGGCTGATCAGGGCGAGCGTGGAGGGCAGGACCGCCGCGCCCGCTATGCCGAGGAGGGCGCGCGCCGCGATCAGCGTGCCCGCGTCCGGGGCGTACGCGGCGAGGAGCGAGGCGAGCAGGAAGCCGGCCGAACCGGCCATCAGGAGCCGGCGGCGGCCGAGCCGGTCGCCGAGCGTGCCCATGATCACCAGCGTGGCGGCGGTGAGGAAGCCGTAGATGTCGGTGATCCAGAGCAACTGGGCGCCGCTGGGCCGCAGATCCGCCGAGAGGTACGGGGTGGCCAGCCACAGCACGCCCAGGTCGGCGGTCATCAGGGTGACCGGGAGCAGGAGGACGGCGAGGCCGAGCCACTGGCGGGCGCCGGCCCGGGGCGGGGCCGGGGGCCCCGCCGTGAGGGTCGTGGTCATCGCGGGAGCCCCTTGTCCACCTCGGTGTCCGAGGCCGCGAGCAGCTCCGCGACCCGTGCGGCGCGCAACTCCTTCGCCGTGCCTGTCAGTTCCGTGCCGTAGAGGGCGCGGACCTCCGCGTCCGGGAGTCCGCAGTACGTGGAGATCCCGGTCCGCAGGAGGAGGTCGAGCACCTCCGCCATGCCGAGCCGCTCGATCTCCTCGGGTGTGCCGCCCATCAGGGCGAGCCACAGCAGGCGCCTGCCCGCGAGGCGGGGGCGGCTCCGGCCGTACGCGAAGCCGTAGTTCCACACCCGGTCGATCCAGCCCTTCAGGACGGCCGGCGGCGAGAACCACCAGACCGGGAAGACGACCAGGATGTCGTCGGCCGCCAGGATCCGCTCCATGTGGGCGTGGACCTCGGGGGAGTAGGTCTTCTCGCGGTCCTCCCAGTCCGGCTCGTCGGCCGGACGGAGGGAGGGGTCGAACCCCTCGGCGTACAGGTCGAGCAGGTCGACGGTGTGCCCTTCGGCCGTGAGGCGGGCGTGCTGACGGGCGGCGACCTGGGCGGTGAGGGAGTCGGTACGGGGGTGGGCGAGGACGAGGAGGACATGACGGGTCATGGTGGTGGGGTCCTTCGGGTGGGGGAGCCGGGGTGGACGGGCAGCGCGGGGTGGTACCCGGGGTCGCTGCCCGTGCTGAGGTGGTGCGGGGCTGTGGGGCTGCGGTGCTGAGGTGGTGCGGGGCTGTGGGGCTGCGGGGCTGCCGGGCTGCGGTGCTGCGGTGCTGAGGTGTCGCGGTGCTGTGGTGCTGGGGTGCTGGGGTGCCTGCGTGGCGCGGTGCTCCGGTTGCCGGGGGTGCGGCGGTGTCCCCGTGCCGCGGGCGGTCAGAGGCCGAGGCCGGAGCCGCCGCTCGCGTCGATGTTCTGGCCGGTGATCCAGCGGGCCTCGTCGGAGGCGAGGAAGGCGACGACATCGGCCACGTCGTCCGGCTGCCCCACCCGGTCGAAGACGGAGAAGCCGGCGGCGTGCGCCTTGGCGGCCGGGTCGGCCATCCACGGGTGGATGTCGGTCTCGATCGTGCCCGGCGAGACCGCGTTGACCGTGATGCCCCGGGAGCCGAGGGTCTGCGCGAGGGTGAGGGTCAGCACCTCGACCGCGCCCTTGGAGGCGGCGTACGAGGTCATGCCCGGGAAGGCGGTCTTGGTGACCCCGGAGGAGATGTTGACGATCCGGCCGCCGTCGCGGAGCCTGCCGAGGCCCTTCTGGATGATGAAGAACGGCGCCTTGGCGTTGATCGCGAACACCCGGTCGTAGTCGGCCTCCTCGACCTCGTGGATCAGGCCCGGGCCGGCGATCCCGGCGTTGTTCACCAGGATGTCGAGCCCGTGGTCGCCCTCGGTCTCCGCGTCGAAGGCCGCCCAGAGGGCGTCGGCGTCGCCCGGGACGCCGAGCTCCGTGCGGAGGGCGAAGGCGGAGCCGCCCGCCGCCTCGATCGCGGCCACCGTCTCCTTCGCTGCCGTCTCGTTGCTCGCGTAGTGGACGCCGACCCGGGCGCCGTCCGCGCCGAGGCGGAGCGCGATCGCCCGGCCGATGCCCCGGCTGCCGCCGGTGACGAGGGCGGTCCTCCCGGCGAGACGGCGGTGCGTGCCGGTGGTGCCGGTGGTGGTGGCGGCGGTGTCGGTGGTGGTGTCGGGGGTGTTGAGGGTGCTGCTCATGGTCCTGCTCCTCGGTTCGTCTTCGGTTCGTCTTCGGTGTGTCGCTGTCCGCTGTCCTGCTGACAGGGACGACTCTGGCGGCGGGCTGTTCGGGTCCGGCTCGGGTCCTGTTCGGGTGGGGTTCGGGCCGGGGTTCGGGGCCGGTCAGGGCGCCGGTCCGAGTGGGGCCCGGGCCGGGTCCGGGCTCCATCCGGGCCCGCCGCGGGCCGGGTTACGGTGGCCGTATGCAATTCGGGGTGCTGGGGGAGACGGCCGTACGGACCGAGGACGGCACGCCCGTCCGGGTCCCTGAGCTCAAGGTGCGGGCCCTGCTCGCCGCGCTCCTCGTCGACGCGGGCCGACCGGTCTCCGCGTACCGCCTCGTCGACGGCCTCTGGGGCGACGAACCGCCCGGCAACCCCCAGCGCGCCCTCCAGGCCAAGGTCTCCCAGCTGCGCCGCGCCCTGGAGGAGGCCGAGCCCGGCGGGCGCGCACTCGTCGTCACCCAGGCACCCGGCTACCTCCTGGCGGTACCCGAAGGGGCCCTGGACGCGCACCGGTTCGCGCGGCTCGCCGCGCGGGCCCGGGGCACGGCCGACCCGCACGCCCGGGCGCGGCTGCTCGGCGAGGCGCTCGACCTGTGGCGGGGCCCGGCCTTCGCCGACTTCGCCGAGGAACCGTTCGCGCGGGGCGCCGCCGACCGCCTGGAGGAGGAACGGCTCGTCGTGCGCGAGGCGCTGGCCGAGGCGCGCCTCGACTTGGGCGAACAGGATCTGCTTGCGGGGGAGTTGGCGGAGCTGGTCGCCCGCCACCCGCTGCGCGAACGGCTGCGGGCCGTGCAGCTGCGCGCCCTGTACCGGGCGGGCCGGCAGAGCGAGGCGCTCGCCGGGTACGAGGAGCTGCGCGCCCTCCTCGCCGACGAGCTGGGGCTCGACCCCAGCCCCGAACTGGCCGCGCTCCACGCCGCGATGCTCCGCCAGGACGCCTCGCTGTCGGCGCCCGCGCCCATGGCGGCGCCCGTGCCCACGCCGGCGCTCTCGCCCTCGCCCGCCGTTCCCTCGGCCGCTCTCTCCGCCGTCGTTCCCGCGCCCCGGCCGGCGGCGGCCGGTGGTCCCGCGCGGGGCAACCTGGTCGCGCCGCTCACCGGGATCGTCGGCCGGGACGCGGCCGTCGCCGAGGTCCGGGGACTGCTCGCCGAGCGCCGGCTCGTCACCCTCACCGGACCCGGCGGCGTCGGGAAGACCCGGCTCGCCGTGGAGGCGGCCGGACAGCTGCGCGAGGAGTTCCCGGACGGGGTGTGGCTCGTCGAGTTCGCCGGCGCGCGCGGGGAGCTCGCCGAGATCGTCGCCGCCGCGCTCGAACTCCGCGACGACGGCGCCTGGGGGCTGCGGCCCGAGGGCGAGCGGGCGCTCACCACGGGGGAGCGGCTCGCCGAGGTCCTGCGCGGCAAGCGCACCCTGCTCGTCCTCGACAACTGCGAACACGTCGTCGACGAGGCGGCCTCCCTCACCGAACTCCTGCTGCGCACCGCGCCCGGCCTCGTCGTCCTGACGACCAGCCAGGAGCCGCTCGCACTCGCCGGCGAGACGCTCTGGGCGGTGGAGCCGCTCGACGGCGACGGCGCGGTCGAGCTGTTCACGGCGCGGGCGGCGGCCTCCGCGCCCGGCTTCGGGTCCCGCGCCGCCCTCGATCCCGCCACCCGGGAGGCGGTTCGGGCCGTCTGCCGCCGCCTCGACGGCATCCCGCTCGCCCTGGAACTGGCCGCCACCCGCGTCCGCGCGCTCGGCGTGCACGGGCTCCTGGAACGGCTGGACGACCGCTTCCGGCTGCTCGACGCGGGGCTGCGGGGCGCCCCCGCCCGGCAGCAGACGCTGCGGGCGGTCATCGACTGGAGCTGGGACCTGCTGGGCGCCCCGGAGCGGACCGTCCTCCGACGCCTCGCCGTCCACGCGGAGGGCTGCTCCCTGAGCGCGGCGGAGGAGGTCTGCGCGGACGGGGACGACGGTACGGCCGGGGGTGACGGTACGGCCGGAGGGTTCGGCGCGGACGGGGGCGACGGTGCGGCCGGAGGCGTCGCCGCCGGTGACGTCCTCGGGCTGCTCGCGCGGCTCGTGGACCGGTCCCTCGTCGTGGTCGTCGACGGACCGGACGGGCCGCGCTACCGGCTCCTGGAGTCCGTCGCCGCCTACTGCCTCGACCGGCTGCGGGACGCGGGCGAGACGGAGGCCGTACGGGAACGCCACCTCGCCCACTACCTGCGGCTCGCCGAGGAGGCCGGGCCCGCGCTGCGCGGACCGGACCAGCGCCGCTTCCTCGTCCGCCTCGACGCGGAGACCCCGAACCTGCGGGCCGCCCTCGACCGGGCGCTCGCCGCCCCCGGCACCGGGCGGAACGCCGAGGTGGCGCTCCGGCTCGTCGACGCGCTCGCCTGGTACTGGATCATGCGCGGCCGCCTCGGCGAGGCGCTCCGCTCGGCGACGGCGGCGCTGCGGGCGGCGGGCGGTGGTGTCACGGAGCCGGGGGAGTCCACGGAAGCGGCGCGGGCCTGGGCCGCCACGGGAACCGAGGACGCCGTGGAAGCCGGCCGGCGTCCCGAAGTGGCCGCGCTGCGCGCCCGCGTGGGAGTCTGGCGCACCGGACTCGCCGTCATGGGCGGCGACGGCACGGACCGGCGGCGCCGGATCGCCGACGCCCTCACGGCGTACGACGGGACCGCGCCCCGGCAGCCGGCCGGCCGCCCCTGGGCGCGCTGGTTCCTCGCGCACGCGCTCTGCGGCACCGGCAGTCAGAGCGAGGGCGGCGACCTGACGGGGGAGGCGCTCGACGGCTTCCGGGAGCGCGGGGACAGCTGGGGCGAGGCGGCGGCGCTCTCGGACCGCTCGGTGCAGCGGCTCCTCGGCGGTGACGTGCCGGGCGCGGAGGAGGACGCGGCGCGCTCGGACGCGCTCTTCGACGAGCTGGGCGACGCCTGTTCCCGGCTGTGGTCGGTGTACCCGCTGGCGACCGTCGCCGAGATCCACGGGGAGTACGAGCGGGCCGACCGGCTCAAGCGGGCGGGTCTGGCGGCGGCGGAGGGCTTCGGCATGACGACCGAGGTGCCCGACCTGCTGGCCGGGCTCGGGCGTACGGCGCTGCTCAGGGGCGATCTCGCCGAGGCGCGGGCGTACCACGCGGCGGCGCGGGAGCGGGCCGCCGAGGTCGGGTTCCGCGCGGGTGAGATCAACGCGGTCCTCGGGCTCGGTCTGGGCGCCCGGCGGGAGGGCCTGGTCGAGGAGGCCGAGGGGCACATGCGGGAGGTCCTCGACTGGCACCGGGCGGTCGGGCTCGACTGCGCCAACGCGCTGATCCTGGCCGAGCTGGGTTTCTCGGCGCTCGCGCGCGGCGACGTGGCGGCGGCGCTGGAGCTCCAGGCGGAGGGGTACGGCACCGCGTCGACCTCGGGCGACCCCCGGGCGGTGGCGCTGGCCCTGGAGGGCCTGGCCTCGGCCCACGCCCTGGACGGCCGGGCGCGGGGGGCCGCGCTGCTGCTCGGTGCCGCGGCCGTCCTGCGCGCCTCGACGGGTGCGCCGCTGCCCCCGGCGGAACGCGCGGACGTCGACCGTACGGAGGCGGTGGCCCGGACGGCGCTGGGCGCCCCCGCCTTCGCGGCGGCCCACACCCACGGCGCCTCGCTGACCCACGAGGCGGCGGTGGCGGAGGCCGAACGCGCGGGGTAGGCCGGTTCGGGCGCGGGGGCGACAGGCGCAGCCACAGCCGGGGCCCTGCCCCCGCTCCCGCCCGCCCCGCTCCCGTTCACGAAAACGTAAGGATCGAAAACCGTAATCGCCCCTATACTCGCTCCATGTCCGAGTTCACCGTCCGGCGTGCCACCGCCGAGGATTCCAAGCGGCTCACCCGGCTCGTCCGGACCTCCCGTGCCTACCGGGGGGAGTACGCCGCCATGGTCGAGGGGTACCAGGTCGGTGGAGCGTACATCGAGCACCATCCCGTCTTCGTCGCCGTCGACGCGAGCGACCGCGTGCTCGGCTTCTACGCGCTCCTCGTCGACGACGCCGAGCTCGACCTCGCGTTCGTCGCCGACAGCGCGCAGGGGCAGGGCGTCGGACGGCTGCTCATGGAGCACATGACCGGGCAGGCCGGAGCCGCCGGGCTCAAGGCCGTGCGGGTCGTCGCGCATCCGCCCGCCGAGGAGTTCTACCTGCGGACCGGCGCCGTCCGCACCGGGGCCGTGCCGCCCACCGGGCACATCCACTGGGCCCGCCCCGAGCTCCGGTACGACATCGCGTGACCGCCACCGAGCCCCAGCCCCAGCCCCGGCCCGCGTCCCGGCCGGAGACCGGACCCCCGGCCCCCGAACGCCGCAGGCTCTTCGCCGACCTCACCCCGCTGCGGACCTCCGCGCACTACCGCCGCCTCTGGTTCGGCGGCACCGTCTCCTGGGTCGGGCAGGGCATGACGTCCCTGGCGATCTCCCTCCAGGTGTACGACATCACCGGATCGCCCTTCTCCGTCGGGCTCGTCGGCCTGTTCTCCCTCGTCCCGCTCGTCGTCTTCGGGCTGTACGGCGGCGCGATCGCCGACACCGTCGACCGCCGCAAGCTCGGGCTCCACAGCGCCTGCGGCTCCGCCGTCCTGTCGATCGCGCTCGCCGCCGCCGCGTTCGCCGGCTTCCACCAGGTCTGGTTCCTGTACGGGATCGTCGCCCTGCAGTCGGCGTGCACCGCGCTCAACTCGCCCGCCCGCACCGCGATGATCCCCCGGCTCCTGCCGGCCGAGCAGCTGCGCGCCGCCAACGCGCTGAACTCGATGGTCATGACCTTCGGCACCCTCGTCGGGCCCAGCCTCGGCGGCCTGATCGTCGGACTCGCCGGCTACCAGACCGCGTACCTGGTCGACGCCGTCGCCTTCTCCGCGAGCCTCTACGCGATGTGGCGGCTGCCCTCCATGCTCCCGGACCGGACCGGGAGGAAGCGCGCCTCCGTCCTCGACGGACTGCGTTTCCTCGCCACCCGTCCCAACCTGCGCATGACGTTCCTCTCGGACTTCTGCGCGATGATCCTCGCCCACCCCCGTGCCCTGTTCCCCGCCGTCGCCGTCCTCTGGTACGGCGGTGACGCCACGACCACCGGACTCCTCGTCGCCGCGCCCGCGTTCGGGGCGCTCCTCGGGGGCGTGCTCTCCGGCTGGCAGGGCCGTATCCGCCACCACGGGCAGGCGATCCTGATCGCCGTCGCCTGCTGGGGCACCGCCATCGCCGTCTTCGGGCTCACCCGGAACCTCTGGCTCGGGCTGCTCCTGCTCGCCCTCGCCGGGTACTCCGACACCGTCTCGATGATCTTCCGGAACACGATGATGCAGGTCGCCGCCCCGGACGAGATGCGCGGCCGGCTCCAGGGGGTCTTCATCGTGGTGGTCGCCGGCGGGCCCCGGCTCGGGGACTTCCTCGCCGGCTCGGTGGCCGACCTGACCTCGCCCGCCGTCGCCGTCACGGGCGGCGGAATCGCCTGCGTCCTCGCGGTCGGCGCCCTCGCCGCGTACGGGCGCGGTTTCCGCCGGTACGACGCGCTCGACCCGACTCCGTGAGCAATTCTCCCCGAACGGCACGTCCTGTTCTGGCGGTTGACCGCCACGGCACATAACCGCCAGGAGTAACGGGAGTCAACGCCCGCCCCCAGGGCCAAGACTCCTCGCGGCACCCGGAAACACCCCCGACCCCGGGTCCGCGAGGAGTTCGAACGATGCCGTCGAGGACCACACCCTTCGACAGAGGGAGGATCGCGCTGCTCGCCGCGGGCGTCTCCCTCGTGATGCTCTCGGCCGGGCAGACCGCCGCCGCCGGGACCACCGCCCCCGCCGTCCCGGACACCTTCAAGGGCGCGGCGGCGAGCACCACCGTCACCCTCGTCACCGGCGACCGCGTCACCCTCACCGACCTCGGGGGCGGACAGCGGACCGTCACCGTCGACCGGGCCGAGGGCGCCACCGGCGCGATACGGAGCCGGATCGCCGACGGCCGGGTCACCGTCATCCCCGACGAGGCCCGCCCCCACCTGGCCTCCGGCGCGCTCGACCCGCGCCTCTTCGACGTCACGGGCCTCGTGGAGCAGGGCGTCACCGGCGAACTGCCGCTGATCGTCACGTACGGCGGCAAGGGCGCGCGGACCGCCGCGGCGGCGACCCCGCGCGGCGCCGAGACCGTCCGCCCGCTGCCCAGCATCGGCGGCGCGGCCGTCACGGCCACCGACCCCGCCGCGTTCTGGCGGGACTTCACCGCGCGCACCGCCCCGAACTCCCGCGCGGCCGCCCCCGCCAAGGTCTGGCTCGACGGCCGCGTCAAGGCCGCCATGGCCGAGTCCAACGCCCAGATCGGCACCCCGAAGGCCTGGGAGGCCGGGCTCACCGGCAAGGGCGTGAAGGTCGCCGTCCTCGACAGCGGCGCCGACCTCGCCCACCCCGACCTCGCGGGCCGCGTCGCCGAGTCCAAGTCCTTCATCGCGGGCGAGGAGGTCGCCGACCGCAACGGCCACGGCACCCACGTCGCCTCCACCGTCGGCGGCAGCGGCGCCGGCTCCGAGGGCAAGGAGAAGGGCGTCGCCCCCGGCGCCACCCTCGCCGTCGGCAAGGTCCTCAGCGACGCGGGCTCCGGCTCGGAGTCGGAGATCATCGCCGGCATGGAGTGGGCCGCCAAGGACATCGACGCGAAGATCGTCTCGATGAGCCTCGGTTCCCGCGAACCGAGCGACGGCACCGACCCGATGGCCCAGGCCGTCAACGCCCTCACCGCCGAGACCGGCGCCCTCTTCGTCATCGCCGCCGGCAACTCCGGCGCCCCCGGCTCCATCGGCTCGCCCGGCGCCGCCGACTCCGCGCTCACCGTCGGCGCCGTCGACTCCGGCGACCGCGCCGCGTACTTCACCAGCCAGGGCCCCCGCCACGGCGACCAGGGCCTCAAGCCCGACCTGTCGGCGCCCGGCGTGAACATCCTCGCCGCCCGCTCCCAGCTCGTCTCCGGCAGCGGCCTCTACACCTCCATGAGCGGTACGTCGATGGCGACCCCGCACATCGCCGGTGTCGCCGCGCTGCTCGCCGAGAAGCACCCCGACTGGACCGGGCCGCGGCTCAAGGACGCGCTGATGTCCTCGTCCAGGACGCTCGACGCCTCGTCCTACGCGCTCGGCTCCGGACGGGTCGACGTCGCCGCCGCCATCGCCGCGAACATCACCGCCACCGGCTCCGCCGACCTCGGCCACGTCGCCTGGCCGTACGAGACGGGCGAGCCGGTCACCAGGACCGTCACCTACACCAACTCCTCCGACGCGCCGGTCGCGTTGGACCTCGCCGTCGAGGGCATGCCGGCCGGCGTCGCCGCCCTCGCCGACACCGCCCTCACCGTCCCCGCCCACGGCTCCGCGAGCACCACGGTGACCGGCGACGGCACCAGGGCCCCCGTCGGCCAGTCCTCCGGCCGGATCACCGCCACCGCCGGCGGCGCGCCCGTCGCGCACACCGCGCTCGGCCTGGTGAAGGAGGAGGAGCGCTACACGCTCACCGTCCACGTCAAGGACCGCGACGGCGCCCCCACCCCCGCCTACCTGGGCGTCCAGCAGCTCACCCCGGGAGTGGACCCCTTCCCGGCCTCGGTCGGCGAGTCCGGCACCCTCGAACTGCGCCTCAAGCCCGGCACGTACACCGTCGACAGCTTCCTCGACGTGCGCGGCTCCAAGGGCGCGGACTCCCTCGGCCTCGGCTTCCTCACCGAGCCGGAGATCACCCTCGACCGCGACCGCGAGATCACCCTCGACGGGCGGCGGCTGCGCGAGATCCGCGCCGAGGTCGAGAAGCGGACCGAGACCCGCCAGCTCCTGATGGAGTTCGACCGGAAGGCGAACGGCGCCTCCTACGGCGGAGCCGTCCAGGTCCCGGCCACGTACGACTCGATCTTCGCGGCGCCCACCCGCAAGCCCGCCACCGGCACCTTCGAGTACCGGACCGTCTGGCGCCTCGGCAAGCCGATGCTCGAAGCGGGCGTCGACGGCACCCGCCTCTCCGACGCCACCCCGCAGGCCGGCGGCACCCTCCTGGAGGGCGACCACCGCCTCGGCCTCGTCGACGCGGGCACCGGAACCCCCGCCGAGTACACGGGCCGCGACGCCAAGGGCAAGGCCGTCCTGGTCCGGCTGACCGAGGGCGCCGACCCGACGCTGCTCGCCCAGACCGCCCAGGACGCGGGCGCCAAGGCCCTGTTCGTCACCGACGACCGGCCCGGCCGGCTGATGAAGTGGTTCGGCACCGCCGGCTACGAGGACCGGCCGCTCGCCGTCGCCACCGTCAACACCGCCGACGCCCGGCGGCTCGCCGCCGGCGCGGCCCGCGGCAAGCGCGTGGAGCTGACCGGCACCCGCTTCACCCCGTTCACCTACGACCTCTCCGAGGGGCACCCCGGCGCCATCGGCAAGGACCTGGTCTTCCGCCCCGACCGGGACGAACTGGCCACCGTCTCCTCCACCTTCCACGCGCCCACCAAGCGCCCGGAGCTGGGCGGCGAGTTCCGCTTCTCGATCACCGACACCTTCCGGATCGGCTTCGGCTTCAAGGAGTGGATCGCCTTCCCGACCGAGCGCACCGAGTACGTCTCCACCGGCACCGGCCAGCGCTGGCACGAGTCCGTCGACCTCGGCGAATCCCTGGAGGAGCGCGGCGGCCAGTCCGTCTACCGGGGCGGCAGCCGCGTCGACCTCGACTGGTTCGGCCCCGTCTGGCACCCGTGGCTGGGCACCGGCCTCGGCTGGGGCCAGGAGCGCAGCGGCAACGACCTGCGCTTCAACACCCCCGGCTGGGGCGACTCCGGCACCGACCACACCGGCTTCGGCAACGTGTGGAGCGACGACACGATGACCCAGTACACCGAGGTGTACGTCAACGGGACCCGCGTCGACCGCAAGATGAGCTCCGGCGCCTACGCCTGGGACGCCCCGGCCGAGGAGGCCACCTACAAGGTCGTCACCGACACCGCGCTCGACCCGGCGCGCTGGCGACTGGCCGGCAAGGGCCACAGCGAGTGGACCTTCCGCTCCGCCGAGACCCCGTCGGACCGGACCACCTACCTGCCGATGCTCAACCTCGGCTTCGACGTGGACACCGACCTCAACGGTGACGTCCGCGCCGGACACAAGCTGCCCGTCGGGATCTTCGCCGAGTACGTGAAGGGCGCGACCGGCACCGGCACCATCACCGGCGGCACCCTGGAGGTCTCCTACGACGAGGGCAGGACCTGGACCGGGGTCGCCCTCAGGAAGGACCGCCACGGCGCCGCCTGGAACGGCGAACTGCGCGTCCCGCGCGGCGCGGCCTCCGTCTCGCTGCGGGCCGGCGCGAGCGACGACCGGGGCGGCTCGGTCACGCAGGAACTGATCCGCGCGGTGGGCGTGAGGTAGCAGCCGGCACCGCTCGGGACCGGGCCCCCTCCGTCGGATCGGAGGGGGCCCGGCTCCGTACGGCTCACCCCGCCCCGGGCAGCGCCTTCTTCAGGACCTTCCCCATGTCGTTGCGGGGGAGCGCGTCGAGATGGCGCACCACCCGGGGCCGCTTGTGCGGTGCCAGCAGCCCCGCCACGTGGTCGCCGAGCTCCGCCGCCGTCGGGGGCCGCGCGGCGTCCACCGGCACCACCCAGGCCACGATCCGCTCGCCGAGGTCCGGGTCCGGCTCACCGGTGACGGCCGCCTCCCGCACCCTGGGGTGGTCGAGGAGCGCGTTCTCGATCTCGCCCGCCCCGATCTTGTAGCCACCGCTCTTGATCAGGTCGGTCGCCCTGCGGCCCACCAGACGCACCGCGCCGTCCGGCTCCCGCACCGCCATGTCGCCGGTCCGGAACCAGTCGCCGTCGAAGGCCGCCGCCGTCGCCTCCGGCCGGCCCAGATAGCCGGAGAACAGGTTCGGACCGCGCACCTGCACCTCGCCGACCGTCTCCCCGTCGTACGCCCCGAGCACCGCGCCGTCGTCCTCGACCAGGCGCAGCTCCACCCCCGGCAGCGGCAGCCCGACCGTCCCCGGGCGCGGCCCCGCGCCCGGCAGGACGCTCGTGTTCATCAGCGTCTCCGTCATCCCGTACCGCTCGACGACCGTCCGGCCCGTCGCCGCCGCGATCCGCTCGTGGTCGTGGACCGGCAGCGCCGCCGAACCGGACACCAGGAGCCGCGCCCCGGCCATCGCCCGGACCAGGGCCGTGTCCCGGTCGAGCGCGTCCGCGAGCCGGTGGTACATCGTCGGTACCCCGAACAGCATCGTGCCGCCCCCGGCACCCAGCTCCCGTGCCACGCCCTCCACCGAGAACGCCCCCAGGTGCCGGACCTCGCCGCCCCGCCGCAGCGGGCCCAGGATCCCCAGGACCAGTCCGTGGACGTGGAACAGCGGCAGCGCGTGCACGAGGACGTCGTCCGCCGTCCAGGACCAGGCCCCGGCCAGCGCGTCCAGCGAGGCGGCGACCGCCCGGCGGGAGAGCAGGACGCCCTTCGGGGGCCCCGTGGTGCCGGAGGTGTAGACGATCAGGGCGGGGGACTCCGCGGCCTCCGGTCCCGGCTCGACGACCGCCGGGCCGCTCGCCGCGAGGTCGACGTCGATCCGGGGGAGCCGCCCGGCCGGCCCGGCGGGCAGCGCGTCCCCGGGCCCGGCGAGCAGCGCGTCGGGCCCGCTGTCGCCCAGGATGTGCGCCAGCTCCCGCTCGCCCGTCCGCGGATTGAGCGGGACCGCGGGCACGCCCGCGAGCAGGGCCCCCACCACCGCGACGGCCGTGTGCGCGCTCGGCGTGGCCCAGACGGCGACCCGCCGCGTGCCGCCGATCCGGGCCGCCAGGGCCCCGGCGGCCCGCTCCAGTTCGCCGTACGTCAGGGTGTCCGCGCCGCAGCGCAGCGCGGGCCGCCCCGCATCGGCTCCGGCCGCCAGGGCCGGGAAGAAGGCACTCACCGGTCGTACTCCTCGGGTCGTCGGGGGCGAGGGTCGCCGGGAGGCATTCTGCCGGTCCGTCAGGGACGGCCCGCCGTGACCTTCGTCGCCCCCGGCGCCGGCTCCTCGCCGTCCGGGCGGATCCCGCGCATCCGCCCGTACGCGTACACACAGCCCGCGAGCGCCAGGTCCGAGAGGAGCATGAAGCCGATCGAGTACGAGCCCTTGGCGCTGTAGATCGCGCCCATCACCAGCGGCGGGAGGAAGCCGCCGAGCCCGCCCATCGCGCCGACGATGCCGGTCACGCTGCCGACCTTCGCCTGCGGGGTGACCTGGGAGACCAGGGCGAAGACGGAACCGCTCGCCGTGCCGAGCCCGGCCGCCATGATGAGCAGCGCGGTCGTGCCGCCGGGGTTCAGGGGCGGGTCGAAGGCCTGCACGATCGCGAGGAGGGCGACCACGCCGAGCGCGACGGCCGTCACGAGCGCCGGGTGGACCCGGTCCGAGAGCCAGCCGCCGATCGGCCGGAAGACCACGGTGACCAGCGCGAACCCGGCCGCCTTGGTGCCCGCGTCCGTCGGGTCGAGCTCGTACCAGGTCTTCAGGTACGTCGGCAGGTAGACGCCGAACGCGACGATGCCGCCGAAGCCGATCGCGTACAGCGCCGACAGCTCCCAGGTCACCCGCAGCCGGCCCGCCGCGCCGAGCCGCGCCGCCAGGGGCTCGGTCGGCACGGGCCGGTCGGGCCGGTCCGTGATGAGGAAGGTGGCGAGCACCGCGTACGCGGCCAGCGCGACCGCCACCACGATGAACGGCAGGTTCTCGCCGTGCTTGGCGATCCGGGGCGTGAAGTAGCCGGAGAGCGCCACGCCGCCCATGCCCATGCCGAACACGCCGAGCGCCAGACCGCGCTTGGCGGGCGGGAACCAGGAGTTGACCAGCGGCACGCCGATGGCGAACGTGGTGCCGCCGAGACCGAGGAAGAAGGCGACGACCAGCATCAGGCCGTAACTGTCCTTGACCACGATGAGCAGCAGCACGGGGATGATCGTCAGCGCCGAGACGAGCGGGAACATCAGCTTCGCGCCGTACCGGTCGGTCAGCGCGCCGGCCGGGATGCGGCCGAGCGAGCCGACGAGGACGGGCACCGCCACCAGCAGGGACTGTTCGAAGGAGCTGAGCCCGAGCCGGTCGCCGTACCAGCTCGCGATCGGCGCGATCAGGTCCCACGCCCAGAAGGTGAGCGTGAAGCCGATGGTGGCCATCACCAGATTGCGGTAGGCCGCCGCTGTCGGGGGCTTGGTCTCGGTGTCCACGCCTCCAGTCAAGATCGGGGAGCGGTGCGCGGCGCGCCGGGCTGCTCCGTACGGGGAGGAGCGCCGTCCGTGCCCGGGACCCCTACGGCCAGGTCACCGTCGTCGGCGGGGTCCCGTCGTCCGTGACCCGCAGCCGGACGCCGCCGTCCCCCGCCGACACCTCGACGGAGATCGCGCCGATCCCGGACCGCCGGTGCGCCGCCGCGAGCGCCCCGCGCAGGGTGGCGAGGAGCCGGCCGGCCGTCTCCTCGTCGACGAGGGTGTCGACGGCGCCCGCGAAGTGCACGGACGGCTGGAAGCCGAGCAGGACCGCCGCCCCGCCGGTCTCGCGCAGCACCTTCCCCCGGAAGGAGGTCGGCGCGTCCGCGGGCGGCTGCTGGAGCGCGAAGATGGTCGTGCGGACCTCCTGGATCGTCGAGTCCAGCTCGTCCACCGCCCGCCCGAGCAGCGCGTCCTCGTCGCAGGACCCGGCCGCCCGCCGCCGGGTGGACTCCAGCATCATCTCGGTGGCGAAGAGCCGCTGGACGACCAGGTCGTGCAGGTCCCGCGCGATCCGGTCCCGGTCCTCGTACACCGCGAGCCGCTCCCTGTCGTGCCGCGCGTCCGCGAGGACCAGCGCGAGCGCCGCCTGCGAGGCGAACTGCGAGGCGAGGAGCCGGTCGACCGCCGAGTACGGCTCGTCGCCGCGCCGCCGGGGGAGGGCGAGGGTGCCGATGAGCTTCCCGCCGCTCTGCAGCGGCAGCATCATCGACGGGCCGAAACGGGACCGGACATGGGTGGTCATCCGGGGATCGGTCGCCGAGTCCTCCACGAACACCGGCTCCCCGCCGAGGAGCTGGACGAGGACGGGGGAGCCGGGCGCGATCGTCGTGCCGACCAGATCGCCCGGGTCGTCCGTGGTCGAGGCGGCCACGATCTCCATGCCGCCCTCCGCGGTGGGCTGGAGCACCACCCCGGCCGAGGCGCCGGAGAGGATGCGGGCCTGCTCGGCGACGGTCATCAGCGCGTTCTCGGCGGACGCGCCGGTCAGCAGGGCCGTGGTCACCGCTGCCGCGCCCTCGATCCAGCGCTCCCGCTGCCGTGCCGTCTCGTACAGGCGGGCGTTGCCGATGGCGATCCCGGCCTGCGAGGCGAGGACCCGCAGCAGGGAGAGGTCCTCCTCGGTGAAGCCGCCCGCGCGCTTCTCGGTGAGGTGCAGATGACCGAAGACCTCGGTGTGGACCCGGATCGGGACGCCCAGGTACGTGCGCGTCCCCGGGAGCCCCTCGGGCACGGCGGGGGAGCGGGGGCCGGCCGCCGGATCGCCGGGCGGCAGCGGACGCGGGTCCTCGGCCGGGACGCCGGCCGGCCCGCCGAGACCGTCGGCGAGACGGCCGGCCCGCCGCCGCTGCTCGTCCGTCATGCCCGAGGTGAAGAGCTCGGTGACGCGGTGGCGCTCGGGGTCGACGACCCCGAGCGCGCCGTAGCGGGCCCCGGTCAGCTCGGTGGCGGACTCCACCAGGTGCTGGAGGGTGGTGCGGAGTTCGAGGTCCGTGCCGACGCCGAGGACCGCTTCGAGCAGCGCGGGCAGGCGGGGAGCGTCCTCGTCCATGATCGTCATGGTCTCATTGTCGTACGAATCAGGCTGTTTCGTCGTTTTGATCCCGGCCGGGGGTCGGCCGGGAGGTTGGTCGGGGGCGGTCGGGAGTCGGCCGGGAGTCGGCCGGGAGTCGGCCGGTGGTCGGTGGGGGCCGACCGGAGCCCCGTCGCGCCTCAGTCGTCGTCGTCGAGCGGGTTCCGCTCCGACAGCGGGTCCAGGACCATCGGCTGGACCTTGCCCTCCAGCATCGCGCCGAGGCCCAGGACCGCGCACACGTCGGGCCGTTCGGCGATGTGCACCGGCATGCCGGTCGCCTCGCGCAGCATCTGGTCGAGCCCCGGCAGCAGGGCGCTGCCGCCCACCATCATGATCCCGCGGTCCGCGAGGTCGGCCACCAGATCCGGCGGGCAGTCCCGCAGCACCTTCCCGATGCCGTCGAGGACCGCCGTCAGCGGGGTGTGGATCGCCTCCCGCACGGCGGCGGTGTCGACGGTCACCGAACGGGCCAGCCCCGTCGCGACGTCACGGCCGTGGATCTCGGTCCAGGCCGGTCCGTGGGGCGTCAGGCCGTTCCCGCTGAGGGCCAGTTGCAGCGGGCGCACCGACTGGCTCGGCAGCATCAGCTCGTGGTGGTGGCGCAGGTGCTGGATGACGGCGTGGTCGATGGCGTCCCCGCCGACCGGCATCCGCTCCGCCGTGACGATCGAACCGAGCGACAGGACCGCGACCTGCGTCGTTGCCGCCCCGCACACCAGGATCATGGTCGCGGTCGGCTGCTCGACCGGCAGTCCGCACCCCACGGCCGCCGCGATCAGCGTGTCCACCAGCTCGACCCGGCGGGCCCCGAGACCGACGAGGGTCTCCACGGCGGCGCGCTGGGCGAGCGGGTCGCTGTCGTGCGGGGTGCAGGCGGCGGCGCGCAGCCGGGGCTTGCGGCGCAGCTGACGGCGCAGCTTCTCGCCGAGGAGATGACGGAGCATCCGCTGCGCCATCTCGATGTCGACGACCGTGCCGCCCGAGACCGGGCGGACGACCCGGATGTAGTCGGGGGTGCGGCCGGTCATCTTCTCGGCCAGCGCGCCGACGGCGATCAGCGCTCCGGTGCGGGTGTTGACGGCGGCGACGCTCGGCTCGTCGACGACGAGTCCGGCGCCCTTGACGAAGACCCGGGTGCGGGCGGCACCCAGGTCGACGGCGACATGGCAACGACGCAGCTGCTCAAGGCTGACGGTCATGGCGGATCCTCCGGAGTGCGGTGCTGGCACGGGCGAGGTGTTTCGCGTTTCGCGGTCCTGTGGGAATCGTCCGGCCGTTCGGGGCGCGGCGCGCGTTGGGCTGCGCCGCCCGGGGCCCGCTCCGAGGGGCCGGCCAGGACACCCCGAAGCGGGCGAATCACGACGCACCGCCGCCGACCTGCGGTTTCCTCACAGGATCCTCACTTCCGCGCCTACCTGTGGCCGTATCCGGCCGCATAGCCTGCGGGCCCCATGGACTACTGCCACGCGTGCCGGCGGCATCTCAACGGGGCCCTCGCCTGTGCCGGGTGCGGGACTCCCGTGGAGGAACTGCGGTACGAGACCCCCCACATACCCGCCCAGCCCGTCCAGGCCTACGAGCCGGTCCAGGGCTATGAGCCGGTCCAGGCCTACGAGCCCGTCCAGGCCCACGAGCCCGCCCGGACCCGCGAGCCGGTCCGGCCCGCCGGAGGCGAGGACGCGCCCGAGCGCGCACCCGGAGCGCCCGAGCACGTCTACGAACTCGACGTCGTCGAGCGGCCGCGCCCGGCCGCCGGCGGGCGCCGCGCCGCCCGCGGCCGCTCCGCCGCGCGCAAGGGCAGGCGGGCGCGGAGCCGCCGGGGCCGTGCGGTCCTGGTGGGGACCCTCGGGCTGGTGCTCGCCGCCGGGACGCTGAGCCTGGCGCGCCTGGCCCTGGAGAACCCGGAGAAGCTGGGCGCCGCCTCGGTCGTGGAGGAGCAGCAGGTCACCGCGACCCCGCTGGACGCCGACCCCGACCCGGTGGAGACGACCGAGGCCGCCCCGGACGGCACGGACCCGTCGCCGGTCGCTTCGGCACCGACCCGGTCCCGCCAGGTGAGCGCGGAGGCGGGCAGGGGGGCGGGCGCGGGCAAGGCCGGCGGCCCGGGTCCCGGAACGGGCTCGGGCTCGGGCGCGGGTACGGGTGCCGGAACGGGCTCCGGATCCGGTACGGGGCAGGGCACGGGCGCCGGGGAGGGCGAAGGCGCCGGGGACGCCCCTCAGGACCCGCCGGCGCCCATCGACCCGGAGACGCGGCCCCCGGAACCCACCGCGAGCCCGTCCGCCACGGACGGCGGAGCGACCGGGACCCCCACGGCGACGCCCACCGGCCCCGCGCCGTCGACCACGGCCCCGACGCCGAGCGCGACCCCCGTCCCGACGCCCAGCCCGACCTGCACCCGCTTCCTCTGGTGGTGCGTCTAGGGGGCTGTCCCGCCGGTGGCCGTTGGCGCGGCCGGGGCCTGCCTTCCGGGTCAGACCCCGGGGGACGCCTGGCCGGTCGGGCCGGGCCCGCCGGTCACGTCCTCGCCCAGCATGCGCTTGAGGAGGTCGCGCAGGAGGGTGCGCTCCGTCTCGGACAGTTCGCCGAGGGGCTCGCGGGCGAAGTCCAGGGACTCCCGGAGGCGGCGGGCCGTGGCGCGGCCCTCGTCCGTGGGGACGGCCAGCTTGACGCGGCGGTCGGCCGGGTCGGGGCGGCGCTCGACCAGGCCGCGGGCCTCCAGCCGGTCGACTATCCCCGTGATGTTGGACGGCTCGCACTTCAGCTTCTGGGCGATGCGGCGCATCGGCAGCGGGTCGAGCGAGAGCAGGCCGAGGACGCGGGCCTGGGCGCCGGTCAGCGCGTGCTGCGCGGCCGCCTGCTCGTACTCCTCGTAGTAGCGCGCCACGACCGTGCCGATCAGCTCGACGACTTCGAGGGTCAGGGGGTCCGTGCGTGAGGTGGCCATGGGGCTCATCCTACCCAAATACTTGACAACATGAAATATCGAGGCGCATGGTTGTTTGAGTCAGTGAACCTTTCGCTTTCTGAAGCTTTCCCTGGAGGCCGTGCTCATGTCCGTTCTTCCCGCGTCCAGCCGTGAGTGGCACCTCGTCGCCCGTCCGCACGGCTGGCCGACCCCTGCCGACTTCGCCCTGCGCGAGACCCCGGTCACCGAGCCGGCCGAGGGCCGCGTCCTCGTGCGCAACCTGCACTTCTCCGTCGACCCGTACATGCGCGGCCGCATGAACGACGTGAAGTCCTACATCCCCCCGTTCAAGCTCGACCACCCCATGGACGGCGGCGCCGTCGGTGAGGTCATCGCCTCCAACGCCGAGGGCTTCGCCGTGGGCGACCACGTCCTGCACGGCCTCGGCTGGCGCGAGTACGCCGACGTCCCGGCCCAGCACGCCACCAAGGTCGACCCGGCGCTCGCCCCCCTCTCCGCCTACCTCGGCGTGCTCGGCATGACCGGCCTCACGGCCTACGCCGGCCTCTTCGACGTCGCCTCCTTCAAGGAGGGCGACGCGGTCTTCGTCTCCGGCGCCGCCGGGGCCGTCGGCAGCCAGGTCGGCCAGATGGCGCGACTCAAGGGCGCCTCGCGCGTCATCGGCTCGGCCGGCTCCGACGAGAAGGTGAAGTTCCTCGTCGAGGAGCTCGGCTTCGACGCCGCCTTCAACTACAAGAACGGCCCGGTCAAGGACCAGCTCCGCGAGGCCGCCCCGGACGGCATCGACGTCTACTTCGACAACGTCGGCGGCGAGCACCTCGAAGCCGCGATCTCCTCGCTCAACGTGCACGGCCGCGCCACCATCTGCGGCATGATCGCCCAGTACAACGACACCGAGCCGGTCCCCGGTCCGCGCAACATGGCGATGATCATCGGCAAGCGGCTGCGCCTCCAGGGCGTCCTCGTCGGCGACCACTACGGGCTGCAGCAGCAGTTCGTCCAGGAGGTCGGCGGCTGGCTCGCCTCCGGCGAGCTGAAGCACCGCGAGACCTTCGTCGACGGCATCGAGAACGGCGTCGACGCCTTCCTCGGACTGCTCCGCGGCGACAACACCGGAAAGATGATCGTCTCGGTGACCCGTTAGTCTTCCCTCAGCCGTCGCGATCGTGGGCGCGAGTCGCGGCGAACCCATGAAGGAAGTACCTCGCATGTCGATCCAGCACTCCGACGTTCTCTACACCGCCGTCGCCACCGCCGAGAACGGGCGTGACGGCCGTGTCGCCACCGACGACGGTCAGCTCGACGTCGTCGTCAACCCGCCCAAGGCCATGGGCGGCTCCGGCCAGGGCACCAACCCCGAGCAGCTCTTCGCGGCGGGCTACAGCGCCTGCTTCCAGGGCGCGCTCGGCGTCGTCGCCCGCAACGAGAACGCCGACATCTCCGGCTCGACGGTCACCGCCGAGGTCGGCATCGGCAAGAACGACGACGGTTTCGGCATCATCGTGAAGATCTCGGCGACCATCCCGAACGTGGACGCGGAGACCGCCAAGAGCCTGATCGAGAAGGCCCACCAGGTCTGCCCGTACTCCAAGGCGACCCGCGGCAACATCACGGTCGAGCTCGCCGTCTGATTCCGGCCCGCACGACCCGCGGCACCGAACGAGGACCGCATCCCCTCCCGGGGGTGCGGTCCTCTTCGCGTACCGGCCGGCCCCTCGTACGCCCGGCCGGACGTCGCACGGCTGACCTGCGCGGCACCGTTACAGTGACCCCATGCGCGATCTCGGGGTGGGTTTCAAGTACCTGGTTCAGGGCCAGAAGTGGGTCGGCCGGCACGGACGGTGGTTCGGGTTCGGACTGCTGCCGGGGCTGGTGACCCTCGTGCTCTACGCGGGCGCGCTCGTCGGTCTCGGCTACGGCGCCGACGACCTGGCCGCCTGGGCGACCCCGTTCGCCGACGACTGGACCTCGCCCTGGATCGACATCTTCCGCGGCACCCTGACCGCCCTGGTCGTCGCCTTCGGGCTCTTCCTCGCGGTCATCACCTTCACCGCCGTGACCCTGCTCGTCGGCCAGCCCTTCTACGAGTCGCTCTCCGAGGAGGTCGACCGCAGCGAGGGCGGCGAGGTGCCCGAGTCCGGGCTCCCGCTCTGGCGCGAGCTGTGGATCTCGGCCCGTGACAGCCTGCGGGTCCTGCTGCGGGTCGCGTTCTACGGCATCCTGCTCTTCGCCTGCGGCTTCATCCCGGTCGTCGGCCAGACCGTCGTGCCCGTCGTCGGCTTCTGCGTCTCCGGCTTCTTCCTCACCGAGGAGCTGGCGGCCGTCGCGCTCCAGCGCCGGGGCGTCGAGCTGAAGGAGCGGCTGCGGCTGCTGCGCGGGCGCCGCCTCGCCGTCCTCGGCTTCGGCGTTCCGCTGACCCTCGCCTTCCTGGTGCCCTTCGTCGCGGTCCTCCTGATGCCGGGAGCCGTCGCGGGCGCCACCCTGATGGCGCGTGACCTGCGGGGCGAGACGTCCGGCGACGACCGGGACGGCGACGACCGGGATGGCGACGACCGGGACGGCGGCTCCCGTGACGGCGCCCGGCTGCTCTCCTCCGACGGCGGCCGCGAGGCGCACGACCCGACCCGCTGAGGAGCCGGGCGCCTGCCCGGCCGACCGGACTACGCCCGGCGCGCCCGCCGGGCGGCCCGGTTCGGGGTCCCGTCCGGCCACAGCCGGGGCGCCCGCCGTGCGGCGAGGTCCTCGATCCAGCCGAACGCGAGGACCGCCAGGGCGATCAGCGGCCAGACCACGACGAAGCTCCACATCGTGTACGTCGCGTCGAGCGCCGCGTTGCCCCGGTCGCTGTCCAGGAACGGCAGCTCGTACCCCTTGTCGACGATCACCTCCGCGACGCCGATCAGGAGGTTGTGCCACAGGTAGATCGTGACCGCGCGGTTGTTGGACAGGGTGACGAACGCGTCCCACTTCGCCAGCCGCCCCGGCAACCGCTGCCAGGACGGGGCGTACTGGAGCAGGATCACCACGAACCCGAACGACCACGTGGCCTGTGCCAGCGGGATCTCGTTGAGGTCCCAGCCCTCGGACCCCAGATGGCCCGACGCCCACCAGAGGCCGAACGCCATCGACAGGAACGCCCAGGACACCGCGGCGTACCGGGGGATCCGCTTCAGCAGCCCGTCGTGGTGGGCGAAGCCCAGCATCCAGCAGGAGGCGTACACGACGAAGTCGGTGACTCCCTCGCCGGCCTCGCCGGGAAGGTCGACCAGGCCGGTCGTGAGGACCGCCGTCAGCCCGAGCGGGGCCGTCAGCATCGCCCACGGGACGCGGCGGAACGCCCACAGCAGCAGCGGCGATGCCACCACGAACCACAGGTAGGCGCGCAGGTACCAGAGCGGCCCCGCCGCCTGCGTCGCCCAGTCGTCGGCGGCCGGGTACGGCGGAGCGCCGACGGGCACCACGTACGTGAGCAGCCGGACCAGGCCCCAAGTGCCGCCCTCGTCCGGGTCCTTCACCGGATTCCAGCCGTTCATGAGGATCAGCGTCAGCGCCACCGCGCCGAACGCCCACAGCGGGGGCAGCAGTCGACGCACCCGGCCCATGATCACCTGGCGTGCCGGGCGGTCGAGCGAGCGCGCCATCAACAGGCCCGCCAGCGCGAACATCACGCCCATGGAGGGGAAGACGAGCGACAGCCAGCCCCAGCCGAAGAGGTGGTACGCCACCACGCGGACCAGGGCCACCGAACGCAGCAGGTCCAGATAGCGGTCACGGCCCGGCTTCGGGGCGACCGGAGCGGGGGAGGGCCCCGGAGCCGGGGTGCCTCCCGCCGGGAGGTACCCCGGCGCGCCCGGTGACGTCAGCCCCTCCGGTGTCCGTTCGTGCGTCGTCATCCGACGTGCCCCCGATCGCGTGCCGTCGTTCCCGTGCCCTGCTG
This sequence comes from Streptomyces sp. NPDC002057, assembly GCF_040296665.1. Lineage (NCBI taxonomy): Bacteria > Bacillati > Actinomycetota > Actinomycetes > Kitasatosporales > Streptomycetaceae > Streptomyces > Streptomyces sp. NPDC002057. The sequence continues at coordinate 58,045 of NZ_JBEOXR010000012.1, forward strand.
CTGCTGCGGCACCGCACCCGGCGCTGCCTCGACCACTCCGGTGCGCCGCAGCTTCTGCCAGCGCAGCCGGCCGCCGGTGAGCGCGGTGATCCACGACTGGAGCAGGACCACGTACATCAACTGCCGGTAGAGGATCTGCTGGAGGGGCAGCGAGACGAGGTGCGTCATCCGCTCCCGGTCCAGCCGGAACGCGTAGGCGGCGCAGACCGCCTGGACCGCCAGGACGCCCAGCCAGGCGGCGACGGTCTTCTCGGTGGGGCCGAAGACCAGGCCGTACAGCAGGAACACGTCGATCAGCGGTGCCAGCAGCGGGGCCACCACCATGAACAGCGAGACCAGCGGCAGCCCCACCCGGCCGAACCGGCCCGAGGGCCCCCGTTCCACCAGGGCGCGGCGGTGCTTCCAGATCGCCTGCATCGTGCCGTAGGACCAGCGGTAGCGCTGCGACCACAGCTGCTGGACGCTCTCCGGGGCCTCGGTCCAGGCGCGCGCGTTCTCCGCGTACACCACCCGCCAGCCGTCCCGGTGCAGGGCCATCGTGATGTCGGTGTCCTCGGCGAGCGTGTCGTCGCTCATGCCGCCGACCCGTTCGAGCGCGGAGCGCCGGAAGGCCCCGACCGCGCCCGGGATGGTCGGCATGCAGCGCAGCATGTCGTACATCCGGCGGTCCAGGTTGAAGCCCATCACGTACTCGATGTGCTGCCAGGCCCCGATCATCGAGTCCCTGTTGCCGACCTTGGCGTTGCCGGCGACCGCTCCGACCCGCGGGTCCGCGAAGGGCTGCACGAGCTCGCCCACGGTGGCCGGTTCGAAGACGGTGTCACCGTCCATCATCACGATCAGGTCGTGGCGCGCGTTCGCGACGCCCCGGTTGAGCGCGGCCGGCTTGCCCGCGTTGAGCTGGCGCACCACGCGTACGTTCGGCAGCCCCATGTCCTCGACGATGCGGGCGGTTCCGTCGTTGGAACCGTCGTCGACGACGATGATCTCGATGGGGTGTTCGCTGTCGATGAGGGAGCGCACGGTGTTCTCGATGCAGGCGGCCTCGTTGTACGCGGGCACCAGCACCGACACGGGTTCGGTGACCGGTACGGGACCCCAGCGGAAGTTCCGGCGCCGCACCCGGTGCGCGTGGGCGCCCGACAGCGCGAGCATCAGGCCGAAGCGGGCGAAGACCAGGACACCGATGACCGCCAGGACGACGACCAGCCCGTCGGTGAGCCGGTCCGAGGCCTGGACCATGAAGACCCACGCCCTGCCCTTCCAGAGATCCGGGCCGGTGACGGGGGTGTTCGCGCTGGGCGCGTCGAGCGCCTCGGTGAGGGTCTGGAAGCGGTAGCCCTCCTCCTGCATCCGGGGCAGGAACGTGTCCAGCGCGCGGACGGTCTGGCCGCGGTCGCCGCCGGAGTCGTGCATGAGGACGATGGCGCCCTCGCCGTCCTCGGGAGTGGCGTTGCGGATGATCCTGTCGACGCCCGGCCGGCGCCAGTCCTCGCTGTCGGTGTCGTTGACGACGGTGAGGTAGCCGAGGGTGCCGACGTACTCGGTCACCGGCCAGGACGCGTCGTCCATGGCGTCGGCGAAGGAGGAGTACGGGGGCCGGAACAGGGACGAGCGGATGCCGGCCGCGCCGGCGATCGCCAGCTGGTTCTGGGACAGCTCCCAGTCGATCCGGCGCTGGGACTGGAAGGAGAGGTCGGGGTGGTTGAAGGTGTGCAGGCCGATCTCGTGTCCTTCGGCCACCATGCGGCGGACGAGCTCGGGGTGGCGCGAGGTCATGGTGCCGGTGACGAAGAAGACCGCGTGCGCGCGGTGCTTCTTCAGCACGTCGAGCACCTTCGGGGTCCAGGTGGGGTCCGGACCGTCGTCGAAGGTGAGGACGAGGCTGTGGTCGGGCACGCCGAGGCTGGTCGCCCGCTCGCCCCGGGTGTCGAGGACCGGTCCGCCCTCCAGGACCTCCTGCGGCACCTGTCCGGTCGCGACCCCGCCGCGGACACGGTGGTCGGCGAGGATCTCGCTGTGCACGTAGCCGCGCAGCATCAGCATCGTGATCACGGCGACGAGAAGCAGCGAGGGCAGGACGAAGCGAAGGGGCAGGGAGCGGCGAAGGCCGCCCGGGGCGCCGCGGGGAGCGCGGCGGCGCCGGTGGGTGCGGGGTGGGGTCACAGGATGATCTCTGGGGAAGGGGGGACGTGGTCCTGCCCGGCGGACGCCGGACGGCTGTGGCCGAGCGCGACGGAGCCGGACGCGACGGGCGGCGCGGTCGTCTCGGGCGCGGTGGTGCCGGTGGGAGCGGTGGTGGCCGGCGCGGTGGTGGGCGTGCCCGTGGGGGCGGGCGTGGTCGGCGTGGTGGTGGGCGTGCCGGAGGAGTCGGGCCCGGGGCTCTCGGTGGTCGTCCGCGGGGTGGGCGTCGCGGTGCTCGCCGTGGGGGCGGGCGTCGTCGGCTCCGGGGTGTTCGCCGAGGAGTCGGCCGTTCGGACGGGCGCCACGGAGCGCCTGTCCCCGTCGCTCGTGGTCGTCGGCGCGGAGGGGGTGCTCGTGGTGGGGGAGGGGGCCGCCGGTGGGGTCGGCGAGGGGGAGGCCTCGCCCCGCTCGGCCGGTACGGCCTGTCCCTGTTCGGGGAGCGGCACCCAGGGGGCGGCGGAGTTGCCCGTGAGCAGGGTGGCCACGATGACGACGGCGTAGGCCGCGCAGGCGACGCCGACGACGGTGCCGAGGTGGCGGAAGCGACGGCCGCGACGGCCGGACTCGTCGACGAAGACGGGGCCCTGGGGTGCCCGGCGGGGCTCGGGGACCGTGACGGCCGGCCGGAGCGACGGGCCGCCGCCGCCCATGCGGACGGCGTCGAGCTGGACCGTGACCTCGCCGGGGTCGTGCGTGTGGCCGGGTGCGTCGGCGTCCGGGGCGGGGGGCACGGGCAGCGGCCGTGCGTGACCTGCGTTCCGTCCATCAGGTTGGTCGTTATTGAGCCAGTTTTCCACTGCGTAGCACTTCCCCAAGGGCATGTTTCGGGCGCGCTGACGGCCCCCGGATCGACGTACCTGTGCACAGGATCGAACCCGCACCGGTTCGAACGCCCCCTGTGTCCCACTGTGCCCGGGGGGCATGAGGGTAGCGCATGTGGTTGTCGTGAAGTTGTTTCCGCCAGTTCTGGATTTTCTGTGAAGCTTCAGATCTGTCCGAAACTGGCCCAACTCGCGACCCGATTAGTCTGTCCGCCATGAAACGCGCCGGACTCCTGCTCTTCGTGACCGTCCCCGTCGTCACGACGGCGGTCGCCTACCTCCTCGTCTCCGGAAGTCCGGACGGTGACGCGCCGATCGGAGCGTCGTCCGCGCAGTCGCGCCAGGCGGTGAAGGCGCTGGCGGAGGGCGCGGAGGGCGCGGACGGCGCGGAGGCCGACACCGTGCCCCCCGGCCTGGCCGAGCCGGCGAAGAAGGAACTCGCGGGCAGGATCGTGGCGAGCGCCGTCCACTCCACTCTCGACTGGCGTGCCACGTACGGGTCCATCAAGGACATCGGGGACGGGCAGGGCTATACGGCGGGAATCGTCGGATTCTGTACGGGAACCCACGATCTGCTCACCCTCGTCGAGCGCTACACCGAGGAGCGTCCCGGCAACGGGCTGGCCCGGTATCTCCCCGCCCTGCGCACGGTGGACGGCACGGACTCGCACGAGGGCCTGGACCCCGGCTTCGCCGCGGCCTGGCGGGCGGAGGCGAGGGACGGGGCGTTCCGCGAGGCCCAGGAGGCGGAGCGCGACCGGGTCTACTTCGACCCCGCGGTGCGCCTGGCGAAGCTCGACGGCCTCGGCACCCTGGGGCAGTTCGCGTACTACGACGCGATGGTCTACCACGGGCCCGACACCACGGCGAACGGCTTCTACGAACTGAGGGAACGCGCCCTGGCGGAGGCGGACACCCCGGCCGAGGGCGGCACCGAGGAGCGGTACCTCGACGTCTTCCTCGACGCGCACCGCGCCGCCATCGAGGCGAAGGGCAGGGACGGCGACACCAGCCGGGTCGACTCGGCCCTGCGGACGTTCCTGGAGGACGGCAACCTGGACCTCGACACCCCCTTGAGGTGGCAGGTCTACGGACAGGCGTACCGGCTCTAGACGAGCGGGTCCGGCCTCCCCGGCGGAGCGGACGGCCGGAGCGACCCCGGTCCGCGCGCCTCAGGCTCCGAGGGCCGGGTGCAGCTCCGGCCGCGCGTCCCACCACGTCCGGTAGAAGGCGTTGTTGTCGACGTTCGCCAGATACGCGTCGACCGCCGCCCGGTACAGCAGCTCCGTCTGCGGGGCGGAGACCGCCGCCTTGTTCCAGGCGAGCCGGATCCGTCCCAGGACGGGATCGCCCTCCAGGGGACGCAGGACCGTGCCCTCCGCGTACGGGGCCGTCGGCTGGCTCAGCGAGATCGCCCGGCCCGCCGCGATCAGGCCGTAGTGCATCTTCCGGTCGGCGACCCGGTGCCGTAGCGAGGGCGTGAAACCGGCCTTCGCGCAGGCCGCGACCAGTGCCTCGGGGCCGCCGTCGTCGTCCTCCACCAGGCTCATCCAGGACTCGCCGGCCAGCTCGGCGAGCGCGATCCGCTCCTTCCCGGCGAGCCGGTGCGCGGCCGAAAGCCGCACGCAGAACGGCTCCTTGGGCACCAGAGTCCGCGCCGCCGTGCCCTCAGGCAGGGTCACCTCGTGCTCGTTGACCTCCCCGTAGAGCACGGCGTCGTACCGTCCCGCGCCGAGCTGCCGGGTCAGGGTCGTCGCCGAGTGCTCCACGGTCACCGAGATGTCCTGGCCCGCCATGACCCGCTCCAACTGGCCGAGCAGCCCGTCGACGAGGACGAGCAGGATGCAGCCGAGACGCAGCGGGGTGTGCGGGGCGGCGGCCCGCGCCCCGGCGGCGAGGGCGTCCATCTCACCCAGCACGAGCCGCGCCTTGGAGAGGACGAACTCGCCCAGCGGGGTGGGCTCGACGCCGTGCCGGCCGCGGAGGAAGAGTTCCCCGCCCGCGACCCGTTCGATGCGGCGGAGCTGCGCGGAGAGGGCCGGCTGGGAGACCCCGAGCCGCCCGGCGGCACGCCCCAGACTGCCCGCTTCCGCTATCCGGCAGACGGCCTCAAGATGCCTCAACTCCAGCTGCATTGCAGCAGCGTACGCAGCACCGCGCGGCCGCACCATAACCCGCGTCTTATGCCGCGTGAGATGTCCCGAACTGGCCATGTCCACGCCCATACTCGGCGCCACGATCCGTCTCCCCCACCACGATCCCACCCTGATCGGAGCAGACGTTGCACCCCAGCAGACTCACGGCGGCCGTGGCCGCCCTGGCGCTCTCGGCGAGCCTCGCGACCGCCCTCGCCGGCACCGCCACCGCGGCCCCGCAGGCGCAGCCCGTACCCCCGGGCCACGGCAGGTCCCTCGCGCTCGCCGCCGCCGACGGCGCCGCGGCGAGCGGTCTCGACGAACTGCGGCACGGCGCCGACGAGGAGCTCGTCCGGACCGCCGTCACCCCCTGGTCGAACGGCCTCTACTACACCGCCTACGAGCGCACCTACCGCGGCCTCCCCGTCGCCGGGGGCGGCGACGCGGTCGTCCTCTCCGACAGCTCCGGCAAGGTCAGGGACGTCACCGGCGCGCCCGCGCCCACCATCAAGGTCTCCACCACCGCGAAGGTGACCGCCGCCGCCGCCCTCGCCACCGCCCGGGCGCAGCTGGCCTCCGTCGAGTCCGCGGACGCCCCCGAGCTGACCGTCCTCCTCAAGGGCGGCAAGGCCGTGCTGACCTGGCACACCCTGGTCGTCGGCCGCACCGCGAAGAACGCGCCGAGCTCCCTCGACACCTACGTCGACGCCCGTACCGGCGCGGTCGCGCAGGCCACCGACAAGATCCTGCACGCCGACGGCCGCGGCTACCACAACGGCAACGTCACCATCGACACCGCCGCCGGCTCCATGACGGACACCAGCCGCGGCGGCTTCAAGTGCGGCGGCCAGAACGGCAGCGCGTACACCGGCTCCTCCCCGTGGGGCAACAACGGCGCCAACGACCTGGTGACCGCCTGCGTCGACATCATGTACGCGGCGCAGAAGGAACACTCCATGCTCAAGGAGTGGTTCGGCTACAACGGCCAGAACGGGCAGGGCGGCATGGTCCCGGCCCGCGCCGGACTGAGCCAGGTCAACGCGTACTACGACGGTACGAAGACCACGTACGGCCGCAACCAGAACGGCACCAACCAGCTCACCGGCATCGACGTCGTGGCGCACGAGTACGGCCACGAGATATTCGACCGGACCCCCGGCAGCGCGGGTTCCTCCAACGAGAACGGCGGCCTCAACGAGTCCACCGGCGACATCTTCGGCGCCCTCACCGAGCACTACGCCAACAACCCGAACGACACCCCGGACTACACGGTCGGCGAGGAGCTGAACTTCACCGGCAACAACCAGCCGATCCGCAACATGTACAACCCGTCGCTCATCAACAACGACCCCAACTGTTACCCCCAGTTGAGCTCGGGCACCGAGGTGCACGCGGCGGCCGGACCGCAGAACCACTGGTTCTACCTCCTCGCCGAGGGCTCCAACCCGGGCGGCGGCAAGCCCAGCAGCCCCATCTGCTCCGGCGGCCCCTCCTCCGTGACCGGCATCGGCATCCAGAAGGCCGGCAAGATCTTCATGGGCGCCCTGCTCCTGAAGACCTCCTCCTGGAACCACCTCGCCGCCCGCCGGGCGACCCTGACCACCGCCAAGAACACCTACGGCGCCGTCGAGTGCAACGCGGTGAAGGCGGCCTGGAACGCGATCGGCGTCCCCGCCCAGTCCGGTGAGACCGACTGCGGCGGCACCACCACCCCGGACTTCTCCCTCGCCCTGAACCCGTCCTCGGGCTCGGTCCAGCCGGGTGCCTCCGTCACCTCCACGGTGAACACCAGCACCACCGGCGGCAGCGCGCAGACCGTCCAGCTCTCCGCGAGCGGCGCCCCGAGCGGCGTCACCGTCTCCTTCAGCCCGAGCTCCGTGACCTCCGGCTCCTCGTCCACGATGACCGTGCAGGTCGCCGCGGGCACGGCCAACGGCACCTACCCGATCACCGTCACCGGCACGGGCTCCGCCACCCACACCGTCACCTACCAGCTGTCGGTCGGCACCACGACCCCGCCCACCGGCTGCGCCGCCACCGAGCACAGCTACCAGGGCAGCCTGACCTCCGGTCAGACCGCGGTCCAGCCGGACGGTTCGTACTACTACTCGGCGACCTCCGGCACCCACGTGGGCTGCCTGCGCGGTCCGGCCGGCAAGGACTACGACCTCTACCTGCAGAAGTGGAACGGCGCGGGCTGGGTGGACGTGGCCGTCGGCGGCACGGCGACCGCGAACGAGGACACCAGCTACAACGGCACCGCCGGGTACTACCGCTACCTCGTCCACGCGTACAGCGGCTCCGGCGCGTACACGCTGGGCCTGAGCGCCCCGTAAGGGCCTGAGCGCCCCGTCACGGGGGCGGGGCGCCGTCGCGGACCGGGGGTTCCGTGACGCGCGCCCCGAGGCCGGGCGGCCGTTGTCCCACGGCCGCCCGGCTCTTCCGTGCCCGCGCTCAGCCGACCTCGGCGAGCACGAACCCCGGCTCCGTGCCGCCCGCGTCCGCGATCCGCTCGCCGTCCGGGCCCCAGGCCCCGGCCAGGCCCGCGCCCACGCCGTCCTCGTTCGGCCCCAGGACGTTGCCGAGTACCACGTGCAGACCGAACTCCGCGGCCCGCGCCGGATACACCTTCTCGAACGAGTCGTTGTCGGCCGCGAGCACCGAACTCGCCAGATAGACCGCGCAGTCGTCGGCGGCCGCGCGCTCCGCCACTCCGGGGAAGCGGTTGTCGTAGCAGGTGGCCGTCGCGAACCGGACCCCGTCGAGCTCGAACCGCCCGTCGGCGGTGCCCGGCGCGAAGACCTCCCGCTCGATCCCGTACAGGTGCTGCTTGTCGTAGCGGGCGAGGAGTCCGCCGTCCGGGCCGACGACCAGCGAGGTGATCGCGGGCCGGCCGTCCGCCGTCCGCACCGGCCCGTTGACGACGGCGGCCGCCGACACCGCGCGGCAGGCCTCCCGTACGGGATCGAGCCGGGGGTCGTCCTCGGTGAGGACGAGCCCGGGGGTGTCCCGGATCAGGGTCGGCTCGTACCCGCTGAGGCAGAGTTCCGCGAAGACGACCACACGGGCTCCCCCGGCCCCGGCGGCCCGGATCAGGGAGGCGGCGGTCCGCACGTTCGCGGCGATGTCCCCGGCGACCGGGGCGAACTGGGTGGCTGCGACGATCATGGCCCCCATCATCCCGCCCGCCCGCCGCCGGGGAGTCCCCGGGACCGGCGCACCGTCCCCGCCGTCCCCCGCGGCGGCCCCAGGAGGGCGCTCGTGGCCACGGCCGGTCTAGCCCGTCCCGCCGCCGTCGCCGCCGTCACCCCCGGCCAGCAGGCCCAGGAAGTCGCGGAAGGCGGCCGGCATGTCCACCGCCGAGGGGTCCAGGAGCCACTGGTACTGGAGGCCGTCCATCACCGCCGTCAGGAGGGGCGCCGCCCGCTCGGGGGTGAGCCCGCCCGGCAGCCGGTCGCCGAACTCCAGGCGCAGGACCTGCGCCATGCTCGCCCTCACCTGTTCGTACCGCTCGGTGAAGAAGGCGCGTGCCGGGTGCTCGTCCGTCACGCTCTCGCCGAGCAGCGCGGAGAAGGTCTGCACGATGCCGGGCCGCATCGCGTTGTACTCGACGAGGGAGTCGAGCAGGTCGAGCCGCCAGCCCTCGCGGTCCCGGCCGCCGCTCGTGTCCCAGCGGTCGCGCTCCTCCAGGACGGCGACGAGCAGCGCCTCCTTCGTCGGGAAGTAGTGGAGGAGGCCCTGCTGGGTGAGACCGACCCGCTCGGCGACGGAGCCGAGGGTGGCGCCCCGGTAGCCGCGCTCGGCGATCACTTCGAGCGCGGCGCGGAGGATGTCCGCCCGCCGCTCCTCGCTTCTGGCCCGCACCATCGCCGTGGCCCCTTCCCGGTCGTCGCTTCCGACAGGACCGTACCCCCTCCCCTAAAATAACAAAAACGTAACGTCACCTACCGATCTACAGGTAGGGAGGTGCACGATGGCCCCATCGGGGTCATCAGTACGTCAACGAGGAGGTACGGCCATGACGGAGACCAGTGCGGACACGGCACGGGAAGCGGTCGTCGAGGCGGCCATCGGCAAGCTCGGCCTGGACGCCAAGACCCGGCTGCTCGCCGGCCAGGACATGTGGTCCCTGCCCGAGCTGCCGGAGATCGGTCTGAAGTCCCTGGTCATGTCCGACGGCCCCATCGGCGTCCGCGGTGTCCGCTGGACCGCCGACGACCCGTCCGTCGCCCTGCCGTCCCCGACCGCGCTCGCCGCAGCCTGGGACCCCGCCCTCGCCCGCCGCGCCGGCCGTCTCCTCGCCCAGGAGGCCCGCCGCAAGGGCGTCCACGTCCTGCTCGCGCCCACCGTCAACCTGCACCGCACCCCGCTCGGCGGACGCCACTTCGAGGCCTACAGCGAGGACCCCCTCCTCACCGGAGCCGTCGCGACCGGCTACGTCCAGGGCGTCCAGGACGGCGGCGTCGGCACCACCGTCAAGCACTTCGTCGCCAACGACGCCGAGACCGACCGCTTCACCGTCGACAACGCGATCGCCCCGCGCCCGCTCCGCGAGCTCTACCTCGCCCCCTTCGAGGCCATCGTCAGGAACGCCCGCCCCTGGGGCATCATGACCGCCTACAACCAGGTCAACGGCGTGACCATGACCGAGCACCACCACCTCGTCAACGAGGTCCTGCGCGGCGAGTGGGGCTTCGACGGCGTCAACGTCTCGGACTGGATGGCCGCCCGCTCCACCACCGGGGACATCGAGGGCGGCATGGACATCGCCATGCCCGGACCGGTGACCGTCTACGGCGAGGCGCTCGCCGCCGCCGTCCGCGCCGGCGAGGTCGAGGAGTCCACCGTCGACGCCGCCGTCCGCAACGTCCTGCGGCTCGCCGCCCGTGTCGGCGCCCTCGAAGGCGCCCCGCCCGTCGTCACCGAGCCCCCGGCCACGATCGACGGCGACGCCCTCGCCCGCGAGATCGCCCACCGCGGCTTCGTCCTCGTCCGGAACGAGAACGGCGCGCTGCCGCTCGCCGCGAACGGCACCGTCGCGGTCTCCGGCGCCGCCGCCCGCGATGCCCGCGTCCTCGGCGGCGGCTCCGCCCAGGTCTTCCCCGAGCACGTCGTCTCCCCGCTCGACGGACTCACCGCCGCCCTCGCCGCCGCGCCCGGAGGGGGCGCGCCCACCTTCCGCATCGGCGCCGACCCCAGCGAGGAACTCGTCCCCGCGGGCTCCGTCTCGCCGGGGTTCACCCTCCGCGCCCGCTGCCGCGACGCCGGGGGACGGCTCCTCGGCGAAGGCTCCCTGCCCAACGGGCAGGTCCAGTGGATCGGCGACGACCTCCCGGACGGCGTCACCCACGAGGCCCTCGCCTCCATCGAGGTCGTCGGCACCTTCACCCCCCGCGAGTCCGGCGAACACGCCTTCGGCACCCGCGGTCTCGGCGCCTACACCCTCACCGTCGGCGGCGAGACCGTCTTCGACGGCGTCCAGGCCATGGGCCCCGAGACGGACCCCTTCGAGGCCTTCTTCGGCTCCCCGGTCGAGCGCGCCAAGGTCGCGCTCACCGCCGGCGAGACCGTCGAGGTCTCCCTGCTCCACACCCTGGACAAGGAGTTCGCGGCCCCGCTGCCGGCCGTCATGTTCTCCTTCGTCCACCTCGGTCCCCGCCGTGACCCCGACGAACTGATCGCCGAAGCCGTCGAGGCCGCCCGCGCCGCCGACACCGCCGTCGTGGTCGTCGCCACCACCGAACGCGTCGAGTCCGAGGGCTTCGACCGCAAGGACCTCGCCCTCCCGGGCCGCCAGGACGACCTCGTCCGGGCCGTGGCCGCCGTCAACCCGAACACCGTCGTCGTCGTCAACGCCGGCTCCCCGGTCGAACTGCCCTGGCGCGAGGAGGTGGCCGCGATCCTGCTCGGCTGGTTCCCCGGCCAGGAGGGCGGCGCCGCCCTCGCCGACGTCCTCACCGGCGCCGAGGAGCCGGGCGGGCGGCTCCCCACCACCTGGCCCGCCGCCCTCGCCGACGTCCCCGTCACCGAGGTCACGCCCACCGACGGCGTACTCGACTACGCCGAGGGCGTCTTCATCGGCTACCGCGCCTGGGACCGGGCCGGCGCCGTCCCCGCGTACGCCTTCGGCCACGGACTCGGCTACACGACCTGGGCGTACGAGTCCCTGACGGCCGGTCCCGACACCGCCGTCGTCCGGCTCACCAACACCGGCGACCGGCCGGGCCGCGAGGTCGTGCAGATCTACCTGGCCCCGGCGTCCGCCGACGGGGAGCGGCCGGCCCGCTGGCTGGCCGGCTTCGCGAGCGTCGAGGCGGCCCCCGGCGAGACCGTCCAGGCCGTGATCCCGCTGCCCCGCCGCGCCTTCGAGATCTGGGACGAGGAGAAGGACGACTGGACCCTCGTCCCCGGCGGCTACGAGGTCCTGGCCGCCCACTCCCTCGCGGACGCCCGACTGACGGCCACCCTCGACATCTGAGTGCGGGGACCCTCATGACCGGCCCCGGGGCGGCACCTGACAACCGCCCCGGGGTCCTTTCACTCCTTCGTGATCCGCCGGTACGCAAGCTCCGCGAGCCGCGCCTGTCCGTCCCGGCTCGGATGGAACCAGTCCCAGGGGCTCAACTGCCCGCCGTCGAAGCGGAAACCGAAGACCGCCCCGTCGTCGTACCGGCAGCGCTCGTCCTTCGCGCACACCTCCGAGAGCACCCGGTTGTACGCCACCACCCGGCCCCGCACCTCGGCGCGCCGCCGGTCCGCGGCCGCGCTCAGGTCCTCGGCGTCCGCCAGCATCGCGCCGCAGATCCCCAGCCGCCACGCCCGCAGGCCCGCCGGGCTGACCCGCCCGGTCGACCACAGGTGCATCAGGTCCGGCACGCTCGCCACGTAGACCTGCGCCTCGGGGGCGCCCTTCCGCAGCCGGGCGAGCGCCGTCTCGAAGGACGTGCGGAAGTCCTCCACCGGCGTCATCAGCGCCGGGGTGGGCCGGCAGGCGTCGTTCGCGCCCATCATCACCGTCACCAGCTCGGGCCGCTCGGCCGCCGCACCGGCCATCTGCTCCGGAAGCTCCACCATCCGCGCCCCGGTCCGGGCCAGGTTCCAGCTGCGGGTGGCGACCTTCTCCGGGCCCAGGAGCCGCAGCGCCAGGCTGTTCACGGCGGTGTCGGTGCCGGTCGCCCAGGACACCTCGGGGCAGTCCGCCAGGACCGCGCAGGCGTCGAAGGCGCGGGTGACGGAGTCGCCGACGGCGGCGACGGAGGAGGGCGAGACGTCCCACAGGGAGTCCGGCGAAGGCGTCGCCTCCGGGGTCGGCTTCGCGGCCGGCCCCGGGGTGGGTCCCGTCGGGGAGGCCTTCGTCTCCGGCTCCCCGGCCGTGCAGCCGGAGAGCGCCCCCGCGCACAGCAGAGCCGCCGTCGCGGTGGCGACAGCGGTACGGAATCGGCGTCGACCGCGCATCCCCGGCCCCTCCTTCGGCGTCCTGGCGGGTGAATGCTTCGTGTTCACCCGCCCCCGGACCGACCGTACGTCACACCGATGACGGTGCGGCACGGTAGCTTTTCCCCCGTCGAACCAGAGGCGCCTTTGCCGACCGGCTCCGGTAAATTACATCACGTCACATGCTGTCCCCTTTTTGAGGGTTTGCCATGTTCTGTTCCTGATGCTGTTTACTGAGCCACTGGGAAAGGCGAACCTCGTCCCACACTGGAGGTCCCGGTGACGACACGTGGAGTCCTGTACGTACACTCCGCACCGCGCGCGCTGTGCCCGCACGTCGAATGGGCGGTGGCGGGCGTCCTCGGTGCGAGGGTCCAGCTCGACTGGATCCGCCAGCCGGCGTCCCCCGGCACCTGGAGAGCCGAGTTCTCCTGGCAGGGCCGTACCGGCACCGCCTCCGAACTCGCCTCCGCCCTGCGCGGCTGGCAGATGCTCCGCTTCGAGGTGACCGCGGAGCCCTGCCCCACCGCCGAGGGCGAGCGCTACAGCGCCACCCCCGACCTGGGCATCTTCCACGCCGTCACCGGCATGCACGGCGACATCCTCGTCCCCGAGGACCGGCTGAGGGCCGCCCTCGCGCGCTCCGCGCAGGGCGAGACCCAGCTGGAGGCCGAGATCGCCAGACTCCTCGGCAAGCCCTGGGACGACGAACTGGAGCCCTTCCGGTACGCGGGTGAGGGCGCCCCCGTCCGCTGGCTGCACCAGGTCGTCTGACGGCCCCTCACCGGGCGCCGCGGACGCCGCCCGGGCACACCCGGGCCGCCCGGGCCGCCGCGCGCTCCGTCACGGACGCCCGGAGGGCGCGGGAGCCCGCCTCGACCCGTCCGGCCGGACACGACGGAGGCCCACCCCCGAGCCGGGGGTGGGCCTCCGTCATGTCACGCGTGGCGTCACACCGTGCGGAACGCCAGCACCACGTTGTGCCCGCCGAAGCCGAAGCTGTTGTTGATCGCGGCGATCGTGCCCTGCGGGAGCTCGCGGGGCTCGTCGCGGACGATGTCCGCGTCGACGTCCGGGTCCAGCTCGTCGATGTTGATCGTCGGCGGGGCCAGGCGGTGGTGGAGCGCCAGGACCGTCGCGACCGTCTCGATGCCGCCCGCGCCGCCCAGGAGGTGGCCGGTCATCGACTTCGTCGCGGAGATCGCGACGTGGTCCAGGTCGTCGCCCAGGACCTTGCGCAGCGCCTTGATCTCGGCGACGTCGCCCTGCGGCGTCGACGTGGCGTGCGCGTTGAGGTGGACGACCTCGGACGGCTTGAGGTCCGTCGAGTCCAGCAGGTTCTGCATCGCGGCGGCGATGCCCCGGCCGGTCGGCTCGGGCTGCGCGATGTGGTGGCTGTCGGCCGACAGGCCCTGGCCGAGGACCTCGCAGTAGACGCGCGCGCCGCGCGCCTTCGCGTGCTCCTCGGACTCCAGGATCACGACGCCCGCGCCCTCGCCGAGCACGAAGCCGTCGCGGCCGGTGTCGTAGGGACGCGAGGCCTTCGTCGGCTCGTCGTTGCTCTTGGACATCGCCATCATGTTGGCGAAGGCGGCGATCGGCAGCGGGTGGATCGCGGCCTCGGTACCGCCGGCGACGACCACGTCGGCACGGCCGGTACGGATCATCTCGACGGCGTAGCCGATCGCCTCGGCGCCCGACGCGCACGCGGAGACCGGGGTGTGGACGCCCGCCCGGGCGTTCACCTCCAGACCCACGTTGGCGGAGGGGCTGTTCGGCATGAGCATGGGCACGGTGTGCGGGGAGACGCGGCGAACGCCCTTCTCCTTCAGCACGTCGTACTGGTCGAGCAGCGTGGTGACACCGCCGATGCCGGAGGCGATGACGGAACCGAGCCGCTCGGGGACGATCTTGTCGTCCTCGCCCGCCGGGGCGGTGTACCCCGCGTCGGCCCACGCCTCACGGGCCGCGATCAGCGCGAACTGCGCCGAGCGGTCCAGCTTGCGGGCGAGCGGACGGGGCAGGACGTCGCCGGGGTCGACGGCGGCCGTCGCGGCGATCTGGACGGGCAGTTCGGCGAAGCGCTCGCCCTCCAGGGGCCTGACGCCGGAGCGCCCCGCGAGAAGACCTTCCCAGGTCGACGCGGAGTTGCCACCCAGCGGTGTGGTTGCGCCGATACCGGTGACGACCACGGTGCGATTGGTCGAGCTCACAGGAATTCGTTCTCCATGTGTGTGATGGTCGGAATACGGCGCCACCGCCGGGTGGCGGACCGAGTCAGCGAGGGCCGAATCAGGCCTGGTGCTTCAGGATGTAGTCGGCAGCGTCGCCGACCGTCTTGAGGTTCTTGACGTCCTCGTCGGGGATCTTGACGTCGAAGCGCTCTTCGGCGGCGACGACGACCTCGACCATGGAGAGCGAGTCGACGTCCAGGTCGTCCGTGAACGACTTGCCCAGCTCGACGTCCTCGACCGGGATGCCGGCGATCTCGTTGACGATCTCGGCGAGGCCTTCGACGATCTGGTCCTGGGTGGCGGCCATGGTGGCGCTCCTTCTTGTGATTGCTTGGGTGAGGGCTTCCGGAAGAACCGGAGTGCCTAGGGGAGGGTAACGACCGTCGCGGCGAAGACGAGACCCGCCCCGAAGCCGATGATGAGCGCCGTGTCGCCGCTCTTCGCCTTGCCGGTCGCCAGGAGTCGCTCCATGGCGAGCGGAATCGAGGCCGCCGACGTGTTGCCGGTGGTCTCGACGTCCCGGGCGACCGTGACGTGCTCCGGCAGCTTGAGCGTCTTCACCATCGAGTCGATGATCCGCATGTTGGCCTGGTGCGGGATGAAGACGTCCAGGTCGTCCGCCGAGATGCCGGCGGCGTCCAGGGCCTGCTGCGCGACCTTCGCCATCTCGAAGACGGCCCAGCGGAAGACCGCCTGGCCCTCCTGCGTGATGGCGGGGAACTTGATCTCGCCGTTCCTGTCGAGCGGCAGCTTCGAGACGTCACCGACGGAGAACTCGTTCCACGGCACGGTCTGCTTGATGGTCTCGGACTTGTCGCCCTCGGAACCCCAGACGGTGGGGCCGATGTGCGGCTCGTCCGAGGGGCCGACGACCACGGCGCCGGCGCCGTCGCCGAACAGGAAGGCCGTCGCGCGGTCCTCCAGATCCGTCAGGTCGCTGAGCCGCTCCACGCCGATGACGAGGACGTACTCCGCGGACCCCTCGACGATCATGCCCTTGGCGAGGGTCAGGCCGTAGCCGAAGCCCGCGCAGCCGGCGGAGATGTCGAACGCGGCCGGCTTCCCGGCGCCGATCCGGTCGGCGATCTCGGTGGCCACGGCCGGGGTCTGCTTGAAGTGCGAGACCGTGGAGACGATCACGGCACCGATCTGCTCGGGGTTGATCCCGGCGTCGGCGATGGCCTTGCCCGAGGCCTCCACCGACATGGCGGCGACGGTCTCCTCCGGCGAGGCCCAGTGCCGGGTCGCGATACCGGAGCGCGAGCGGATCCACTCGTCGGACGAGTCGATCGTCTCGAGGATCACCTCGTTCGGCACGACCCGGGTGGGGCGGTAACCGCCGACACCGAGGATCCGTGCGTACGGGGCGCCCTTGCTGGGCTTGATCTTCGACATGCTTCTCGACACTCCTTGTCAGACGGCCGCGTGCTCAGCGATGAGCGTACGGGCCGCGTCCAGGTCGTCGGGAGTCTTCAGGGCGACCGTGGCCACGCCCGGCAGGGCGCGCTTGGCGAGGCCGGTCAGGGTGCCGCCGGGGCACACCTCGATCAGCGCGGTCGCGCCGAGCGCCTGGAAGGTCTCCATGCACAGGTCCCAGCGGACCGGGTTCGCGACCTGGCCGACGAGACGGGCCACGACCTCGGCGCCGTCGGTGACGACCTGCCCGTCCTTGTTGGAGACGTAGCGGGTGGCCGGGGCGGCGGGGGACAGCTCCTTCGCCGCCTGCTCCAGCGTCGCCACGGCCGGGGCCATGTGGTGCGTGTGGAAGGCGCCGGCGACCTTGAGCGCGACGACCCGGCGGACGCCCTCGGGCTTGTCCGCCTCCAGGGCGGCCAGCTGCTCCAGGGTGCCGGCGGCCACGATCTGGCCGGCCCCGTTCACGTTGGCCGGGGTCAGGCCGAGCTTCTCCAGGTGCGCGACGGTCGTCTCGGGGTCGCCGCCGAGCAGCGCCGACATGCCGGTCGGGGTGATCGCGGCGGCCTCGGCCATCGCGAGCCCGCGGGTCCGTACGAGACGGAGCGCGGCGGTGTCGTCGAGCACGCCCGCGAACGCGGCGGCGGTGAACTCGCCGACGCTGTGACCGGCGACGACGCCGGGGGTGCCCGCCGCGGTGGCAGACGTCTCCGTGCCGAGCGCGGCGGCGGAGAGCAGTCCGGCGGCGACGAGCAGCGGCTGCGCAACGGCGGTGTCACGGATCTCGTCCGCGTCGGCCTTCGTGCCGTAGTGGGCGAGGTCGAGCCCGATGGCGTCGGACCAGGCCGCGATGCGGTCGGCGGCGCCGGGGAGTTCGAGCCAGGGGGTCAGGAAGCCGGGCGTCTGGGCGCCTTGGCCGGGAGCGACGAGTACGAGCACCCTCACACTCTCTCTTGGGGACGGCTTCGAGCGCCCGTGGGGACAGGGACGAAGAACCGTCGGGGGAATTGTTGGTGTTCGACAAAAGTCTAGGACTGCTGATCTCCGTCGGCCAAGCGTCCCAGGATGAGTGCGATCCGCAGCGTGAACGCGGAGCGGACATCGGAGGGTGACCAGCCGGTGACGTCGGTCACACGTCGAAGCCGGTAGCGCACGGTGTTCGGGTGGACAAAGAGCATCCGGGCCGCGCCTTCCAGGCTGCTGGCCTGCTCCAGATAGACACTGAGAGTTTCCAGCAGCGCCGAGCCCGCTTCTTCCAGCGGTCTGTAGATCTCCTCCACCAACTGCTCGCGCGCCGACGGGTCGGAGGCGATGGCGCGCTCCGGCAGGAGATCGTCCGCGAGGACGGGGCGGGGCGCGTCCTGCCAGGCCGAGCACGCCTTCAGGCCCGCGGCCGCCGCCTGCGCGGAGCGGGTCGCGGCGAGCAGGTCGGGGACGACGGGGCCCGCGACGACGGGGCCGGCGGCGTACGGGCCGATCAGGGCCTTCGCCACGGCCAGCGGGTTGTCGTTGCCGCCGGCGATCACCACCAGGCGGTCGCCGAGGACACCGGTGAGCACCTGGAGCTTGGCGTGGCGCGCCGCCCGGCGGATCGCCTCCACCGTCAGCTCGCTGTCGCCGTCGGGGGCCGTACCGAGGATCACGCACACGTGGTCCGGGGAGTTCCAGCCGAGGGCGGCCGCGCGCGAGACGGCGCCCTCGTCGGCCTCGCCGGAGAGCACCGCGTTCACCACGAGCGACTCCAGGCGGGCGTCCCAGGCGCCCCGGGCCTCGGCGGCCTGCGCGTACACCTGGGCGGTCGCGAAGGCGATCTCCCGGGCGTAGACGAGGAGCGCCTCGCGGAGGATCGACTCGTCGCCGGGGGCGGCGACCTCCTCGATGGCCGTCTCCATGACCTCGATGGTGGTGCGCACCATCTCGACGGTCTGGCGCAGGGTGATCGCGCGGGTCAGCTCGCGGGGCGCCGTGCCGAAGACGTCGGTGGAGATGGCCTGCGGGGTCTCCGGGTGCCGGAACCACTCGGTGAACGCGGCGATCCCGGCCTGGGCGACCAGACCGATCCACGACCGGTTCTCGGGCGGCATCGCCCGGTACCACGGCAGCGTCTCGTCCATGCGGGCAATGGCGTTGGCGGCGAGCCGCCCGGAGGACTGTTCGAGGCGCTTCAGGGTCGCGGCGTGCGGGTGAGGGGCGTTCGTGGGTTCTGGCACGTGGACAAGACTGCCTTATCGGGACGGCGGCGTGCGGGGTCGGGGCGGGTTCGCCTCCGGCGGGGGCGCGGGCCGCGGCGCGGGCCGGGGGCGGCGGGGGCACGGGCCGCGGCCGGGACGCCGGGGCGGCGGGGGCCGCCGGTCCGTCCCGGGAGGCCGCACTACCGTAGGGAGGGTGATACGCATCCAGCGCGCGGGGGAGCGGTACCCCGGGGGTGACCCGGCGGCCGGGATCGAGACCCGGCACGCCCTGTCCTTCGGGGCGCACTACGACCCCGACAACCTCCGCTTCGGCGCCCTGCTCGCCTGCAACGAGGAGCGGCTGGCGCCCGGCGCGGGCTTCGAGGAGCATCCGCACAGCCACACCGAGATCGTGACCTGGGTCGTCGAGGGCGAGCTCACCCACCACGACACGGCCGGTCACACCACCGTCGTCCGGGCGGGCGACGTCCAGCGGCTCAGCTCGGCCGGGGGCGTCCGCCACGTCGAGCGCAACGACGCCGCCGGGCCCCTGACCTTCGTGCAGATGTGGCTGGCGCCGCTGTCGCCGGGCGGGGAGCCCTCGTACGAGGTGGTGCGCGGGATCGGGGACGGCGTCCCGTACGACCTCCCGGCTGCGGACGCGCGGCTGCGGGTGCACCGTCCGGCGGCGGGCGGGCGCGTCCCCGTACCGGCCGCCGACTTCGCCTACCTCCATGTCGTACGCGGCGCGGTCCGCCTCGGGGACGAGAGCGGGGCCGAGGAGCTGGGCCCCGGCGACGCGGCCCGGTTCACCGGCAGCGGCGGGGGCCCCGCTGCGGTGGCCACGGCCGACGCGGAGGTCCTGATCTGGGAGATGGGGGACCGGCGCAAGGGGCCGGGCGCGGGCTGAGGGACCCCGGGCGCGACGGGCCGGCGAGGCCGGACGGGCCGGGACCGGCCCTTCAGGCGAGGGCGCTCTTCGCCTTCCACCGCTCCCAGCTCAGGTTCCACGCGCCGTAGCCGTTGCCCTCGGCGACCGTGCCCTTGGTGTCCCTGCCGGTGATCTCGAAGGGGTCGCCGACGTTCACGGAGGCGTAGAAGGAGGCGGCGTTCTCGTCGCTCATGCCGATGCAGCCGGAGCTCATGTTGGCGTTGCCGAAGTACTTGGCGTTCCACGGGGCGGCGTGCGCGTACATCCCCGACCAGGTCAGCCGCATCGAGTAGTCCACGTCCTTGTCGTACGCGTCCCCGAGCCCGACCGTCTCCGAGTTCATGTTGATGGTGCCCTCCTTCGCCATCAGCACGGCGGTGCCCCGCCAGGACCGCTTGTCGCCGCCCGGGGTGCCGCCGGAGACCGGGATCGTGCGGACCGTGCGGCCGTCCCGCCGCACCGTCAGCCGGTGGGCGTCCAGGTCGACCCTGACGATCTGCGCGGCGCCGACGGTGAAGCCGGTGCGGTAGTCCCGTACGAACCAGCCGCCGCCCGAGTCCGTGCCGTCGAGGTCGGCCTCCAGGGTGACCTTCGTGCCGGGCTTCCAGTACTCCTTGGGACGCCAGTCGGCCCGGTCCCGGCCCGAGTGGTCCCTGACCCAGCCCCAGGAACCCTCGGTCGCGTTCGACGTGGTGACCTTGAGCTGCCTCTCCACGTCCGCCTTCCGCGTCACCGGCAGGTCGAAGACGATCGAGAGGGGGTGGGCGATGCCGACCGTGGTGTTCTTGCCGGGGGCCAGGGTGACCTTGTTGACCTTGTCGGCCTCGGGCGTGGTGAAGGTGGACTCGGTCGTCGTCTCCCTGCCGTCGGCGGTGCGGGACGTCACCTCCACCGTGTACGACGAGCCGGGCGCCGCCTTGCGGTCCGAGACCCAGCGCGCGCCGCCCGCGCCCGTGCGGCCGGTGAGCGAACCGCCGTCCGCGTCCGCGACCTTCACCGCGGATATCGTCCCGCCGGACGCGGTCACCGTCACGGGCCGGCCGGCCGCCGGGTCCACGACCGTGACCTTCGCCGGCGGAGCCTTCGACGACGGCGCGTCCTTCGCGGGGCCGCTCGCCGCCTGCGCCGAACAGGCCGTGAGGGAGACGCTCAGCGCCACCGCCGCGAGAACGGGACGAGGGGTGCGTATGCGCAGCACGGAAGACCTCCGCAGGGGTGAGGAGTCGGGTGGGATGTTCCGGACTCTAGGACGGCGCCGACGCCCGGCGGCCCGGTGAGGGCCATGTGACGGGGGCTGCGGCAGAACGGTCATCGTCCCGTCACATACGCCGCGCGGCACCGTCGAATTCGGCTGTGAGCCTGCTGTGCGCCCCACCACCGAGGGGCGGAACCAGGAGGCTCTCGTTGTGTCAGCCCTGCTCGTGACGGCCGCACCCGCCGAGCGCCGCACCCTGCGGCTCGGTCCCGTGTCCCCGGAGGTCTACCGCGCCTTCCTCGCCTCCCGCACCGGCGCGGACGGGCCCAGCTTCCTCCAGGTCCCCGCCTGGGCGCAGGTCAAGGACGGCTGGTGCCACCAACTGGTCGGGTGGGGGCCGGAGTCCGGCGGCCTGACCGGTGTCGCGCTCGTCCTGCTCCGGCCCTTCCCCGGCACCCGGAAGTACTTCGCCTACCTCCCCGAGGGACCCGTCGCCGACTGGGCCGATCCCGACCTCGACGGCTGGCTCGGCCCCCTCCTCGGACATCTGCGCGCCTCCGGCGCCTTCGCCGTCCGGATGGGGCCCGGTCCCGCCTACCGGCGGTGGAACGCCGCGACCGTCAAGGCCGGTTCGGGGCCGGGCCGCCGTCTCTCCGACATCCTCGCCGACGAGGTCGACCCGCTCGGGACCGCCGTCGCCGAACGGCTCCGGGCGCGCGGCTGGCGGCGCTGCGGCGGCGAGTCGGAGGACGGGGCCGACGCACAGCCCCGGCACGTCTTCCAGGTGCCGCTCACCGGGCGCACCCCCGACGACCTGTGGACCGGCCTCAACCAGGAATGGCGGCGCAACGTCCGCAAGGCCCGCAAATCCGGTGTCGAGATCACCGTCGGATCCGCCGCCGACCTGCCCGAGTTCTACCGCCTCCTGCGCGTCACCGAGGAACGCGACGGGTTCCGGCTCGGCCGCTCCCTCGCGTACTACGAGCGCCAGTACGCCGTCCTCAACGCCGAGCACCCCGGCCGCATGAAGCTCTACCTCGCCCGCCACGAGGGCGAGATCCTCGCCGCCCACACCATGGTCACGGTGGGCGGACGCGTCTGGTACCAGACCGGCGCCTCCGCCGACCACCGCCGCGAGGTCCGCCCCTCCAACGCCCTCCAGTGGCGGATGCTGCTCGACGCCCACGCCCTCGGCGCCGCCGTCTACGACCTGCGCGGGGTACCCTCCACCCTCGATCCGGGCGACCGCGCCCACGGGCTCCTGCGCTGGAAGCTCGGCACGGGCGGACAGGTCGTCGAGACGCTGGGGGAGTGGGAGACACCGATGCAGGGGACGACCAACCACGCGCTGTACCGCGCGTTCCAGGCGTACCTGGCCCGCCGATGACGGCCACGGTCGCCGCCGGCACCACCGACACCGCGGAACGCCCCGGCGGACGCCGGGCGAAGGCGCCGTCCGCGCTGCGCAGCGGCGCGCTCATGGCCGCCGGGTCGCTCGTCTCCCGCGCCACCGGCTTCGTCCGCGCCTCCGTCGTCGCCGCCGCGCTCGGCGCGGGCTACGTCGCCGACGGCTACGCGGTCGGCAACACCGTCCCCACCATCATCTACACGCTGCTCCTCGGCGGCGCCCTCAACGCCGTCTTCGTCCCCGAACTCGTCAAGGCCGCCAGGGAACACGCCGACGGCGGCGTCGCCTACACCGACCGGCTCCTCACCCTCTGCGCGCTCGCCCTCGCCGCGCTCACCGCCGTCGCCGTCCTCGCCGCGCCCCAGATCGTCGACACGTACACCGACTACACGGGCGAACGGCGCGAGATGACCATCGCCTTCGCGCGCGCGTGCCTGCCGCAGATCCTCTTCCTCGGACTCTTCACGCTCCTCGGACAGGTCCTCAACGCCCGGGGCCGCTTCGGCGCCATGATGTGGACCCCCGTCCTCAACAACGTGGTCGTCGTCTCCGTCTTCGCCCTCTTCCTCGTGGTCGGTGACGGCGGCACGCTCACCCCCGGCGAGACCGCGCTCCTCGGCTGGGGCACCACCGCCGGCATCGCCCTCCAGGCCCTCGCCCTCGTGCCCTCGCTGCGCGCCGCCCGCTTCCGCTGGCGGCCCCGGTTCGACTGGCGCGGCAGCGGCCTCGCCGAGCCGCTGCGCTCGGCCGGCTGGCTGGTGCTGCTCGTCCTCACCAACCAGGGCGCGTACTGGGTGACCACCCTCCTCGCCACCTCGGCGGGCGACACGGTCAGCGGCGGCGGCCTCGCCGCCTACAACAACGCCTATCTGCTCTGGTCCGTCCCGCACGGCATCATCACCGTCTCCCTCGTCACCGCGCTGCTGCCCCGGATGAGCGGCGCCGCCGCCGACGGCGACCTCACGGCGGTCCGGCGGGACGTCTCGTACGCCCTGCGGACCAGCTCGGCGGCGGTCGTCCCGGCGGCCTGCGCGCTCCTCGCGCTCGCCGTACCGCTGATGACGGTCGTCTTCCGGTACGGGGCGACCAGCGACGACGACATCCGCACGATGTCCTGGATCCTCGTCGCCTTCGCGCCCGGTCTCGTCGCCCTCTCCGGGCAGTACGTGTGCGGCCGCGCCTTCTACGCCCTGCGGGACACCCGCACCCCGTTCCTGCTCAACCTGGCGACCGCGGGCCTCAACGCGGCGCTCTCCTTCACCGCGTACCACTCCCTGCCGACCCGCTGGGCCGTCGCGGGCATGGCGGCCGGGTACTCGCTGGCGCTGTGGGTGGGCTGGGCGCTGACGGCGTACGCCCTGCGGCGGAGGCTGGGCCGGGGCCCGGGCGGCGGCTCCGTCCCCGCCCTCCTGCGGCTGCTCGTCGCCGCCGTGCCCGCCGCCGGGTACGCGCTCCTCGTCACCGACCTCACGGGCCCGGCCGGGGCGGTACCGGCGGGGCTGGCCGGCGCGCTGACGATCCTCGCGGTCTTCGCGATCCTGTCGCGC
This sequence comes from Streptomyces sp. NPDC002057, assembly GCF_040296665.1. Lineage (NCBI taxonomy): Bacteria > Bacillati > Actinomycetota > Actinomycetes > Kitasatosporales > Streptomycetaceae > Streptomyces > Streptomyces sp. NPDC002057. Next base: position 81,518 of record NZ_JBEOXR010000012.1, read on the forward strand.
CCCCTCCGGCTCACCGAACTCCAGACCCTCCTCGCCTCCGCCTCGGGCCGCCTCACCCGCCGGACGTGACCGCCGCCGGGCCCGTGTTCCGCCGGGCGCCGTTCACGTCCTCCCCGGTCCGGTTCCGCCCTCTCCACCTTGGGATACTCCACACATGCCCCGCGTGCTCCTGATAGAAGACGACCCCTCCGTCCGCGAGGGCGTCGAACTCGGGCTGCGGCGCCGCGGTCACGAGGTGCGCACCGCGCCCACCGGCGAGGCGGGGCTCGACGCGCTCGGGGAGTTCCGGCCCGACCTGCTGCTCCTCGACCTGATGCTGCCCGGCATGAACGGCGTCCAGGTCTGCCGCCGGGTCCGCGAGAGCAGCCAGCTGCCCATCATCATGCTGACCGCCCGCGGCGACGACTTCGACGTCGTCATCGGCCTGGAGGCCGGCGCCGACGACTACATCGTCAAGCCCGCCCGTACGGAGGTCATCGAGGCCCGGATCCGGGCCGTGCTCCGCCGTATCGAGGAGCCCGGGAGCGGCGGCCGGAGCGCCGTCGAGTTCCACGGGGAGCTGGCGATCGACCGGGCCGGTCTCACCGTCGCCAAGGCGGGGGAGCGCGTCGCCCTCGCCCCCTCCGAACTGAAGCTGCTGCTCCACCTCTCCGCCGCGCCCGAGCAGGTCTTCAGCCGGCAGCAGCTCCTCGAACACGTCTGGGAGCACAGCTACCACGGGGACGCCCGGCTGGTCGACGCCTGTGTCCGGCGGCTGCGGACGAAGATCGAGGACACCGGCGAGCCGCGCTACATCCAGACGCTGCGGGGCTTCGGCTACCGCTTCGGACCGCTGTGAAGGCCTGCGTCAGCCCGGAGCCGGACACCGGGGACACGGGAGCGGCGAGGGACACCGGGGACACGAGGGACACCGGTCACCGGGGCGCCTCCGGGCGCGCGAGGGGCCGCAGGGCCCGCGGCCCCCGGCTGCGCCTCCACCCCTTCGGCCTGCGCACCCGCCTCGTCCTCGCGTTCCTGCTCGTCGCCGCCGTCGGCTGCGGCACCACCGCCGCCCTCACCTACCGGGCCGCCCGCAACGCGATCCTGGAGCAGACCCAGGACACCGCCGTCTCCGCCTTCCGCGAGCAGGTCGAGGCGCTCAACACCCCGCTGCCCGTCGACGCCGACACCCTGCGGTCCTCGCTCCTGATGATCGCCCGCCAGGGCAAGCCGCGCCCCTGGCGCGTCTACGCCGAGTACGGCTCCCTCCGCGTCTCCTCCACCGACCGGCCCACCTCCTCCGTCATCACCCCGGAGCTGCGCGCCCGCGCCGTCACCGAGGCGGTGCCGCACGGCAGCTTCCAGCGGGTCGTCAAGGGCGGCACCCCGTACCTCACGATCGCGGTCCCCGCCGTCTTCCTGACCCACTCGGCCCAGGGGCCGCCCCAGCACACCGGTCTGGTGCTCTACGCGGTGATGGACCTCGGCGCGGAGGAGGCGAACGTGGAGGCCATGGTCGCGGCCGCCCGCGACGGCGCCCTCCCCGCCCTCGCCATCGCCCTGATCCCCGCGCTGATCGCCGCGCGGGGCGTGCTCCGGCCCGTGCGGGAGCTGCGCCGCGCGGCCCACAGCATGGGGCGCGGCCGGCTCGACACCCGTATCCACGCCAAGGGCAGCGACGAACTCGCCGATCTCGCCCGGACGTTCAACGAGTCCGCCGCCGAGCTGGAACGTTCCGTCACGGAGCTCCGCAACGCCGAGGCCCGCGCCCGCCGCTTCGCCTCCGACGTCTCGCACGAACTCCGTACCCCGCTCGCCGGGATGCTCGCGGTCACCGAGGTCCTCGACGAGGACGCCGGGAGCCTGGACAGCGACACCGCCCGCGCCGTCCGGCTGGTCAGTTCCGAGACCGGGAAGCTCGCCGTGCTCGTCGAGGACCTGATGGAGATCTCCCGCTTCGACGCGCGCGCCGCCGAACTCCACACCGACGAGGTCGACGCCGCCGACTGCGTCCGCAAGACCCTCCAGCACCGGCACTGGACCGACCCGGCGCAGGTCGTCCCGCACCTCGCCGAGGGGATCAGGGCCCGCCTCGACCCGCGCCGCTTCGACGTCGTCGTCGCCAACCTCGTCGGCAACGCCCTCCGGCACGGCGGGGCGCCGGTGACGGTCCGGCTGTACGCGGAGGGGGACCGGCTGGTGACGGAGGTCGCCGACCGGGGGCCGGGCATCCACCCGGACGTCCTGCCGCACGTCTTCGACCGTTTCTACAAGGCGGACCGGGCCCGTACCCGCTCGGCGGGCAGCGGCCTCGGCCTCGCCATCACCCTGGAGAACGTACGGCTGCACGGCGGCACCGTCACGGCCGCCAACCACCCCGAGGGCGGGGCCGTCTTCACCGTACGGATGCCGCTGTGAACCGCCGGGCGGCCGTCGCGCTGCTCGCCCTGCTGGCGCTGGCGGGCTGCGGCATCCAGGAGACCGACGTCGTCGAGGCGGGCGGGGCGGCGACCGTCATCGTCCAGCCGATCCCGGAGGACCGGATCGTCCTCTACTTCCTCGGCCCCGACGGCCGGTCGATGCCGGTGGCCCGCGACCCCCGGAGCCCCGAGGGGGTGCCCACCTCGTCGGACGGCTCGGGGGCCGACGGGGTCCCCTTCGACGGCTTCGGTCCGGACTACGAGGTGTCCGCCGACGACCTGCGCCGTTCGGGGGCCGGCACCGACAAGGTCCTCGCCATGCTCCTGGCCGGCCCCCGGGCCGACGAGGCGGCCGTCGGCATCACCACCGCGCTGCCGCGGGCCGGGGCGCCGCGTATCGTGCCGACCGACGGGGCGACCCCGGTGGCGCGCCGCCTGCTCCGGCTCCGGGCCCCGTTCCCCGTCACGAGCCTCTCGGAGGCCGCCGTCCGCCAGCTGGTGTGCACGACCGCCTACGCCTCCGACCCGGCCGGCCTGGTCGACGTCTCCGTCAGCGGCACCGACGGGACGCTCCCCACCGCCCGCTGCGACGACTGACCGGGCTTCCCCGGTGGGCCTCAGCGCGCCCGCAGGTCCGCGAGGACCGCGTCGGTGAACGGCGGCCAGGCCTCGACCGCCCACGCCCCGAAGGGGCGGTCGGTGAGCGCCACGCACGCGGCCCGCGCGTCCGGGTCGATCCACAGGAACGTGCCGGACTGCCCGAAGTGACCGAAGGTGCGCGGCGAGGAGGCCGCGCCGGTCCAGTGCGGGGCCTTGCCGTCACGGATCTCGAAGCCGAGGCCCCAGTCGTTCGGCCGCTGGTGCCCGTATCCGGGCAGGATGCCGGTCAGACCGGGGTAGGCCACGGTCATCGCGTCCAGGACGGTCCGCGGGTCGAGCAGCCGGGGCGCCTGCACCTCGGCGGCGAAGCGCACCAGGTCGTCCACGCTCGACACGCCGTCCTTGGCGGGCGAGCCCTCCAGCGTCGTCGACGTCATGCCGAGCGGCTCCAGGACCGCCTGGTGGAGGTAGTCGGCGAAGGGGATGTCGGTCGCCTTGGCGACATGGTCGCCGAGCGCCTCGAAACCGGTGTTGGAGTAGATCCGGCGGGTGCCGGGCGCGGCCATGACCCGGTTCTCGTCGAAGGCGAGCCCCGAGGTGTGGGCGAGGAGGTGGCGCACGGTCGCCCCCTCCGGCCCGGCCGGCTCGTCGAGCTCGATCGCCCCCTCCTCGTACGCGACGAGGACGGCGTACGCGGCGAGCGGCTTGGTGACCGAGGCGAGGGGGAAACGCCGCCCGGTGGGGCCGTGGACCCCGGCCAGGGTGCCGTCCGCGCGGACCACGGCGGCGGCCGCGGTGGGGACGGGCCAGTTCTCGATCGACGCCAGGCTCGGCACGCTGCTCTCCATGGGGCCGAGCCTACTTGCCCTACTTGCTTCGAGTGCACTCCAACGTTTTAGCGTGGGGGTATGAGCGTGATCGCGAGCACGAGCGGTACCCGGGCGCACCACACCATCAGCGAGGTGGCCGCCCTGACCGGCCTTTCGGCGCACACCCTGCGCTGGTACGAACGGATCGGCCTCATGCCGCACGTCGACCGCTCCCACACCGGCCAGCGGCGCTTCACCGACCGGGACCTGAACTGGCTCGCGTTCGTCGGCAAGCTGCGGCTCACCGGCATGCCGGTCGCCGACATGGTCCGGTACGCCGAGCTGGTGCGCGAGGGCGATCACACCCGCGACGAACGGCGCGAGCTCCTGGAGGCGACCCGGCGGGACGTCCTCTCCCGGATCACCGAACTCCAGGACACGCTCGCCGTGCTCGACATCAAGATCAGCCACTACGGGACCGCATGCGGAGGAGCACCTTCATGACCAGCGCGAACAGGATCGACACGGTACGTCTCGGCGGCCAGGACGGACCGGAGATCGGCGTCCAGGGCTTCGGCTCCATGGGCATCAGCGAGTTCTACGGGGACACCGACGAGGCCGCCGCCCGCGACACCCTCGAAGCGGCCCTGGAGGCCGGCGTCACCCTCGTCGACACCGCCGACATCTACGGCAACGGCGCCAACGAGGAGTTCCTCGCCCCCTTTCTCGCCGCCCACCGCGACGAGGTCACCCTCGCCACCAAGTTCGCCATCGAGCGGCGCGCCGACGACCCCGCCTACCGGGCCGTCCGCAACGACCCCGCATACATCAGGCACGCGGTCGAGAACAGCCTGCGCCGCCTCGGCATCGAGACCATCGACCTCTACTACATGCACCGGCGCGACCCGGAGGTCCCGTTCGCCGAGTCCGTCGGCGCGATGGCCGAGCTCGTCCGGGAGGGCAAGGTCCGCCACCTGGGCCTCAGCGAGGTCACCGGGCCCGAACTCCGCGAGGCCCACGCCGTCCACCCGATCGCCGCCCTCCAGTCGGAGTGGTCGCTCTTCTCCCGGGACGTCGAGCGCAGCGCCGTCGGCGTCGCCGCCGAGCTCGGCGTCACCTTCGTGCCGTACTCGCCGCTCGGCCGGGGCTTCCTGACCGGGTCGTTCGCGGACGCCGCCAAGGACCTGTCGGGCGGCGACTTCCGCCGCCACCAGCCCCGCTTCACCGGCGAGAACGCCGAACGGAACGCGGCCCTCCTCGACCCGGTCCGCAAGATCGCCGCCGCCCACGGGGCGACCCCGGCGCAGATCGCCCTCGCCTGGGTCCAGCAGCGGGCCTCCGTCCACGGCCTGACGGTCGTCCCGATCCCCGGCACCCGCAAGCGCGCCCGCCTCCAGGAGAACGCGGCCGCCACCCGCATCGTCCTCACCGCGGACGAACTCGCCGCGCTGGAGCCGATCGCCGGCCGGGTGGCGGGCGACCGCTACCCGGACATGAGCTCGACGTCCGCGGCGCGGGAGGTCTGAGGCGGGACGCCGTACGCCGCACCCCGGGCCCCGGGGGACCGTTCGCCCCCGGGGCGTCACGCCAGCCCCAGGGCGAAGACCGCGAACCCCGCGGCGAGCACTCCCGCGAGGGTGCGGCGGGCCGGGCCGCTCCGCGTCCACGGCGACTCGAAGCCCCGGGCGTACCGGCCGATCAGGACGAGCAGCCCGGCGAAGACCGGCATCCAGGCCAGCCGGGCCAGGATCCAGCCGACCGAGTCCGGCGCGCCGACGAGGCCCGGGACCTCCCCGAGGTACGAGGCGGGGATCGCGGCCGTGAGCATCGCCGTCTGGTGCCAGCAGAGGATCGTCATCGCCGACAGGTTCACGACCACGACCGGTGCCCAGACCGCGGGCCGCCTCAGGAGCCTCCCGAGCCGGTCCCGGAGCAGGATCGCCGCTCCGCCCTGCGCGGCGGCGAGGGCGAGGACGAGCAGGGACGGCGGGTGGGAGTTGGTGCGTGCCTCGCCGGGGACGCCGACCATCGACGCCGGGTACCCGAAGGCCAGCAGCAGGGCGGCGAAGAGCGCGGCCCCGCCCAGCAGCAGCGCCCAGGCGTGCCTCCGGGTGACCCGGCCCTCGCCCCAGGAGACGCCGAGCTGGTACGCGAACAGCCAGCCGGGCAGGATGTTCAGGAGGCTCAGCCAGGACGGCACGGCGTCGGCGTACGGCCCGTACCGCAGGAGGTCGACGACGGCGACCGAGCCGAGCAGCGGAGCCGCCGCCCAGACCCCGAGCCGCCGCGCCGCCCGCACGCACAGCGGGGTGAGGGCGGTGACCACCGTGTACACCCCGACGAACCAGAGCGGCTGGATCACCAGCGTGGACGCCGTCCGCAGGGTGTCCACCGGCACCCCGACCCCGAAGTGCAGCACCGGCAGCAGCGCCGCCCACACGGCGGTCACCCCGAGGACCGGGCGGCCGAGCCGGGCGAGGCGGCTCTTGAGCCACTCGCCCGCGGAGCCCTTGCGGCCCCGGTACGACAGGACCGAGGCGTAGCCGCCGACCAGGAAGAAGATCCCCAGCATCTGGAGGACCCAGCTGACCGGGGCGAGACCCGCGAACGTGCCCAGCGGGCTCGCGTTGTGGATCGCCCCGTCGGAGGAGAGCGTGAACCCCCCGAGCAGCCAGTGCCCCGTCGGCACGGCGAGCAGGGCCAGGGCGCGCAGCCCGTCGATCGCCCGGTCGCGGTGGGCCGGGGTGCCGGAATCGATCCTCCGGGCCATCGTCGTCAGCGTGCTCATCGGACGTCCCCCTCGGCGATCGCGGCGAACGCGCGGAGGGAGGCGGTGCCGGGCGCGAAGTAGCCGCCGTGGCCGGCGGCGTCCTCGGCCGGGACCCGACGGGCCCCGAAGGCCGGGTCGGTCGGGTCGGCGCCGTGCCCGAGGCCCGCGAACTCGACGTTGGGGATCCGGTCGATCCAGTCGGTGGGATCCTTCGCCGCCCAGACGCGGGCGGAGGTGCCGAGCTCGTTCACGTGCTCGGCGCGCATCCCGGGGGAGCCGAGGACGACCAGGTCCTTGGCCTTCAGGCCGTGGGCGGCGAGGCCGCAGACCACGGAGCCGTAGCTGTGGCAGAACACGGACGGCTCGGCCGCCCCGACCGCCGAGAGGCCGTCCGTGAACCGGGTGAGCCGGTCGGCCCCGGCCTCGGCGAGACGGCCGGTGGCCGCGTCGAGGCCGACGCCGACGGGGGTCGTGTACCCGGCCCAGGCGACGACCGCCGTACGCCCCCCGGTCGCCCGGCGCAGCTCGGTCGCCATGTCCGCCAGCGGCCGGACGTGGTCCGCGTCGACGTCGGAGCCGGGCACGATCACCGCCACGTGCTCGGCCCGCGCCAGGTCCCCGAACACCAGGGCCACCTGCCCCCGGCCGCGCGCGTCGTGGGCGAGGACCCGCGCCCCGCCGAACGCCCCCCGCGTGGAGCGGGCGTTGGCCTCGTACCGCAGCTCCAGGGGCGCCCCGTCGAGGTTCCCGACCACCGTCGGGTGCGTCCGGGCCAGCTCCCGCTGCCGTACGGGGCTCAGCCCGGCGAAGAACCGCGCCACCCCGGCCGGGTCCATCCGCTCCGGGTCCGGCAGCCCCGCCGCCCGCCAGGCCGCCGTCCCCGCCGGCGCGCCGGTCACGGCCTCCTGGCTGTTCCCGGACGCCCAGCCGGCCGTCCCGCCGACCACGGCGGTCACCAGGGCCGCGGTGATCAGGGTCCTCGAAATGCGGCGCATGGGGTCGCCCTCCCTCTCCGGTACTCGCTCGTTCGCTGGCGAGAGGAAGGTAGGAAGACGACGGGTGACGGCACGTCACACCGGGGGGCCAACTCCCGACCCATACCGGGGTAGGGGGTGGACGAGCGGCCAACACCACCGGAGGGGTGGGGTTTTCCCCCGGGGGCAGGCCGGGGTGCGGACGGTTCCCGCAGGTGGGGCGGGTGCGGGCGGGACCGGAACCCGGGCGCGCCCGCGTCCCCCGGGCGGAGCGCCGGTGCCCCCGGGGGTGTGGCCGACCCGTCAGGTCGTACCCGGGGTCACCAGTCCCGACTCGTACGCGAAGACCACCGCCTGCGCCCGGTCGCGCAGGTCCAGCTTGGCGAGGACCCGGCCGATGTGGGTCTTCACCGTCTGCTCGGCGAGGACCAGATGGTCGGCGATCTCCTGGTTCGACAGGCCCCGGGCGATCAGTTCGAGGACCTCGGTCTCGCGCGGGGTCAGACCGTTCAGCCGGAGCGCCGTGGTGTCCCGGCGCGGCGCGGGCCGGGAGGCGGCGAAGTCGGCGATGAGACGGCGGGTCACGGACGGGGCGAGCAGCGCCTCGCCCGCCGCCACCACCCGTACCGCACCGATCAGATCGGCGGGCGGCGCGTCCTTCAGGAGGAAGCCGGAGGCACCGGCGCGCAGCGCCTCGTACACGTAGTCGTCCACGTCGAAGGTGGTCAGCATCAGCACCTTCGGCCGGTGGGTGACCCCGACCGGCGGGTGCAGGATCTCCCGGGCGGCGGCGAGCCCGTCCAGCTCCGGCATCCGCACGTCCATCAGCACCACGTCCGGGTGCGTCGAGCGCGCCACGTCGACGCCCTGCCTGCCGTCCGGCGCCTCGCCCACGACGTCGATGTCGGGCTGCGCGGCGAGCAGCGCGGCGAAACCCGCCCGCACCATGGCCTGGTCGTCGACGATGATCACGCGGATGGTCACTCGGGGTCCTTCGTACGCAGGGGAAGCCTGGCCGCGACCCGGAAGCCGCCGTCCGGCAGCGGCCCGGTGTCGAGGGAGCCGCCCGTCAACCGTACGCGCTCCCGCATGCCGACGAGCCCGTGCCCGGTACCGGACGCCCCCCGCTCCACCGCGGAACGCCCCTCCAGCGAGGGCCCGTTGACCACGAGCACCGTCAGCCAGCCGTCGTCCGCCCGGACCGACACCCGGGTCGACGCCCCCGGCGCGTGCCGGACGACGTTGGCGAGGGCCTCCTGCACGATCCGGTACGCCGAGAGGTCCACCGCCTGCGGTACGTCCCCGAGGTCGGCGGCGAGCCGCAACTCGGCCGGCACCCCGGCCCGCACGGTCGCCTCGACCAGCTGCTGGACCCGGTCCAGGCCCGGCTGCGGGGCCCGCTCGCCCTCGGCGCCGTCGCTGCGCAGCACGGACAGCAGCCGGCGCATCTCGGCCAGCGACTCGCGCGCGCTCGACGCGATCGAGGTGAACTCCTCGCGGGCCGCGTCCGGGAGGTCCGGGATGCGGTACGGGGCCGAGTCGGCCTGCACGGTGATCACGGACATGTGGTGGGCCACCACGTCGTGCAGCTCGCGCGCGATCCTCGCCCGCTCCTCCAGGAGCGTGCGGCGGGCCCGCTCGGCCTCGCTGATGGTCTCCTGCTCCACGAGCTTGCGCTGGGCGTCCCCCCGCGCGCGTACCGCCGAGGTGAGGAGGAGCAGCACCCCGCTCAGGACGAGCAGCAGGGTGTGGACGCTGGTGTACCCGGCCGGCCGGAACGCCTCCAGGACGTACCCGGCCGCGCCCGTCGCCAGCCAGACTCCGAACAGGGCCCGGCGGGACTCGCGCAGGCCGAGCGCGATCATCAGCGCGCAGTAGCCGACGACGATCGGCGGGGTCCAGGGCCACAGCTGCGCGCGCGGGCCGTCCGAGGCGAGCAGGACGAGCGCGCCGAGCACGTCGGCGGCGAAGACGATCCACCACGCCTGGAGGGGGCGGCTGACGGCGAGCAGCAGCGGCGCGGTCTGCGCGGTGCCGATGGCCCCGGCGAGGGCCCCGTTGACGCCGTAGTCCCCGGAGAGGAGGTGGACGGTGGTGGGGAGCAGCGAGGCGACGAAGGCGACGGCGACGGCGTACGGCAGCAGCCGCACCCACCGCGAGGAGGCCTCGGCGAAGAGGGGCGCCCCGTGGGTGGTGGGGGTGGTGAGCGCGGTGCCGAGCCCCTGGAACATCTCGCGCGTCCGGGTGCTGAGCCGACCGGGCCTGCCGAGCCGCTGGAGCCGGCTCGGCCGGCCGGGCGGGCCCGGCTGTCGGTGGGGTGGCGGCTCGTGCCGCGGTTCGGTAGCCATGACCCGCTCAGGGTAGGCAGCCGCCCGGCCCTCCGACGTCATACCGGGGACCGGGCTCCGGCCTGATACCGGGGTATGACACCCCTCCGGAGGGTCCTTCGCCGAGGGGGCCGGGCGCGGCGGGACACCGCTACAGCTCGGCCAGGAGTTCCGCTTTCTTCGCCGAGAACTCCTCGTCCGTCACCAGTCCCGCCCGGTGCAGTTCACCCAGGTGCCGAATCCTTTCGGCCACCGCCCCCGGCGCCGCGACGCGGACGGGCACGCGGTCCGCGCTCCTGATCGCCGCCAGGACCGCCGCCGCGAAGGGGAGGGACAGGTGCACCGGCCCGTACCCCAGACCGAAGACGACGGAGGCGGGGTCCCGGTCGGGCTGGGACGCCCGGGGATCGCCGCCCCGGGGCACCAGGCGCAGATGCCCGTCGAGCACGTCCGGCGAGCGCCACTCGACCCCGCAGAGGTCCCGTACGTGGAAGAACTGGTCACCCGCCTTCCACTTCTCGGAGGACGCCCCCGTCCAGGACCAGCGGAACGCGACCTCCGACTGCCCGTCGAAGCTCGCCTTCCCGTCGTACGCCTTGAAGGACTGCGGACCCGACGGCGGCGCGACCAGGAAACGGTCGGCGGGCGGCACGTCCAGGACGCTCGAAGGACCCGGGGCACCCGAGGCGTCCTCGGTGTACAAGGTCCCGGCGGCCCCGGTCGTCCCGCTGACCCCCGGCGCTCCCCCTGCCCCACCTGTCCCGTCGGCTCCGCCTGCCCCGTCGGCTCTGTCCGCTCCGTCCGTGAGAAGGGTCCGCAGCTCGTCCCGGTAGTACTCGGCGAGCGTCTCCTTCTCCGCCGGGAGCACCAGGCGGTACGGATCGCTGTTCTCCGGGAGCTGTCCCGCCGCCGCTTCCATCAGGGGGTCGGCACCCGGCCTCGGCACGGCGTGCAGCACGACGGTGCCCCGCTTGCCGGGCGTGAGCGTCACGGACGCCAACGCCTCGTGCGGTACCCGTCGTTCGCGCAGCACACTGAGCAGCTTCGGCGTGCGGTTCCCCCGATCGAAACGGATGAGGAGGGCGTCGCTCTCGAACTCCCAGGTGGCATGATTTCCGGCCAGCTCATCACCCATACGCCTCATCGTAAATGGCGCGTGTCCGTGCGTCGCCCCCGTGACAGGTCCCGAAATGACGTGATCTACGCGCGTCAGCGACCTTCCGCGCCGGATATTCCGTCGTGGCAAGCGCTGTCGGCACGTGCGCAGACGAGGCTCCCGTAGGCGCCGACGCCTATCGCGGCGAAGTTGCCGAGGCTCTCGGTCCCCGGCTCGAAATAGCCGCTGTGACCGATCGCCCCCCGCGCCGAGAGCAGCCGCGCGCCGAACTCCGGGGTCACCGGGTCCGCGCCGTGCCCGACGCCGGCCACCTCCAGGTGCGGCACGTCCGCGATCCAGTCGTCGGCGTCCCGCATCGCCCACACGCGCGCGTGGCCGCCGAGTTCGGCCGCCCGCTCGACCCGCATCCCGGGGCTCCCGGCCACGGCGAGGTCGGTCACCCGGGCGGGCAGCCGGGGAGCGGCGACCCCGCAGAGCACGGAGCCGTAGCTGTGGCAGAACAGCGCCACGCGCGCGTGGCCCGGCAGCGCCTCGGCCAGCCCCACGAGCCGTTCGGCGCCCTGCTCGGCGAGCCGGCCGGTCATCGCGTCGATCCCGACCCCGACGGGCGCGGTGTAGTCGGCCCAGGCGATCACCGCGACCTCGGTGCCGGGCGAGGTCCGGCGTTCGGCGGCGTAGAGCGCCTCCGCCATGCCGACGGGGGCCCTGTACCGGCCGTGGGTCTTCTGGAAGGTGAGGAGGTTGGTGTCCACGCCCGGGACGATCACCGAGACGCGCCGGGCCCGGTCCAGGTCCCCGAAGACCTCGGCGGTCCGCCCCGTACCGCCCGGGTCGAACGCGAGGATCTGCCGGCCGGGCCGCATCAGCGAGGTGAAGCGGTCGACCCGGCGCCGCGCCTCGTGCCGTCCCTCGGCGGAGAGCCTGCTGTCGTCGACGCTGTCCCGTTCGGCGGTGAGCACCCGGCCGAGGGCGATCCGGTTGGCGCGGTAGCGCAGGGAGACCGGGGCGCCGTCGAGATTGCCGACGACGAGCGGGTGCCGCTCGGCGAGCCGGGCCGCGCGCGCCTGGCCGAGTCCGGCGAAGAACGCGGCGACGGTACGGGCGGGGGCGCCGGGCTCCGGCGGCGGGCGGTGGTCGATCCGGTCGCGGGCCCAGGCGGCGAGCGCTGCCTCGCGGGACGGGCCGGGCGAGGGGTGGTGCCGGATCGTGGTCCACCCGGTGGTCGCGAGGAGCACGAACACGACGGCGAGCGCGAGGAGGGTGCGCACGACGATCAGGGTGGGGGAGGCGGCTTCGACTGAGGTCATAGGGCGGCCACCCTACGGGGCGAGGGTGAACGGCCGCGGGCCCGCTTTCGGCGGCCGACGGGGCCCGGACCTCGTGCCGCCCGGTCCTACGGGGACCCGGGCTCCGGGCCGTCCTCGCGGTCCTCGCCCCGCCAGTGCGGGGCGAGGGCCGGGCCGAGGTGGTCGAGGTACTCCTCGGTGAGGGCGCGGATGGCCTCCAGGCTCTGGTCCGTACCCCGGCCCCAGAGTTGGCCCGTGACTCGCATCACACCGCTGAACGCCGCCACCGCGATCCGGGGGCGCGGGTCGCCGTCCACGTCGAGGCCCTCGCGGTCGGCGATGATCCGCGCGATCGTCTCCTCCATCTCGGTGGAGCGGCGCAGATGGACGGCGAGCAGCGCGGGCGTCGACTCGATCATCTGGAAGGTGCGCAGGTACAGCTCGACCGGCACGACCTCGACGATGGCGTCGCCGATGGTGTCCCAGCCGCTGAGCACGGCGTTGCGCATCGCGTCGAAGGGGCCCTCGCCCGGCGGCCGCAGCCCGAGGGCCTCGACGAAGCGCTCCTCCACCATCTGCTGGACGGCGAAGGCCACCTCCTCCTTGGAGGAGAAGTACCGGAAGAAGGTGCGCTGGGAGACCTCCACGGCGTCGACGATCTCGTCGACGGTGGTCCGCTCGTACCCCTGGGTGGTGAAGAGCTCCAGGGCCACCCGGGTCAGCTCGTCGCGCGTGCGTTGCTTCTTCCGCTCGCGCAGGCCGGGCACGGTCACGTCTACGTCCTCTTTCCAGGCATTTCGTCCAGCTCAGCGTACCTGTGAGCTACGTGACAGTTACCGACGCGTGAATCGCTTTGTCAATTGTCAGTGACTGTCACTAGCCTCGTTCGCATGAATAGTCAGACCACCGTGGAAAAGGCCCCGCAGGGCGAGGGGGGCGTCCGGGAACCCGTACCGGGCCCGGCGAAGGGACTGCGCGGCCACCCCTGGCTGACCCTCTTCGGCGTGGCCGTGGGCGTGATGATGGTCGCCCTCGACGGCACCATCGTCGCCATCGCCAACCCCGCCATCAAGAACGACCTCGGCGCCTCCCTCGCCCAGGTCCAGTGGATCACCAACGGCTACCTGCTCGCGCTCGCCGTCGCCCTGATCACCGCGGGCAAGCTCGGCGACCGCTTCGGCCACCGGCAGACCTTCCTCATCGGCATCGCCGGCTTCGCCGTGGCCTCCGGCGCGATCGGCCTCTCCGACTCCATCGGGGCCGTGATCGGCTTCCGCGTCCTCCAGGGCCTCTTCGGCGCCCTGCTGATGCCGGCCGCCCTCGGCCTGCTGCGCGCCACCTTCCCCGCCGAGAAGCTGAACATGGCCATCGGCATCTGGGGCATGGTCATCGGTGCCTCCACGGCGGGCGGCCCGATCGTCGGCGGCCTGCTCGTCGAGCACGTCAGCTGGCAGTCCGTCTTCTTCATCAACGTGCCCGTCGGCGTCGTCGCCCTCGTCCTCGGCCTGGTCATCCTCAAGGACCACCGGGCCGAGAACGCACCGCGCTCCTTCGACGTCCTCGGCATCCTGCTGCTCTCCGGCGCCATGGCCTCCCTCGTCTGGAGTCTCATCAAGGCCGGCGAGTCCTGGGGCTGGTCCAGCGGCAAGACCTGGGGCTGCCTGATCGGGGCGCTGCTCCTCTTCGCCGTCTTCGCCTTCTGGGAGACCAAGGTCAAGGAGCCGCTCGTCCCGCTCGCCATGTTCCGCTCCGTGCCGCTCTCGGCCGGTGTCGTGCTCATGGTCCTGATGGCCTTCGCCTTCATGGGCGGCCTGTTCTTCGTGACCTTCTACCTCCAGGGCGTGAAGGGGCTCAGCCCGGTCGACAGCGGTCTGCACCTGCTGCCGCTGACCGCGATGATGATCGTCTCCTCGCCGCTGGCCGGCGCGCTGATCACCAGGTTCGGGCCGCGCGTGCCGCTCGTCGGCGGCATGGTCTGCACGGCCGTCGCGATGTTCGGCATGATCACGCTCTCCGCCGGCACCGGCACCTTCGTGATGTCGCTCTGGTTCGCGCTGCTCGGCCTGGGTCTCGCCCCGGTCATGGTCGGCGCCACCGAGGTCATCGTCGGCAACGCGCCGCTGGAGCTCTCCGGCGTGGCCGGCGGTCTGCAGCAGGCCGCGATGCAGGTCGGCGGCGCGCTCGGTACGGCGGTGCTCGGCGCCGTCATGTCCTCCAAGGTCGCCGACTCCTTCGCGGGCAACTGGCAGGACGCCGGCATCCAGGCCCCGGTCAACCCGCAGCTCGAGCAGGCCGCCGAGTTCGGCATGGCCCCGACGGAGCTGGCCCAGGCGCCGGGGATGACCCCCGACCTCCTCCAGCGGATCACCGGAGTCATCCACGACACGTTCCTCGACGGCATGGGTCTGGCCTTCACGGTCGCCGGTGCGGTCGCCGTCGTCGCGGCCCTCGTCGCCACGCTCACCAAGCGCGGCGAGAACGCGGAGGCGGGCATGGGCGGCGGTCACATCTGACCTCGTCAGGGTTCCCGTAGGGGGCCGTCACCCGTTCGCGTGAACGGGGGCGGCCCCTCTTCCGTTGCACGCCGACCTCCGCCATGCTCGTGGTTACGGAGAGTGACGAAACGGGGGCTCATCAGCATGTATACGAAGGACCTGTATACGAAGGGCGTGCGCGCGAAGGGCACGGACGCGAAGGGCACGGACGCGAACGGCACGGACGCGAAGGGGGCGTACGTGAGGGCGGTGCTCGCCGTCGCGGCCGTCCTGACGGCGCTCCTGGCGGCCCCGGTGGCCCCGGCGGCCGCCGCGCCGCCCGGGACGGCTCTCGGGGCCTGCGGACCCGGACGGCTCTGCCTCTGGTCCAAGCCCGACTTCAAGGGCAGGGCTCAGACCCATGAACTGGCCACGACCGACATCGACAGCTGTGTCGCCCTGCCGGCCGGCACCTCGGCGCAGTCCCTCGCCAACCGCACGGGACGGCCGGTCACCACGTACCAGTCGGCGGAGTGCGCGGAGACGGGCGAGTTCGAGACCTACCCGGGCAAGGGGACGTGGGTGCCGCAGTCGCCCTACGAGGTCAGAGCGTTCAAGCTCTGGGAGCGGTAGGGGCGGGGGAGCCCGCCGCTCCCTCCGGGGCCGGCCCGGGCATCGGCCCGGGGACCGGGATCGTGGCCGGTGCCGGTGCCGGTGCCGGTGCTGGTGCCGAGGTGGGGGCCGGGGACGGGGCCGCGAGGCGGGCGACCTCCGCGCGCAGGTCGCGGACCTCCCGGGTCAGCGCCTCCAGGAGCTCCGTCTGCCGGCGCTCCACCGCGTCGTCCCGGTCGAAACGGGAGATGAACCAGGCCGCGATGTTCGCGGTGACGACACCGAGCAGCGCGATGCCCGAGAGCATCAGGCCCACCGCGAGGACCCGGCCGAGGCCGGTGGTCGGGGCGTGGTCGCCGTAGCCGACCGTGGTCATCGTGGTGAAGGACCACCAGACCGCGTCCCCGAGCGTCCTGATGTTGCCGTTCGGCGCGTCGCGCTCGACGTGCAGCACGGCCAGCGAGCCGAACATCATCAACCCGACGACCGCACCCGCCACATATGTGGTGAGCGTGATCTGCGGGGCCATCCGGGCCCGCCGGCCCACCAGGAGGAGCGTGGAGACGACCCGCAGCAGCCGCAGCGGCTGCACCATCGGCAGCAGGACCGCGAGCAGATCGAGGGGGTGGGAGCGGACGAAGGCCCAGCGGGCCGGGGCGATCGCGAGCCGGACCAGGTAGTCCAGGGCGAAGGCCGCCCAGACCACCCACTCGACCTGGGTGCACAGCCGGTGCACCCACGGCGCGGCGCCGGGAGCCACGATCGGCACGGCGTACGCGACGCCGAACGCCACGGCCAGCGCGAGCAGCGGTACCCGCGTGCGTTCTTCCCAGCGATCCCTCATGCCGGGAATCGTAGAGAACGCGGAAGGGCGGCGAGACCAAGGTCCCACCGCCCTCACCAGGCGCTCCGTGCCGACGGAGCCCCCGAGCGCTACCGGATCAGGCGTCGCCGCCCGCGGCGCCCGGGTCGGCGGCCGACACGTCGAGCAGCTGGTAGCGGTCCACGGCCTGCTTCAGGACCGACCGCTCGACCTTGCCCTCGCGGGCGAGTTCGGTCAGCACCGCGAGCACGATCGACGGGGCGTCGATGTGGAAGTAGCGCCGGGCCGCGCCCCGCGTGTCCGCGAAGCCGAAGCCGTCCGCGCCGAGCGAGCCGTAGGTGCCCGGCACCCAGCGGGAGATCTGGTCCGGCACCGCGCGCATCCAGTCCGAGACCGCCACGAACGGACCCTCGGAGCCCTGGAGCTTGCGCGTGACGTACGGGACGCGCTGCTCCTCGTCCGGGTGGAGCAGGTTGTGCTCCTCGACGGCCACGGCCTCGCGGCGCAGCTCGGTCCAGGAGGTCGCGGACCAGACGTCGGCCCGGACGTTCCACTCCTCGGCGAGGATCCGCTGCGCCTCGACCGCCCACGGCACGGCGACACCCGAGGCCATGATCTGGGCCGGGATGGTGCCGGCCTCGGCCGCCTTGAAGCGGTGGATGCCCTGGAGGATGCCCTCCACGTCCACGTCCTCGGGCTCGGCCGGGTGCTGGATCGGCTCGTTGTAGACGGTCAGGTAGTAGAAGACGTCCTCGGCCTCGGAGCCGTACATGCGGCGCAGACCGTCCTTGACGATGTGCGCGATCTCGAAGCCGAACGCCGGGTCGTAGGCGATGCAGGCCGGGTTGGTCGAGGCGAGCAGGTGCGAGTGGCCGTCCGCGTGCTGGAGGCCCTCGCCGGTCAGCGTGGTGCGGCCGGCGGTGGCGCCGAGCACGAAGCCGCGCGCCAGCTGGTCGGCCATCTGCCAGAACTGGTCGCCGGTCCGCTGGAAACCGAACATCGAGTAGAAGACGTACACCGGGATCAGCGGCTCGCCGTGCGTGGCGTAGGCCGAGCCGGCGGCGATCAGCGAGGCCGTGCAGCCGGCCTCGGAGATGCCGTCGTGCAGCATCTGACCGGTCGGCGACTCCTTGTAGGCGAGGAGGAGTTCGCGGTCCACCGCCTCGTACTGCTGGCCCAGCGGGTTGTAGATCTTGGCGCTCGGGAAGAACGCGTCCATGCCGAAGGTGCGGTACTCGTCGGGGGCGATCAGCACGAAGCGCTTGCCGATCTCCTTGTCCCGCATCAGGTCCTTCAGGATGCGGACGAAGGCCATCGTGGTGGCGATCGACTGCTGCCCGGAGCCCTTCTTGGCGGCCGCGTAGGTCTTGTCGTCGGGGAGGGCCAGCGGCTTCGCCCGCACCACGCGGGTCGGGACGTACCCGCCCAGCGCGTTGCGGCGGTCGTGCATGTACTGGATCTCCTCGGAGTTCCGGCCCGGGTGGTAGTACGGCGGCAGGCCGTCCTCCAACTGCCGGTCGGTCACCGGGATGTGCAGCCGGTCGCGGAAGCGCTTGAGGTCGTCGACCGTCAGCTTCTTCATCTGGTGGGTCGCGTTGCGGCCCTCGAAGTTCGGGCCGAGCGTCCAGCCCTTGACGGTCTGCGCGAGGATCACGGTCGGCTGGCCCGTGTGGGCCTTCGCCGCCGCGTAGGCCGCGTAGATCTTCTTGTGGTCGTGGCCGCCGCGGCCCAGGTGCAGGACCTGCTGGTCCGACATGCCCTCGACCATCGCCCGCAGCCGGTGGTCGTCGCCGAAGAAGTGGTCGCGGATGTAGCCGCCGGTCTCCGTGGCGTACGTCTGGAACTGGCCGTCCGGGGTGGTGTTGAACTTGTTGACCAGGATGCCGTCGCGGTCCTGCGCGAGCAGCGGGTCCCAGGAGCGGTCCCAGATCAGCTTGATGACGTTCCAGCCGTTGCCCCGGAAGATCGACTCCAGCTCCTGGATGATCTTGCCGTTGCCGCGCACCGGGCCGTCGAGCCGCTGGAGGTTGCAGTTGACCACGAAGGTCAGGTTGTCCAGGCCCTCGCGGGCGGCGATGGAGAGCTGGCCGACCGACTCGACCTCGTCCATCTCGCCGTCGCCGAGGAACGCCCAGACGTGTGACTTCGAGGTGTCGGCGATGCCGCGCGCCTCCATGTACCGGTTCATCCGGGCCTGGTAGATCGCGCCGAGCGGGCCGAGGCCCATCGAGACGGTCGGGAACTCCCAGAAGTCCGGCATCAGCCGGGGGTGCGGGTACGACGAGAGGCCGTTCGGGAACTTCGACTTCTCCTGGCGGAAGCCGTCGAGCTGGGCGTCGTTCAGCCGGTCGAGGAGGTACGCGCGGGCGTAGATGCCGGGGGAGGCGTGCCCCTGGAAGAAGATCTGGTCGCCGCCGTCGCCCTCGTCCTTGCCGCGGAAGAAGTGGTTGAAGCCGACGTCGTACAGCGAGGCCGAGGAGGCGAAGGTCGCGATGTGACCGCCGACGCCGATGCCCGGACGCTGGGCGCGCGAGACCATGACGGCCGCGTTCCACCGGGTGGCGTTGAGGACCCTGCGCTCGATCTCCTCGTTGCCGGGGAAGAAGGGCTCGTCCTTGGTGGCGATCGTGTTGACGTAGTCCGTGCTGCGCATCTCGGGCACGGCCACGCGCTTCTCACGGGCCCGCTCGATGAGCCGGAGCATGAGGTAGCGGGCCCGCTCACGGCCCCGCTCGTCGACGGCCGCGTCGAGGGAGTCGAGCCATTCCTGGGTCTCTTCCGGGTCGAAATCCGGGACCTGGCTGGGAAGGCCGCCAATGATGATCGGGTTGCGATCGGATCCGGGAGCCACGCTCTTCCTTCGCTGTTCGGTGGTGCCCACGGGGCCACGAAGTGGTCGGGATGTCCATCGTGTACCCCGCCTGCGCCAGACGTCACATTTACCGACGGGTAACCCCCAGCGGTGTCCTCCACGTGTCTGGGTGGGTCAAATCGCAACCTTACGCTCAACCCGCGCATGCGTTTCGTCCGGGCGTTCGGCAGACTGAAACCGCAGAAGTTCGTAATCCGGGACGAATCATGTGTGCCTGATCACGGAGAGGGAGCCTACGGTGCCGAAAGTTGCGGCGAGACGGCCCCAAACGTCACCGTTTCGGCGGTCTCCACGGCCGGGTACTTGCGCGATCCACCCCGGCACGTGTGGACTACGGCCAGCGCCGCGCGCATACGCGCGGCCCAAAGCATTTACCGAATGAGCAGGAGGCAAGCCGTGAGCGCGACCGCGGACCACGCGGAGGAGCGGACCAACCCGGCCGGCAGGCTGGGGTTCGAGCCCGGACAGGTGGTCCAGGAGATCGGCTACGACGACGACGTCGACCAGGATCTCCGTGAAGGCATCGAGTCCATCATCGGGGCCGAGCTCGTGGACGAGGAGTACGACGACGTCGCAGACGCCGTGGTCCTCTGGTTCCGCGACGAGGACGGCGATCTCACCGACGCCCTGGTGGACGCCATCGGTCTTCTGGAGGACGGCGGCACCATCTGGCTGCTGACGCCGAAGACCGGCCGCGACGGTTACATCGAGCCGTCCGACATCAACGATGCCGCGCAGACAGCTGGTCTCTCCCAGACCAAGAGCATCAGCGTCGCCAAGGATTGGACGGGCACCCGCCTGACCGCCCCCAAGCGCTGATCACCACGCTGCGAGAAGCCCCCGCCGGTTCGCCGGCGGGGGCTTCTCGGCGCAGGCCGTAGGGTGGGATCACCGTTTCGGCCCAAGGTCAGGGCCCCGCGAAGAGGGATGCGTACGCGATGGCGATCGAGGTCGGCACCAAGGCCCCGGATTTCGAGCTCAGGGACAACCACGGGCGCACCGTTCGGCTCTCCGGCTTCCGCGACGAGAAGAACGTGGTGCTGCTCTTCTACCCCTTCGCCTTCACCGGCGTCTGCGCCGGCGAGCTCGGCGAGCTGCGCGACAACCTCCCGGCCTTCGTCAACGACGACACCCAGCTCCTCGCCGTCTCCAACGACTCCATCCACACCCTGCGCGTCTTCGCCGAGCAGGAGTCCCTGGAGTTCCCGCTGCTCTCCGACTTCTGGCCGCACGGCGAGGCCTCCCGCGCGTACGGGGTCCTCGACGAGGAGAAGGGCTGCGCCGTGCGCGGCACCTTCATCATCGACAAGGACGGTGTCGTCCGCTGGACCGTCGTCAACGCCCTGCCGGACGCCCGTGACCTGGGCGAGTACCTCAAGGCCCTGGACGCCCTCTGAGCCCCGCCGGGGACGCTCCGGGAGCCGCCCCGGTCCCTCCCGGGAGTCGACACCCTCGGATTCATCGGGCGAATCGACTGTTTCGACCGGGAACCCGTCACTAGGATCCAGTCGTTGATCCGATGCCAACGCACGACCGGGGGCGCTGCCCCTGAAAACCTATGGAGGGACTCGTGGGAGTCAGCCTCAGCAAGGGCGGCAACGTCTCGCTGACCAAGGAGGCCCCTGGCCTCACCGCCGTGACCGTCGGTCTTGGCTGGGACGTCCGTACCACCACCGGTACGGACTTCGACCTCGACGCCAGCGCCATCCTGGTGACCGAGGAGGGCAAGGTCCGTAACGAGAGCGACTTCGTCTTCTTCAACAACCTGAAGAGCGGCGACGGCTCCGTCGAACACACCGGTGACAACACCACCGGCGAGGGCGAGGGCGACGACGAGCAGGTCAAGGTCAGCCTGGCCACCGTGCCGGCCGACGTGACCAAGATCGTCTTCCCGGTCTCGATCTACGACGCCGAGAACCGTCAGCAGTCCTTCGGCCAGGTGCGCAACGCGTTCATCCGCGTCGTGAACCAGACCGGCGGCGCCGAGATCGCCCGCTACGACCTGTCCGAGGACGCCTCGACCGAGACCGCCATGGTCTTCGGCGAGCTGTACCGCCACGGCGCCGAGTGGAAGTTCCGCGCCGTCGGCCAGGGCTACGCCTCGGGCCTGCGCGGCATCGCGCAGGACTTCGGCGTCAACGTCTGAGCCGAACCGTTCTAACCGTCCGGCGCCGCACACCCGTGCGGCGCCGGACGTGCCTCATCACCACCGGGGAGGAACCGAATCATGGGCGTCACGCTCGCCAAGGGAGGCAATGTCTCCCTCTCCAAGGCCGCACCCAACCTCACCAAGGTCCTCGTCGGGCTCGGCTGGGACGCGCGCTCCACCACCGGAGCCCCCTTCGACCTCGACGCCAGCGCGCTGCTGTGCCAGGCCGGACGGGTCCTCGGGGACGAGTACTTCGTCTTCTACAACCAGCTGCGCAGTCCCGAGGGCTCCGTCGAGCACACCGGTGACAACCTCACCGGCGAGGGTGACGGGGACGACGAGTCCCTCATCGTGGACCTCTCCCAGGTGCCCGCCCACTGCGACAAGATCGTCTTCCCGGTCTCGATCCACGACGCCGACAACCGCGGACAGAGCTTCGGTCAGGTCAACAACGCCTTCATCCGCGTCGTGAACCAGATGGACGGTCAGGAACTCGCCCGCTACGACCTCTCCGAGGACGCCTCCACGGAGACCGCGATGATCTTCGGCGAGCTCTACCGCTACAACGGCGAATGGAAGTTCCGTGCGGTCGGTCAGGGGTACGCGTCCGGGCTGCGGGGCATCGCTCTAGACTTCGGGGTCAACGTTTCGTAAAGCCATGTAATTTCACGATGGGGTATACAGTGGTTCTGAAAACCTTCGGCTGGTCGTTCGCGATCACTGCGCTCGGTCTGGTCGCAGCCGTCCTCTACGGGGGGTGGGAGGCGTTCGGGATCGTCGCCATCCTCTGCGTCCTCGAGATCTCGCTCTCCTTCGACAACGCGGTGGTCAACGCCGGGATCCTGAAGAAGATGAATGCCTTCTGGCAGAAGATCTTCCTCACCATCGGCATCCTGATCGCGGTCTTCGGAATGCGGCTGGTCTTCCCTGTCGTGATCGTGGCCGTCAGCGCCAAGATCGGCCCGATCGAGGCGGTCGATCTCGCGCTCAACGATGCCGACCGCTACCAGGAACTGGTGACGGACGCGCATCCGTCGATCGCCGCGTTCGGCGGAATGTTCCTTCTGATGATCTTCCTCGACTTCATTTTCGAGGACCGTGACATCAAGTGGCTCGGCTGGCTGGAGCGTCCGCTCGCCAAGCTCGGCAAGGTCGACATGCTGTCGGTCTGCATCGCCCTCATCGTCCTGATGATCAGCGCCATGACCTTCGCGACCCACGCCCACCAGCACGGCGGAACGCACGTCGACAAGGCGCAGACCGTCCTCATCTCCGGTATCGCCGGCCTCATCACGTACCTCATCGTCGGCGGCCTCTCCGGCTACTTCGAGAACAAGCTGGAAGAGGAGGAGGAGCGCGAGCACGAGGCCGAGGAAGCCGCACGGCGCAGCGGCAAGAAGGTCTCCGCCGTCCAGCTGGCCGGCAAGGCCGCCTTCTTCATGTTCCTCTACCTGGAGGTCCTCGACGCCTCCTTCTCCTTCGACGGTGTCATCGGCGCCTTCGCCATCACCAACGACATCGTCCTGATGGCGCTCGGCCTCGGCGTCGGCGCCATGTACGTCCGTTCGCTGACGGTCTACCTGGTCCGCGAGGGCACCCTCGACGACTACGTCTACCTGGAGCACGGCGCGCACTACGCGATCGGCGCGCTGTCCCTGATCCTCATGGTCAGCATCCAGTACGAGATCCCCGAGATCATCACCGGTTCCATCGGTGTGGCCCTGATCGGCTGGTCCTTCTGGTCCTCCGTCCGCCGCAACAAGCGGCTCGCGGAGGCCGAGGGCGGCTCGGGTTCCGCGGGGGCCAAGACCGAGGTGTCCTCCGGGGTGTGACACCCCCGGTAACGAGGAACGCTTCACTGCGGGGCGGCCGGTGCACCCGGCCGCCCCGCAGGCATGTGCGGTGTCGGTGATCAGCGGTTGGCGATGAGTGGGGGGTGAAGGCGCCATGGCCTTCTGGGACAACCTGTTTCCGGGGAGGGCGGCGGAGTTCGACTCGGGCAGCGCCGCGTCGAACACGATCGATCTGACGAAACGGCGCCCGACCGTCTCGCTCACCAAGCAGGGAGCGGCCACCGGCAACCTCCGGGTGAACCTCTCCTGGCGGATGCGGACCTCGGACCTCGAAGGGCGCTCGCGCCAGAGCGGGCGGCTGCTCCGCAACCCCTCCCAGCTCTTCAAGCCGGAGGTGGTCCAGGCGCACACCCAGGGCATGGTCAACGTCGACCTGGACCTGGGCTGCCTGTACGAGCTGGCGGACGGCAGCAAGGGCGTGGTGCAGCCGCTCGGCGGCTTCTTCGGCGACCTGAACGACGCCCCGTACGTGAAGCTCAGCGGCGACGACCGCTTCGGCGGGTCCTCCGGGGAGACGATCTTCGTCAATCTGGACCACAAGGACGAGATCAAGCGCCTGCTGTTCTTCGTGTACATCTACGACCAGACGCCGGCCTTCGACCGTACGCACGCGAAGATCACGCTCTACCCGAGCAACGGCCCCCGGATCGAGATCGATCTCGACGAGCGCGCCCCGCAGGCCCGCTCGTGCGCGGTCTTCTCCGTGGAGAACGCGAAGGGCGACCTCACGGTCCGCCGCGAGGTGCGCTTCGTCTACGGCTTCCAGGCCGAACTGGACCGGCTGTACGGCTGGGGCCTGCAGTGGGGGCGCGGCTACAAGACCAAGGCCTAGCCGTTGCCCCCCTGCCCGGAGCCGTACTCGGGCCCGGCCTCGGCGCCGGGCCCCGGACCGTACTCGGGCCCGGCCTCGGCGCCGGGCCCCGGACCGTACCCGGGACCGGAATCGGCGCCGGACCCCTGGCCGGACTCAGGACCTGACGAACTGAGGGCCCATGGGGGGCATCCGGAAGTCCGGTGCCGGGTTCTGCTCGGGGGCCGGCATCGGCTGCGGGTAGCCGTACGCGGGAGCCGGGGCGTTCACCGGCTGCTGCGGCTGCGGGTAGCCGTAGGCGGGCGCCCGGTCGGGCATGGGCGGCGGCATCGTCGGCTGCGGGGGTACGGGTGGGTGGGCGACCGTCAGGTCGAGGTCTGGGGAGCCGGAGGCGGCCCCCGTGCCCTCCTGGGCCGCGCCGGGGGAGTCCCCGGCGCCCTGGGAGCCCGGGGCGTCCCGGAAGCCCTCCTGGCCCCCCTGCGGGTCCTGCGCGGCCGCCGCGTCCTGGATGTCCTGCGCGTCCTCGTCGACGGAGATGCCGAAATCGGTCGCGAGGCCGATCAGACCGGTCGGGTAGCCCTGGCCCACGGCGCGGAACTTCCAGGTGTCCCCGCGCCGGTACAGCTCGCCGCAGATCACCGCCGTCTCCTCGCCCGTCTCCGCCGTGACGGAGAACAGGGCCAGCGGCTCGTGGTCCGCCCCGCTCGTGGCGTCGTAGAGCAGGATCCGCAGGTCGGAGACGGACCGGAAGGTGCCGCCGTCGGAGGAGGCCGCGATCACCACGCGGTCGACGGAGACGTCCAGACCGCCGAGATCGGCCTCCACGGTGTCCGTGAGACCCCCGGAGTCCCGTTTCTTCGGCAGCCGCCGCACCAGGCCCGAGGGGTGGCGCGGCTGGTTGTAGAAGACGAAGTCCTCGTCGGACCGCACCCGGCCGGAGACCCCGAGCAGCAGGGCCGAGGCATCCACGTCGGGGACCCCGGGGCCCGGGGTCCAGCGGAGCACGGCCCGTACGGCCGCGGTGTCGAGAGGGACGTTGGAGCCCTTCAGCATCGCGTGCGTCATGACCGCAATCCTGCCCTCCCGGTCGACCCGCGGACAACGCGGGGGCACCACCGATACCGGGCCGAGACGACGGATGCTGACGAGTTACCTGAATTTCACGCGTCGGGGGAACTGTGGACACCCGCACCTACGTACTATTACCGGCCACATGTCGTCAGAGGTCAGAGAGGTAGACGGGGGACTTATATGCGTCATTTCGGGCACATCCCGTCCACGGCGCGGGCCGGTCTCTTCCACCGGGAACCGGCCGTGTTCACGGCGGACTCGCCCGCCCGCACGCTCGCCGTGGCCCTGGGTGCCACGCTCTACAGCCCGGCCACCCGGCCGCGGCTCGCCGACGACGTGCGCAAGCAGGCCGCCCGTGGAGTGGTCTCCATGGTGCTCTGCCTGGAGGACTCCATCAGCGACGCCGACGTCGCGGCGGGCGAGAACAATCTCGTGCGCCAGTTCGCCGACCTCGCCGCCGGGACCGTGACGGACGCCGACACCGCCACGGACGTACCCCTGCTCTTCATCCGGGTCCGCGAACCGCGCCAGATCACCGAGCTGGTCGACCGGCTCGGAGAGACGGTCCGCCTGCTGTCCGGATTCGTACTCCCCAAGTTCACCGAGAACCGCGGCCACGCCTTCCTCGAAGCCCTCGCCCAGGCCGAGCGGACCAGCGGCCGGCGACTCTTCGCCATGCCCGTCCTGGAGTCCCCCGAACTCCTCCACCTGGAGACCAGGGCCGAGACCCTCGCCGGGATCGCCGCGATCACCGACAAGTACCGCGACCGCGTCCTCGCCCTGCGCCTCGGCGTCACCGACTTCTGCTCCGCCTACGGCCTGCGCCGCTCGCCCGACATGACCGCGTACGACGTCAAGATCGTCGCCCACGTCATCGCCGACGTCGTCAACGTCCTCGGCCGCTCCGACGGCACCGGCTTCACCGTCACCGGACCCGTCTGGGAGTACTTCCGGCTCGGCGAGCGCATGTTCAAGCCGCAGCTGCGCCGCAGCCCCTTCCTCGAAGGCAGCGCCGAGGACCTGCGCACGGCCCTCATCGAGCACGACCTCGACGGCCTCCTGCGCGAGATCGAACTCGACCGGGCGAACGGACTGCTCGGCAAGACCTGCATCCACCCCACCCATGTGGTGCCGGTGCACGCACTCTCCGTGGTCAGCCACGAGGAGTGGAGCGACGCCCAGGACATCCTGCGGCCCGAACAGGGCGGCGGCGGGGTGCTGCGCTCCGCGTATACGAACAAAATGAACGAAGTGAAGCCGCATCGCGCGTGGGCCGAGCGCACCCTCCTGCGCGCCGAGGTCTTCGGCGTCGCCAAGGAGGACGTCGGCTTCGTGGATCTGCTCACCGCCGGACTGGCCGGCTGACGAAGGGACGTCGACGACGTGGTGTGGACCGGAACGTGGGTCGCGGAGCGACTGGGCGTCGAACTGATCGGCGACGAGTCGCTACCGGCCCTGTTGGGCCTCGCACTGCGTCGCAACCCCAAGCGCGCGCATCTGCTGGTCTCCAGCGTGCTCGGCAAGCACGTGCCGCAGCGGCCCTCCGTGGTCTACGGCTCCGGCCTCGACCTCGGCCGGCGCGTCCGCGCCCTCCTCGGCGACGAGGAGGCCGCGCGCTCCGTCGTCCTCGGGTACGCCGAGACCGCCACCGCCCTGGGCCACGCCGTCGCCGACGGCCTCGGCCTCGCCCCGTACCTCCACTCCACCAGGCGACCGGTGGACGGGGTCGCCCGCGCGGGCGGCTTCGAGGAGTCGCACTCGCACGCCACCTCGCACCTGCTGCTGCCCGAGGACCCGAAGCTGCTCGCGGGCGACGGGCCGCTGGTCCTCGTCGACGACGAGTTCTCCACCGGCAACACCGTGCTCAACACGGTGCGGGCCCTCCACGAGCGCTACCCGCGCGACCGGTACGTCGTCGTCGCCCTCGTCGACATGCGCTCGGCCGCCGACCTCGGCCGCCTGGACGCCTTCGCGGCGGAGATAGGCGCCCGCGTCGACCTGATATCCGGCGCCGCCGGCACCGTACGCCTCCCCGAAGGGGTCCTGGAGAAGGGCCGGGCGCTGGTGGCGGCGCACGAGGCGGCGTACGAGCCCGCCCCCGCCCCCGCGCCGGGCTCCGCCCCCGTACGGGTCGCGCTCGACTGGCCGGACGGGGTGCCCGACGGCGGGCGCCACGGCTTCACCCCCGAACACCGGGAACGCCTGGAGGCGGCCCTGCCCGCCCTGGCCGACCGCGTCGGGCAGGCACTCGACGGCGCCCGGCGCCCCCTCGTCCTCGGCTTCGAGGAGCTGATGTACGCGCCGCTGCGTCTCGGCACCGCCCTGGAGGACGCCGGACACGAGATCCGGTACTCCACCACCACCCGTTCGCCCGTCCTCGCCGTCGACGACCCGGGCTACGCGATACGCACCCGGCTCGTCTTCCCCGCCCACGACGACCCGGCCGACGGCCCCGGCGAGCGCTACGCCTACAACGTGGCCGGCGCCGGCTTCGACGCCGTCGTCCTCGTCGTCGACTCCACCGCCGACACCCCGGCCCTGCACGCCCCGGACGGCCTGCTCGCCCAGCTCGCCGCGCACGTCCCGCGCGTCCTGCTCGCCGTCATCCCCTCGTACACGCCGCCGACGGCCTCCCCGTACCCGCCCCAGGTCACCGAAGCTCCCGAAAGGAGCTCCATGCTGCCCGAGCCCCTCCGCGGCCCCGACTTCTCCTCGTACGCACCCGAAGAGGTCGGCTGGCTGCTCCAGGACCTCTCGGACGTCGAGCTCGAGGCGCCCACCGAGGAACGCGAGGAAGCCATCCAGAGCGGCGGCGCGCACTACGCCGAGTCGCTCCCCGTCGAGTACCAGCCCAGCGACCGCTACCAGGAGCTCTTCCACACCGCCCTGGAGGCCTCGGCCGCCCGGATCGCCCGCGCGGTCGGCACCGTCACCGAGACCGTCCTCGCCGAGCGCCCCGGCCGTCGCCCCGTGCTCGTCTCGCTCGCCCGGGCCGGCACCCCCGTCGGCGTGCTCATGCGCCGCTGGGCGCAGGCCCGCCACGACCTCGACCTGCCGCACTACGCCGTCTCCATCGTGCGCGGCCGGGGCATCGACGCCAACGCCCTGCGCTGGCTCGCCGCCCACCACGACCCGGCCGACGTCGTGTTCGTCGACGGATGGACCGGCAAGGGTGCCATCACCCGCGAACTCGCCGAAGCGGTCAAGGAGTTCGAGGCGGCCGAGGGCATCACGGGCTTCGACCCGGAGATCGCGGTCCTCGCCGACCCCGGTTCCTGCGTCCGCACCTACGGCACCCGCGAGGACTTCCTGATCCCCTCCGCCTGCCTCAACTCCACGGTCTCCGGCCTGATCTCCCGTACGGTCCTGCGCGCCGACCTCGTCGGTCCGGACGACTTCCACGGCGGCAAGTTCTACCGCGAACTGGCCGGGGCGGACGTGTCCAGGGACTTCCTCGACGCCGTCGCCGCCCGCTTCGACGAGGTGCACGAGGACGTCGACACCGACGTCAAGGAACTCCTGGCCGCCGACCGCACCCCCACCTGGGAGGGCTGGGCCGCCGTGGAGCGGATCAGCGAGGAGTACGGCATCCACGACGTCAACCTGGTCAAGCCGGGCGTCGGCGAGACCACCCGCGTCCTGCTCCGCCGCGTCCCCTGGAAGATCCTCGCCAAGCGGGGCGCCGACGCCGACCTCGCCCACGTCCGGCTGCTCGCCGAGCAGCGCGGCGTCCCGATCGAGGTGGTCGACGAACTCCCGTACAGCTGCGTGGGTCTGATACACCCTCAGTACACGAGAGGTGCGACAGGCGCCGACGGCAGGACGGTGGTGTCCCAGTGAGTACGACTCCGAGCACGACGCTGGTCGCGAGCGACCTCGACCGCACCCTCATCTACTCGTCCGCCGCCCTCGCCCTCGGCATGCCCGACGCCCAGGCGCCCCGGCTGCTCTGCGTCGAGGTCCACGAGTCCAGAC
This sequence comes from Streptomyces sp. NPDC002057, assembly GCF_040296665.1. Classification (NCBI taxonomy): domain Bacteria; kingdom Bacillati; phylum Actinomycetota; class Actinomycetes; order Kitasatosporales; family Streptomycetaceae; genus Streptomyces; species Streptomyces sp. NPDC002057. The sequence continues at coordinate 110,440 of NZ_JBEOXR010000012.1, forward strand.
CGCTCTCCTACATGACCGAGGACGCGGCCGGACTCCTCGCGCGGCTGGCCGACGAGACCGTCTTCGTCCCCACCACGACCCGGACGCGCAAGCAGTACCAGCGCATCCAACTCCCCGGCACCGCACCGAAGTACGCGATCTGCGCCAACGGCGGGCACATCCTCGTCGACGGCGTCTCCGACCCCGACTGGCACGCCTCCGTGGTCCGCCGGCTCGCCGAGGAGTGCGCACCGCTCTCCGAGGTCCGCGCCTTCCTCACCGCCACCACGGACCTCTCCTGGGTGCGCAAGCACCGCGTCGCCGAGGACCTGTTCGCCTACCTCGTCGTCGAGCGGGAACGGCTCCCCGAGGAGTGGCTGGCGCGGTTCGGCGCCTGGGCGGGGGAGCGCGGCTGGACGGTCTCGCTCCAGGGCCGCAAGGTGTACGCCGTACCGAAGCCGCTCACCAAGAGCGCGGCCGTCCGCGAGGTCGCCCGCCGCACCGGCGCCTCGCTCACCCTGGCCGCCGGCGACTCCCTGCTCGACGCCGACCTGCTGCTCGCCGCGGACAAGGCCTGGCGCCCCGGCCACGGCGAGCTGGCCGAGAGCGACTGGACCGCCCCCCACCTCGACGTCCTCGCGGAGCGAGGGGTCGCGGCGGGGGAGGAGATCCTGCGCCGCTTCCGCGCGGCGGCCGCCGTCGTCTGACGCCCCTGGGGGCCAGGGCGTGCCAGGCGTCGCGGGGCGGACGGGAAGGGGACGACAGGTCCTAGCCGCAGCCGCCCCCGCCGCAGCAGCCACCGCCCCCGCCGCCGCCCGGCGCGGGGGCGGCGGCGGACGAGCCGCCGACGGCCACGGCCGAGAGGAGCTTCACGGTGTCGTCGTGCCCGGCGGGGCAGGAGGCCGGATCGGAGGACTCGGCCATGGGACGGCTGAGCTCGAAGGTGTCGCCGCAGGTACGGCAGCGGAATTCGTAACGAGGCATGAGGACAGGCTAGAGCCTGCGCGGAGCCACGGGCAGGGTCCCCGGGCCGTACGGCCCGGAGTCGTGCGGTCCGGGGCTCAGTGCCCGGCGCCCCGCTCCTCCCGGATCTGCCCCACGACGTGCGCGGCGGAGCCCCGTACGCCCTCCAGCTCGGTCAGGAAGTGCCAGTAGTCCGGGTGGCGGCCCTCCAGGCCGGCGACCGCGCGGTCGAGCCGCGCGACGGCCTCGTCCAGGGGCCGGGCGTGGCGCGGGTCGGGGGTGTTCCGCCCGTCCATCGCGAGCCGCTGGGCGTCCCGCACGGCGAACCGGGTGCGGTCGATCTCCGCCTTCGGATCCCGGGCGACCGCGTCCAGCCGGTGCAGCCGGTCCCCGGCCGCCGAGACGGCCTCGTCGGTGGAGTCGAGCAGCGCGCGGACCGTGGAGAGCATCGACGTCGCGTCGGGCCAGCGCTGCTCGGCCCGCGCCTTCCCGGCCTCGGCGAGCCGCTCCTCGGCCTGCCGGAGCGTCTCGGCGGCCTGCTCCGGCACGTGCTGGAGGTCCTGCCAGCAGGGCGCGGTGAAGCGCCGACGCAGCTCCGAGAGGACCGGTTCGACGCCTCCGGCACGGGTGGTCAGCGCCTCGGTGCGGGTACGGAGGGAGACCAGGCGCCGGTCGATCTCGGTGGCCCGCTCGGGCAGCCGCTCGGCCTCGGCCCGTACGGCCTCGGCGTCCCGCAGCACCCGGTCGGCGCGCTGGAGGGTCTCGGGGACGCCGTGGCGCCCGGCCCCCTCGTTGAGGCGGGTCAGGTCGGGCCCGAGGGCGGCGAGCCGGGCGGCGAGATCGTCGGCGCGCAGCCCGCTCTCCCGTACGGCGTCGAGGGCGCCGCTCGCGCCGCGCAGCGCCTGCCGGGCGCGCTCGACGGCGGGGGCGAGGCGGGCGAGCTGGGTCTCGGCGCGGTCGAGCAGCGGACCGAGCCCCTCCTCGAACCGGTCGAGCTCGCCCTTGACCCGGTCCAGCTCGTCCTTGGCGCGGGTCAGTTCGGCGCGGGCGCGGCTCGCGGTCGCCGCGTCGAGCTCGTCACGGTCGAGGTCGTGGGCGTCGACGGCGCCGATGTAGCCGTGACTGACCTCGTCGATCCGGCGCCCGAGGGCCTCGAAGCCCTCGACGGCGCGGCGCGTCTCGGGGGAGCTGTCGACGGCGGTGATCGTCTCGATGGAGATGCGCAGCCCGCGCTGGGCGGTGTCGAGTTCGTAGAAGGCCGCCGCGGCGGCGTCCTTGGCGGCCTGGGCCTCGGCCCGCTGGCTCTCGCCGCGCCCGCCGAACCAGCGGCGGGTGCCGCCGCCGGCGAAGGAGTGCGGCAGCAGCGCCCCGACGAGCAGGGGCAGGGCGAGGGCGAGCCGCAGCCCGGACGGCGCCCGGCGTGACGTTCCGCCGGATCGGTTCGTGTCCCGGTTCGGCGCGTCACGACGCCGGACGTCGCTCGCCCCCCTCGCGTCGCTCGCCGCCACGTACCTCTCCCGTGCTGTGTCCGCCGTGCCCGGTCGGTTCATTCTCCCACCCGGTAGGGACGAACACACGGCCCGGTCAGTTCGCCGGGATCCTGCCCGACGTGAGAACGGAGACGTCGCCGTTGTCGCTGCGGGCGCTCACGCTGTGCCCGCTCCCGTCGCGGCGGGGGACGTCGATCCGCACGTCGCCGTTCTCGCTGGCCCCGGTCACCGCGTACTCGGCGGTGGGGAGGGAGACGGTGACGTCACCGTTGTCGGTGAAGACGTCGACGCGGCGGGGTACGGCGCCCAGGGCGATCCGTACGTCGCCGTTGTCGGCCCGGGCGACCACCTCGGGCGCGGTGGCGCCGGCCTCGACGACGAGGTCGCCGTTGTCACTGCCGAGGTCGAGCGGACCACGGGCCTCGCGCACCCGCACGTCCCCGTTGTCGGAGCGGACCTTGAGGGGCGTGTCGAAGCCCGTGGCCGTCACGCCCCCGTTGTCGTCCTCGACGGAGACGGCGACACCGCGGGGCACCTGGACGCGGTGGACGGCGGCGCAGTCGGACGCGACGCCGCCGCAGTCCACCCGCAGGGTGAGCCGCCCGTCGACCAGCTTCCAGCTGGGCTCGGGACCGGACCCCATGAACACCCACCCGTCGACCTGACGCTCGACGCGCACCTCGTCGATGTCGGCGGGGGTGATCACCAGCGCGGAGTTGTCCGAGTCGACGGTGAGCGCGCCCCCGCCGAAGGCGAACGCCTTCCGCTCCACCGGCGCCCCCTCGACATCGGTGCTCCCGCACCCGGAGAGGACGAACACAGCGACACCGGAGGCGAGCAACACCGGAATCGGACGACGTACGGCACCCATGGACCTCGAACCCCCACCTGAAACGCGGACAGTACCCCGACGTTACGACCCCACCACCCGACGTCACGATCCGGCGACCCACCGTCCCGAGGGTGGGGATACCCCCCCACCCGAGGTATCCGTTTGCGGCACCCACCCATGCGCCATGTAGGCTGATGCCTCTTCCACGGGTGCGTAGCTCAGGGGTAGAGCGCTGCTCTTACAAAGCAGATGTCGGCGGTTCGAAACCGTCCGCGCCCACCAGCAGGTAGCACGACAAAGGCCCAGGTCACCGGTACTGAACCGGGAACCTGGGCCTTGTTCGTTTCCCGGCCGCGGGGGCGGGGGAGAGGCGTCGTGCCAGTTACGTGCCAGATGGGTCGTCGCCGGACTCGGCCGGCCGGACCTTCCTGATCTGCTCGTCGACGTGGGCGGCGATGGCGTGGTCACGCCCGTTCACCAGGTGCTGATAGATCAGCGCGGCCCGCACCGACGAATGCCCCATCCGCTGCATCAGCTCACGCGTCGTGGCGCCGCCGGTCGCGGCGAGGGTGTTCCCGGTGTGGCGCAGATCGTGGAAGTGGACGTCGCGGAGGCCGGTGTCCTTCAGGGCCCGCAGCCACAGTCGGCGGAAGTTGTTCCGGCGCAGCTGCCCGCCGCGGGCTCCGGTGAAGACCAGCCCGGTGCGACCCGGCTTGGCGTAGACGGCAAGATGAGTGGCCAGGCTCTCCGCCAGCGAGGCCGGGAAGGCAACGGTGCGCACGCCGGCCGCGCTCTTGGGCGTCTTGACCAGGATGCCGTCGGTACGGGTCTCGGCAAGAGAACGCCGTACGGCGACGGTCCGCCGGTCGAGGTCGACGTCATGGCGCTGAAGCGCGGCAAGCTCCCCGAAGCGGAGCCCGGTGAAGGCCGCCAGCAGGATGAGCACCCGAAAGCGCGCCGGCACAGCGTCGGCGAGCTGAAAGACCTCGCTGACGTCGAGGAACGGCCGCTCTGCCGTCTTGGCTGCCCCGGCGCCCTTGATCCGGCAGGGGTTGCGCTGGATCAGCTCGTCGTCGACCGCGGTGTTCAGGATGGCGCGGAGGATCTGGTACGCCTTGGCGACCGTCGGCTCACCCACACCGGACTCCAGGAGGCCAGCACGCCAGCGACGGATCTGGGGTGTGGTGATCTCACTCAGGACCACGTCCGCGAAGGTCGGCAGGACGTGGAGGCGCAACGCGCTGCCGTTGCGTTCGCGGGTGGTCGCCGCGTAGTCGCGCTCTTTGAACCAGGCGTCGGCGTAGGCCCCGAAGAGAACCTTGTCGTCAGGGTTCTTCCATTTGCCGTCGATGATCTCCGCTTCCTTGCGGACGAGCCACCGATCGGCATCGGTCTGCGAGGCGAACGTCTCGGGGGCCGATCGAGTTATCCCGTCAGGCCCTTGATAGCGAGCCTGGAACCGCCCCGAGGGCAGCTTGCGCACTGCACCGAAGCGGCGACGCTTGCCTTTGCTGTTTGCCATCAGGCCACCGCCGCGAATCGGCGACGAGTGATGATCGGCTGGACGGTGTGGGCGACGACGAATTCCTCCAGGGCCCGCTCAGGAATGCGGACATGCCGCCCCACCTTGACGAAGACGATCCGGCGCTCGGCGATGAGCCGACGCGGAAACCTCTCGGTGGTGCCAAGGAGTTCGGCGGCCTGGCCCACGGTCAGCAGTCGGTCGGTCATGCGGTTGCTCCTTCCAGGGCGAGTTGGTCGCGTAGGGCTTCGCGGGCGGTCTCACGGTTGAGCTGGATGTCCCGGGCGATGGAGGCGGCGAGGGCGGCCTCACCGGGGGAGTGGCCCTGGCCGACGTAGGCCCAGGAGGTGAGGACGAGGACGGTGTCCGGCTCGATGTCGTCGAGGCCGCGGGCGGTGTGTTCCTGGGCGGCGCGGTAGTCGGCGCGGGTCTGGCGGAGTTCGCCCAGGGTGGTGGAGTACTGCCGGGACTTGGTGGAGAAGTGACCCCGGAAGCCGAGCATGTGGGCCCAGGCGAGGAGGCGGCGATCCGGGTACAGCGGGTCGAGGTCGAAGCAGGCTTCGACGAGGCGGCGGGTGTGGTCGGGGACGCCGAGAAGGACCAGGGCCTCACGGTTTCCGATGCGGCGGTCGAGACTGCCGGTGGTCTCTGCGGCCTTGGTGGAGTACTTGGCGATGTAGGAGGCGACGGCCTGTTCGGTGATGTCGGACCCGTCGCCGAAGGCTTTGACAGGGCGGATGTCGAGCTGGGTACCCCAGCGGAGGCGGCGTAACGGCTGATCACCGGCGGCGGGGACGGCGACGGTCGTGTACGCGTGGGTGGCGGCGGCGCGGATGGCGTCGGTGAGGCGCTCGGTGGTCGCCCACGACGGCGGTGGGGAATCGGGACCGTCCGGGCCGTCGATGCGGACAACGGCATGGAAGTGGACGGCGCCCCGCTTCTGGAACTCGGCGACCTTCCCGTACGAGATCCGAGCGACGGCCTTCAGCTCCCTCTGGGAGAGGCCGGCCGCGGCGGCGGTCTCCCGGCGGAGGCGGTTCGTGAATCGCTGCCAGAGCTGCCCGGCGTGGTTGTTGAAGAGGACGGCGGCGGCGTAGTCGTACGACTCGGGGTCGAGCGGCGTGCCGAGGGCCGGGTCGTCCTCGGCGTGGCGGGTACCGCAGCGGCAGGGCCGGGTGCCGGGGCGGTTGTGGATCGGGCCGAAGGACGGGGCGGTGAGGGTCAGGAACACGCGGGGGTGCTCGCGGACGGCAGCGGGGATGTCCCGGGCGCTGCCTCCGGCGAGGCCGGCGCGGATGAGGTGGTACGTGTCGCCCGCGTAGGTCCAGGCGCAGGCGGGGCAGCGGGAGGCCCGGCGGTTGCCGCAGGCGATCCGGAGCCGGGCGCCCGGCTCGGTGTCGGTGGAGTACCGGTGGAGGGTCTCGCCGGTGGTCTTGTCCCGGGTGAGGGTCCAGCCCTGGAGGTGGATGGGGTGGGAGCAGCCGCCGGTGCGGTGGATCTGCTCGCGCCAGCGGTCGAAGCCGGGGGACCCGGCCACCCGGAGCATGTCGCCCAGGGTGGCGGTGTCGAATCCCGCCGACGAGGCGGCTGGGACGGTCATCATGGAGTGCTTCCTTCTGGTTTTGAGAGCCGGGTAGGGGCGGGGCCTCCGGGCGGCGGAGACTTGGCGGTTGAGTCGCCCGGAGGCCGACTGGTGCGGTGACTGGAAGGTCCACCGGACCGGCGTGGGTGGGGGACCGGATGGGCGCCCTGAGAGATCGGGCAGCCCTGTCACAGTGCGGTGAGAGGATCACGCCGTGACGATCAACCTGCATGACTTCGACGGCGAGCATTCGTTGACCTTGAATGCCGGTGGCTTGGCTGCCGATGTCGCTGTAGTTGCCGCCGGGCACGAGCCGAACGGGTACTTCTGGGAAGGTCTCGTGCAGTTCGCCTGGCCGGACATAGCCGAGGACCTCGAATTCGACAGCGAGGCCGGCACGTTCTGCGCGGTCGGGAGTCCGAGCGATCTTGCACGACTCAAGACGGCTCTTGAATCCGTCATCACGAGCCCTGAGGCAGTGCGCGACATCATTGCCGGTGCGGAGGCGTCGGGCTTCGAGTTCGACGACTAGCGCTGTCGGTGCTGGCCGTTGAGGAGCGAGCGCAGGACGACGGCGCACACGGCGACCGAGGCGGCGCTGACGGCGACGGCGAGCAGCATGGAGACCAGGACCGTGCCGACGACCAGGACGGCTCCGGCGCCGCCAGCCACGACGACAGCCAGGCCGGCCGGGGTGAGGCGGACGGCGGAGGTCGGTGCCGGGACCGGAGCGGGGGCCGGGGCGTGGTGGTGGTCACAGGCCGCCGCGTGGTCGGTGTGGTGGGGCGTGATGTCGGTGCTGACGGTCGGCTGGACGAGCGGGGTCACGATGGCGGTCGGGAGCGGGTTGACCGGGATGCGCGGCTGGAACATGACGGTTCTCCCTACTTGTTGATCGTGTTGTCGATGAGCGGGGCGAGGACGCTGTCGGCGAGGAGGTAGCCGCCGAGGAGGATCACGGCGACGAGCCACCAGGGCGGGCGGATGAGCTTGATGCCGAGGCCGCCGACGACGATCAGGGCGAGCCAGAGCGGGACGTCCATGAGGCGGGTCTCCTTCGAGGTCAGCGGGGCTTGCAGCGATGGGTTCGGGCGGCGAGCTGGGCGGCCGAGGAGCTGGAGTACTCGGCGGACCAGCCGCAGCCGTCGGACGTGCACACCGCGGCGTACTTGGTGCGGCCGTGGCGGTCGCGGCGGGTACCGATCTGCACCGGGCCGATCCGCATCACGGAGTGGAAGTGATCGCGAGGGGCCATGAGGGTCTCCCATCAGACGAGCTGGGCGGCGATGGCCGCGGCCATCAGGGGCGGGACGCCGAGGCGAGCGCGCAGGGTGTCGGCGTCGATTGGGTAGCCGGTGCGGGCGCGGTAGTCGTCGGCGACTTTCCGGGCGTGAGCGACGAGCGCCGGCGGTACGGCCACGGGGGCGGGTTCGGGCTCCGGGACTGGCTCCGGTTCCGGGGAGAGGAGGGCCGGGGCGGCTCTCTCGGGCTCCGACTCGGTGACGTCATCCCGCTCGATGACCGCTTCCACGGCCGAGGGTTGCTCGGCGGCCGTGCCGGGTTCCGTCGGCACGGCGACCGTCGGATGTCCAGGAGAGTGGACAAGAAGGGTCCCGCCGAGGAACGCGAGAGCAGGCCAGCCCGCGACGAGGATGCGCAGCCAGGCGGGGACGTGGCCGAGGTCGAGGAGACCGGCGGTGGCGACGTTCGCACCGAGCGACGCGGCCAGGGCAACCATGAACCACGTCCAGGCCGAGCGGACAGGCTCACCGGCGGCCCGCGAGGTCCTCAGCCGATGCCAGGCGGCGACGAGCAGGAGATCGACGGAGATCGGGTAGGCCCAGGCCTTCCAACCGGACTGTCCGGCAGCCGCAGCCAGGTCGTGGAGGTGAGCGAAGGACAGGGCGCCGGCGATCACGGCTTGTACGAGGACGGCGTCCGGTCGGCGGATGGGGCGCATCAGAAGGTCCTCCTTCCGGTTTCGGGCATGGGAGGGGTAGGGACCTGGCGTGAAGCGGTCACGCCGCCGTGGAGCGGGGGGAGTCAGGCGATCGCGGGAGCCGTGACGGTCGAGGGCGCCGCGGCTTTGCCCAGAGGTGGCAGGACGGGCTGGAAGGCGTCCAACGCGGGGACCTCGGGCGTGCGGTGAGCGTGGGAGTTCGCGATGTTCACGGCCCGCCGGAGCGTGAGGTGGGGAGTACGGATGCGGACCCACCCACCAGAGGAGTCGCCGGCGACAGCGGTGCCGGGCCGGTCGGTGCGGATCTGGACCGTGGCGAGGACGGCGTCCGGGGCGATGTCGCCGAAGGCCATGTTTGCGGAGGTCTCGTCGTTGACGCGGTGAGCGGTCCGGCCGGTGAGCTGGGCGCGAAGCATCGTGATGCCTTTACCGAGCTCAGAGCCGAAGCGCTGCCCACAGACCTCCAGGTAGATGCCGGCGGCACGGCCGAGCTGGGCGAGACGGACGAGGGAGGTGATGATCCGATCCCGCCGCTTCTCCTCCTCCTTCGTGGCGAAGAGGGCGAGTTCGGCGACCTCATCGACCAGAAGCACGATCGGCGTCGGTCGCAGGTGATCGGGCAGGTCCCAGATGTCGGCGGTGATCTCCGCATCTGGTACGTCTGCACTCAATCTCTGCTCGCGTCGGATCAGTTGGTAGACGCCCTCCATGTGCTCGACGAGGGCGTCGAGGAGGTCGGCAGCTGCGTCAGGGTTATCGGCCAAGGCGGTGAACCGTCGCTCGAGCGGGGCGAGTTCGACTCCCTGCTTGCAGTCGATTCCGACGAGGGCGACATCCAGCGCGGCGAGCGCGGCGACGAGGTTGCGCTGATAGACGGACTTCCCGGACTGGGTGGCACCGACGTTCAGCGCGTGCGGGGTCTGGCGGTAGTCGCGGTAGTAGACCTCTCCGTCCTCCCGCATGGCGACCGGAACCCGCATCACCCCAGCGCGGGCGGCCGCGGGCATCTGGACCCGCTTGAGGACGTCGTAGCCGGTCATCCGCAGTTCGACGACACCGGAGCGGATCTCCCGGGCGGTGACGTTCTGCATGACGAACGAGTGCCGGAGCCGGTCCGAGGCGGCGGAGAAGTCGAACGCGTCCTGACCAGGACGCAGCTTCAGCCGCAGTACGAGCCCGGTACGTGTCGGCCGCAGCCGCAGGATCCGGGGAGCCCGCGAGTCGGGGATGGGCCGGCCGGTCATCCGGGCCAGCGCCAGGCGCCAGCGCGAGGGCGGGACGGTCAGCCCGCACGCGTCCATGACCGACGCGTACCGGGCCAGGATCCGCACCACGGCGAAGACGACACCGAAGGTCATCCAGTACCAGGCCGGACGCTGCCACCGCAGAAGCAGCGCGACAGTAGCAACCAGCGCGAGGGTGACCGTTAAGGCGCTCATGGGTCAGCCGACGTTCGCGGCGGCGAGCGAGGTGACGGCGACGGCGCGGAAGCTGATGCCGTGGCGCTTCTGGCCGTTGAACTCGTTCTCCCACGGCCGGGCGACGACGCCGGTCAGAGCGACCGGGGTGCCCATGGAGAGCTCCTCGGAGATGCCGGTCTTGGGCACGGTCAGGTTGAGGATCTCGGCGTTGCCGTCCATGACGAACATGACGTCGACCGTCATGAGCGGGGCACCGGTGTCCCGGTCGGTGGCGATCTCGCCGGTCTGACGGTTCGCGATCTTCGGGGCCGGGGGCTGGGCCACCATCACCATCGCGGCGGAGGTGTCGACGGGGATCTGACGCACAGTGGGTCACTCCTCTATAGAGGTGGGGCTCCTTCACTCCTGTATAGGAGTGACATGAAGAAGAGTGCATCACTCCTGTATATGAGTCAACCCGCCGCGGAAAGAAACCGCAGCGGGTTGAGGGGGGTTGAGCGAGCGTCAGTCGGTGGCGGGGATCCGGTACTGGAAGACGAACTGGTCAGCGGCCATGAGGGTGTCGCAGACCTCCACGACCCGCCCCTTCTTCGTCACGGCATCCCGCAGCAGGTGCACCACAGGAGCCCCAGGACTGAGAGCGAGCTCAGACGCCTCAGCCTTAGCAGCCGGCCGAGCCTGAAGCGTCTCCACGAACTCGGCGAAGGTGTGGCCGTGCTCTTCGAGCCGGGCGTAGATGCCACCGGGGCCTGGGTTCTCGGCGAACAGCTCGGGGATGTCCTTCACCACGTCCCACGGCAGATACGACGAGGCGGTCTCGACAAGCGTGCCGTTTCGGAAGTACAGCCGCCGCCGCGCGAGCACCTGAGTCCCCACGTCGACACCGAGCCGCTCGGCGATGTCCGCCGGCGCTTCCATGGGCCCGATGTAGAGGACGCTGACCTTGGCGGTGGCGCCGGACTGCTCGGACTCGGCGAGATAGGCAGCCTTACCGCCCCGCCGGTGAGAAGCACGGAACCGATCTGAAGACCGAAGCCGTACGGGAGGCCGGTCCTTCACGATCGAACCCTTGCCGTGCCGGGTCTCGACGAGCCCACTGGCCCGAACCTCGACCATGGCCTTCCGGATGGTTCCGCCGGCGACCCCGTACCGCTCGACGAGCTCGGACTCACTCGGAACCATGTCGCCGGCCTTAAGGACACCGGACCGGATCTGCTGAACGATCTCGTCCGCGATCTGCACGTACCGAGGCACGGCCCTGCCAGCTCCTGCTGGAGTTCCCACAGTCCTACCCACTCTCATATGCTCCTGTACATGAGTAACGGGAGCGCGGGAACAAAGTCAACGCCACTCCACTCGGTGTCCGTGGCCGGAGCGGTAGTGCGCGAAGACGGCCGCCTCCTGGCCATCCGTCGAGCGGACAATGGCACGTGGGAACTCCCGGGCGGAGTCCTCGAACTCACCGAGGCCCCGGAAGCAGGTGTCGCCCGCGAGGTCCTGGAGGAGACAGGCATCCACGTCGAGGTGGACGAACTGACGGGCGTCTACAAGAACACGACCCGAGGCATCGTCGCCCTGGTCTTCCGCTGCAAGCCCTCCGGCGGCACTGAGCGAACCTCGGACGAGTCGACCGCGGTCGACTGGCTGACGCCGGCCGAGGTCGAGGAGCGCATGGCCGAGGTCTACGCGATCCGCCTTCTGGACGCCCTGGACGGAAACGGCCCCCACGTCCGAAGCCATGACGGCCGCCAGCTAATCACGCAGCAGTGAGCAGGCAGCCGTCACGGCGGATGACCCGCGAGGAAGCGATCCCTCTCGTCGAGCGCCTCATGAACCCGGAGACGCCCGAGAAAGTGTCCTCCCAGATCCTGGCCATCCTTGAACAGGGCCTGCACTGCCCGCACATCAGCGACTACATCTTCTGGGACCAGGATCCCGAGCCGACGCCTGAGAAGGTCGTAGGCAGGGCTATGGCCTACAAACCGATCGCCCTTTGAGGGCAGCGCGGTAAGACTTTCTCTACTTCATCAAGGCACCCGCCGCGCACAGCGCGGCGCGCGCGGCCCGTCGCCCGGGCCTGCGCTCCTGTCTCCGCCCCGCTCCAGCCCGGCCGCCGTCCGCACGCCTGACAGCTCGGGTTGATGGGTGACGAACCCAAGACATGGCCGAGCCAGTACGCAGGTGCGCCTCAAGACGATGCCTCCGGCGGGGGGCGCTCCGACTCCGGGATGGGAGGGGGCCGTACGCGGGTGCTGGCCGGTGGGGTGTGGCGGTGGGGGCTCCCATCCCGTCTGCCGTCGACCCAGGCAGAGCCGAGCAGACACGGCACCGGGCGTCCAGGTCGTTCGTACAGTGGCGCGCTCCACCTGGACGCCCGGCACCACGCCTGCTCCACGGTGTGTGGGTCGACGGCAGACGGGATGGGAGCCGGCTTTTCCGTGCCAGGCTGGGCTTCTCCGGCAATGCCCACGCAGCCGAGCCAGGATGGCTTAGCCATTGACCGTCTCAAGGCACAGACTTCCCCAAATATTGGAAGCTTAGGGGTGGGCAGCACTTACCCATAAGCTACATCGCCAACACAGGGAGTGACGCTATTCATTTTTTGCTTGCAAGGCCCCAGTATCCAAGATGATTTCCTGCGTGCGACACATCGGCGATTCCAGTGAATCGACAATGATGCTATGTTGACTCGCCCCCGGAGACCAAGAAACACCCGTGCTGGTTGCAGTGATGCTCAACGATCCTGCGCAAGCCAGTTGAGAGTGAGCTCCTTGATCACGGTGGCTCGCATTAGGAAGCGGAGATGCGTGACACGCTCGACTGACTTGCGTGCATGCTATCCGTACCTTAGATCCCAGCGCGTCGCGGATTCCATCTACGATCTCTTTGCGTGGATTGAGGAAGCTTGATCGCCCATGAGAAAAAATCACGAGCTCCGGCTGAACCGCCCTCGCCAATTCTCTCGCAAATTCCCTATCGTCTGAGGCACCCGATCGGCCGCCATGATGCGGGAACACCAGCACCGGTGCGGTCATATCCACGCCAACTCGCCGCATCTCAGCAAAGCCTTTGGCATCAAGGTCGCCGGGCAACAAGACCGCTGGACTGCCATCCAGCTCGATCCGAACTACGGCCGACATGCCATTGGACGTAATGGATCCAAGAGGATGCTTACCCTTCGTCGGGCCAACGCCGGCCCACAGGATCCCCGGATGTAGGACCCGTACGCCAATCCTTCCACAGTTAAGGGCACCATTCGCGCCAACATTGAGGTTGGTGCTAACTTCGATCAACCCTCTTTGATGACGATCCGCCGCCACGGTGAGAAGGTCAATGAAAGCTTCGGACAACTTTGTGGAATCTGGATTTGCCCATAACGCCTTGACGGTAACCTCGTCGTGCGCCATAAGTGCTGCAGCGCCTTTAATGTGATCGTTGTCGGCGTGAGAAAGAATGAGGTGATCGACGTTGCTTGCGCCGACGCGGTCCATAGCCTCAAGGAGCGGCGCAACAGCAGGGACATCTACGACCACCCCATTAGGGCCGTCGTAGATGAACGAGCAGTTGCCATGTCCGACATTTAGGATCTGCGCAGCCAGCTCGACAGAAGCCCGTTGATTTGGGAGCGCTACTCTACTGGTCAAGGTCTCCCCTTCAGAGCGTCGACAGCCAGCCGTGAGGAACGTTAGGAGCCACTTCGAAACCTTCGAAGAATAGCTCCTCGGAAGACCTTGCGTGGATATTCACCCTTGCCATGAACCGTTTCCCAGGCAGATCATCCACCGCCATGCCCACACACGAAGTGATCATGTCCGCTGGAAGAATTACGGCATCGACAGGGTTCCAAGCGACAACGATTACTTCGACAATCGGCTCGGACCCGATGCGGTCCACTCGAAGTACGCGTACAACTGTCCGATATCCCACCCTTTCCGGAGCCGGGCCGATCAGCTGCTCACGATGAGCTCGCGTCAGTGCTGATTCAATCTCTGCCGGCTCAAAGCGCTTCCGCAGCATGCACGGGATGCTGGAACGGTACCGACGGATGCTGGTCTGTTCATCAAGGTCTGCATAGCCTGTAATTAGGACTGCAGGGAATCGACGCCTATTGCTCGCAGCGACAACCTGAGCTCCCGTGAACGGCGCAGCGGCCGAATGACTCAACCTATGGTCGCAAACAAGCCCTTCGGCTCTCGCGGCAACGGTATCTAGCAGCTCTTGAAGAGTTGGGAACGTCGGATCAATGGCCACAGGTACGAATTCTGCGTCTTCGAGCAGGATCGAAGTACGCCTCATGTCGTCAAGCGAGTCATCGACCACTGCGATCCTGGAGCCAGGCCTCAGGGTGTCAAGAACGCTCAGCACTTTTACCTCAACTTCGCGGAGCACATCGAAGAATTCGAATGGCGTTACAAGTTAACCCGTGGAAATGAAACGTAAAACTCGGCGCCGCCCAGCTCACCGCTCTCCACTGCCCAGATCTTTCCCTTGAGGTCGAGTACGATGTCTCGAACGATGGTGAGCCCCATGCCGGTGCCCTCATTCCTGGTAGATTTACCGGGCTTCCATACGTCATCCTTGTCTATTCCAATGATTCCAGGGCCAGAGTCCAGGACGCCCAGAGTCACCTCTTCCGGGTAAACTTCGGTACGAACAACTATTTCTCGGGTGTTTGATTGGTTCGAAGGGCTCGTGAAAATGGCCACAGAATTCGCAAGAAAGTTGGCCAGAATTGCTTCGATCGAAGCAATCGTTGAACGAACAACTGCAGGGGGAGCTTGGGTCAGGTCTGTTGAAACGGAAACACGCGCATCAGCAAAATACGGTTCGAAACTCTCCGTCATATCACGGACAACCGCATTGACGTCCACGTCTCGCCACTTGCGCTTACGCTGCTTCAATAGCTCCAACGGCAACTCAGCGAAGGTGTGCAGAGATGCCGCAGACCTACGGATTAGGTCAACTGGATCACCAAGCACCGAAGTAAAGCGTTCATTGCCTAGCTCTCGTTCACCACGTCGAGCAATGGATCCAACCATTTGCTCGATGGTGTCAACTGGACGAAGCGTCTCGTGCGCAAAAACTGCAGTAGTGGTTCCAACCGTGCTGAGAGTGCGATACAACATGAGATCACTCTCTACGACCTCCAGCCTCTCGGCCATGGCCGCCCTGTCCTCACGCACAGCCTGTTGGACTATAGGCCGGACACTCTCTGGTACGAGGCGCAGGGCCGCATCAACCTTGTCTCGAGTTTCCTTTACCTTTTCTCGAGTTTTCTGCTTCTCTTCGATTTTGCGCTTGTCGCGACGGTCAAGCCGTACATCAGCGGCCCATTCGAGCGCAGACCGGGCAAACTCTTTTAGTTCAACGAACGCAGAGTTCTCCACGAACCCACTGCGATCGGTTTTTGGGACCAACTGGCCATTGTCGGCAACTACCATCATGCGTCCGACAGAGTTATTGGTTCCAGGTCGCTCCTCCGGGTTCCGCTTCTGCAGGACGTTCATGTCCAGCCAGTCGTAACCGCGGTCTCCATAAGGATGAACCCGCAATCCCCGCTGATAGAAGTGAACCCCGCCAACCTCATCGAGCCAGGCTACGTAGGCTTTCCTGAGCCCTGGAGTCAGTTGCACGTCAAAGGACGGGCGGGTTCGATTAAACATCCAGATCTCGAGCTCTGCCGCAGGTGCCATGAATCCGGAGTGATTCCCCATAGCGGAACTTGACGCGACAGCGAAATGGTCTCCGGACGCAAGTATGGTTCCGGCACCGTCCAACAAATGTGCTGCTGCTTGACCATTCTCATCAAGAGTTGCCCGCAGCATATAGTGGGCCCCTTCAAAGAAGCCTGAATCTACGACTTTCTGCAACTCGGCAAAATCTGGCGCATCGAGAGTGATGGTGAAATCCTCACCCTTATCTGGGAAAGGGCCAGTAAGCATGGCCAGGGATCGAGCCAAGCGCCTCACGTCAGTATCGGCAAGCGGAGCTCGAAGGTTCCTTATTTCGATAGTCGTACCGGGCTTCTCCAAGGTTTCCCTGGACGTTACCTCAAGGTCGACATCCTCGATGGTGGCAGCCTGATCGTATCGAGCCCAGTCGATCTGGACGACATACTCGACTCCACGTTCCGATTTCGGTCGGGTGCGAACTACCGCCTCCCGCCCAAGCCTCAAGGCTGCGAGCCGGCCGAGTCCTTTCTCGCCGACCTTTCGTCGACCGCGGGGGGTTACTGAATCTTCAACTTTTCCTGAACGGCCGAGAATTAGAAAACCGTCTCTAATGTCGTCAGCGGTCATTCCCTCGCCGACGTCGGTCACCACGATAGACCCACCGATTTCGCCGACATTCTGCAAGCTGACTTCGCAGCTGACAGCATCAGCGTCGTAGGAGTTTCGCGCCAACTCGACGATTCCCAAGTCCGGATGGGGGATGAGCTCTTCGCCCAGGCGTGCGAGCATCTCGGGCGCGAAGCGTAGGCGTTCTGTACCCATGTGTCCCCTATCCCCCGTGCCTTAGGGCCTTCTAGCGCCCAACAGCAGCTTTGGAGTGGCTTGTTGAGGCAGCGTCGGCAGCTCGCCCCTCGCGGCCAGCGTAGTGCTGCGTGTGGGTCCGTGCACTACGTTGGAGGTCATCTCTGACTCAAAGCACGTTCTCATGGCCGATAGTGGCGCAACGTCAAGGTCGTGGACTAGATCAACAGGGAGTAGGGCCGGATGACTGGGGCGCACGGCTATGGCGAGTACACCACTCGTCTGCAGGCACTGACCGCTGACGTCGCCTCAGGCAGGCCGGTCCAACACCATCGTCTCTTGGCGAGTGTGGACGGCGAGGCATCTGAGCAGCTCCGCCGGCTGGTCCCATTGGAGTACCGCCGCCGAGTCGGCGCGTTCTTCACCCCGGCACCGCTCAAGCAGCGCGTCAGCGAGATGCTGGAGTCCGGAGTTCGATCGGAACGCTACTTGGATCCGGCGTGCGGTTCCGGTGACCTGCTCTTGGCCGCATCACATGCGTTGCCTATACAAGGATCGCTTAAGGAAACACTCGAGGATTGGACTGATCGCCTCCACGGGTGGGATATAAACGGCGAGTTCGTTGAAGCGGCGCGGCTTAGATTGCTCATCGCTGCCATATTGCGTCATGGGTATGAGACTCAACGTGCCTTGCGAATCCCTAATGTCTCTGCTTACTTCGCCAACATTGTCACTAGAGATGGTCTTGAGGGGCTAAGGGGGCAGGCGGCATTCGCAGGCCATATTGTAATGAATCCACCCTTTGGTGTGATTTCATCGCCTTTGAGTCGACCATGGACCTCTCGCCCTACCTCAGCTGCGGCCCTATTTACGTACCAAGCGGCTCACTTCATGGTGGAGGGAAGTCGTCTCACGGCCATCCTCCCGGACGTCTTGAGGAGCGGCAGTCGATACTCAACCTGGCGGGCGCAGGTGAACAAGATTCTCAGCCGCAGTTCGTTGGATACGTATGGGCAATTCGACGAGCATGCTGACGTAGACGTCTTCCTGCTAGGTGCCAAAGTTGAGCGCCAAGCGCTCTTGGAAAGCCCAGGTGACTGGTGGCATGCTGGCGATTCTGTCGTGGTGGGATCAAAGTCTGTAGACGACTTTTTCGTTGTGCGTGTGGGCACTGTTGTCGATAATCGTGATCCGATTGAGGGTCCTGAGTTTCCGTTTGCCCGAGCGCGAGACTTGCCGCCTTCTGGTGAAATTTCCACACCTGTGCGCCGTCGCAAATTCTCCCGTCGGGTATTCGAGCCTCCTTTCGTTTTGGTGCGAAGGACGTCCCGACCGTCAACAGCGCAACAGGAATCTCGGCTTTCCGGTGTGCTGGTTACAGGGAAAGCTCCGGTCGCGGTGGACAATCACCTAATTATCGCCTCTCCGAGAGATGGATCCGTCAAAACGTGTCGGACTCTACTCAAGGTCCTTTCGAGTAAACCAACAAGCGAATGGCTAGATAACAGGATCAGATGTCGTCACCTCACAGTCGGGGCTGTGCGCGAGATCCCCTGGACTAAGACCTAGGTGTGCTGTCCCGCCAAGTCCAGCAATTGGGACCCGTACCTCTGGGATGAGCATGGGCGCCTTGTAGGGCTGCGGGGTCGACGGGAGGTGGCACGCTGCGTGCGCTGGCGGCTCCGGGACCGTTTTCCCTCGATCGTCCATTTGCGGTCTCTTGGTCAGGTAGAGCGGGCGACAGCGGAGCGGCCTTCTGAGTGGCGTGCAGATAAGCCCCGGGCTTTGGCCCGGGGCTTGTTGCGGGACGTAGCTGCTAACCGACGGCCGCAGCAGAGAGCCGAGGGCCCGCCTCCCCCTCTCCGTGCGTGGTGGAGTCCGGTGTAGGAAGGCGGTGGCCGCGGCTCACGGCCACGCGGAGTGTGTCCCGCAGGGCTTCCGTGAGATCCCCTGCTAGGAGCCGGAGTTCAGCCGGCCCGGACTCGCCGTCGGTGATTGCCTCCATGGCGTGTTCCAAGAGCTCTTGCGCGACGTCGAGTTGGGCAGCTTCGGTTGTGTCGGCCAGGCGAGAGAGATGGCTGTTGTCGTCATCGGTGCTCAGGTAGCAGGGCCTTCCATCGGGGCCGGACCACGGGAGGAGACGGAGCTCGCTGAGGCTTTTCATCCTTCCGTTTCCCTCTCATCGATCGTGTGGTGAGTGGTGAAGAGCGCTTCGGTGCGGTCGCCGGGGAGGATCAGGCGAGCCACCTCGATCACGCGGCCTGTGATGTCGGCAGACACTCGCGTGATTGCGATCACGGCGAGCGTCGTGCTGAGCCGGAGGGTGGAGGCCTCTTCTGGGGTGGGGAGCCGGGCGGCGACCACTTCTCGGGTCTCCGCCTGTCCGGCGCGAGGCCACGGCAGTTCGGCCGGTTCCAGATCGCGCGGGACGTAGATGCGGGCCATGCTGTGCGGCCTCTCTCCCTGGTGGGTGAGGCAGAGGAACTCCGTCAGTGGGGTGCGCGAGGGGACCTTGAGTAGGGGGATGAGGTCTCCGCGCGCCCGGAGGTTGGTGGTGCGGATCGTGACGTGGAGGCCTACGTCCGGGGTGAGGTGGCCTTCCGTGTATGTGAGTCTGCGGAGGGGGTGGCGGACGTAGTTACCCTTGCCGTGGATCTTGTCGATCAGGCCCTCGGCCTGGAGGAGTGCGAGGGCGTTGCGCAGTGTCGGGGTGCTCACCTTGTAGTGGACGGCGAGCCTCGGTTCCGAGGGGAGGCGGGCGCCGGCCTGCAGATGGCCGGTGATGATCTGGGCCCGTAGGTCGTCGGCGATGGTGTCGCGGAGAGACGGCATGGCGGTCACCACCTTCTGAGCACTCGTACGGCGATCAGGCGCGTACGGGTGTGCATCGTCAGGAGCTCGCCCGATTCGAAAAGGAGGCGCTTGGCGCCGCCGGGCAGTTGGCGGAGGTCGGCCACTCGGCACGGCTGGCCGCCGATCTGAATCACGTCGCCGCGCTGCACCGTGGTCGTGGTGATCTCGACCGGCGAGGCAAGTGCGCCGCCCGGGGGATAGCCGTTCATGAGGCCGCCTCTGGTGACGTGGTCGCGGAGTGGCAGGGGCAGGCGCACGCTTCGTAGACGACGGGGATGTCGATCGGTGCCGTCGTCGGGGAGGAGTGCGCGCACTCGTGATGGGTGCCGATTTGGCAGGCGCTGGACCGATAGGGCGTGGTCGCCGCCGAGGGGATGCGGATCATCCGTGGGCCTCCGCCGGCACGAACCAGGTGTGGGCGAGGAGGTGGGGCGGAATCGGGGCCGAGTTCTGTCGGGTGCGGTCTTCGCCGACCAGGATGCACGGGCGGACGAGGGCCTTCTCTTCGCCCGGGAGGAAGTTTGTGCGGTTTTCGACCTGTTGGAGCAACAGCGTCAGTTCGTCGGGCGGTTTGGGGAGAGCGAGCGCCGAGCGGGTCGACGTTAAGGGCTCCCAGTGCCGGGTCCTTTGGGCGTACCGCTCTCTGGTGCGTCTGATGGCGCGGCGGATACGGTTGAACATGCTGATCAGCTCCTATCGCTGATGGCCAGGTCCCCGGACATTGCCCGTCGCGGGGACCGCTTTGTTCACGGCGGCCCATAGGGTGCGGCCGCCCAGGCTGGTGGCCAGGAGACCGAATCGGTCCGCCGCAGCCACGACTTCCAGGACCTCCTGCCATGTCTCGGCGGAGAGGGATTCCGGTAACTCCGCTTCGATCGACGTGTGCCGCGGGTGCCCTTCCACGCGTGTGGTGAGCCCGACCGCTGACAACCGGGCAGCCAAGGCCTCCGCGCTTACTTCTGGAGCAGGCACAGGGCAGCCTCCGTCACCGGCGATCACTTTGAGTGAAGCTAGTTAACTAGATTAGAGCTAGTGGACTAGATTTTCCATATGCCTGAGCAGCCGCCTTACCTCCGCATCGCCGACGAACTGCGGCGGCGGATCGCGGAGCACGAGTGGACTCCTGGAGACCGGCTGCCCTCTCGGGCTCAGATCGGCCAGGAGTGCGGGGTGGGCGAGAACGTCGTTCGCCGGGCCCAGGAGCTGTTGGTCTCCCAGGGTGTGCTGGAGGGGCGGGCCGGGTCTGGGACCTACGTGGCCGAGCCTCGGCGGCGGGTGCGGATGGTTCGGTCTGCGGCGCGCGAGCAGCCGGACGGGTCGCCGTTCCGGGCCGACATGAAGGCCGTGGGGCGAAATGGCGGCTGGGAGAGCCGTACCGATGCGAAGGTGCCCGCGCCGCCGGAGATCGCTGCGCGGCTCGGGATCGGTGAGGGGGAGCTGTGCGTCCGGACCGTGTATGAGTTCCTCGCCGACGGTCGGCCTGTGCAGTTGTCGACGAGCTGGGAGCCGTACGACCTCACCGGCGGGACGCTCATCGTCCTTCCAGAGGGTGGGCCTCACGCCGGGGCCGGCGTCGTGAACCGGATGGCCCAGATCGGCGTCACCGTCAGCCACGCCGTGGAGCAGCCCGAGCCGCGGCAGGCGACCGCCGAGGAGGCGTCACTCCTCGGGATCCAGAAGGCCGCGCTTGTCACGCACATCCGGCGGACGTACTACAGCGATCAGGGTCGGCCTGTTGAGACGGCGGACATCGTCGTCCCCGCTGCCCTGTGCGAGATCGTCTACGAAGTTCCCGTCAGCCGTTGACAGGTAGCCTCTACTTGGCCCTAATGCCTGTTCTGAGCGGCGACTGCATCGTCAGCGAGTGTGCTGAGCGAGCGGGGTAGGGGTTCAGGGCATGCCAGAATCCCGCCATGGATCAGGGAGTAGCGGCTCTTTGGGCCGCAGGCATCGGGGTGGCAGGCGCGGTTGTTTCCGCTGTTGTGGCTATTTACGCCGTGCGTAAGTCGGCGGCAGCGCAGGTTGAGTCCGCTGCAGCAAGCGGTCACGCTCAGGTGCAGGCGGCATTGGCGGGCGCACGGATGCAGCTCGCCGGCCAGCGTGACGACGCCCTCTGGCAGGCCCGAAAGTCGGCATACGCCTCGTTTCTGGGTGCGGTCGAGCACGTGCGGATGTGTGTTGTTCACATGTGTGAGGTAGCTGGGGCCTACGAAGAGGGGAGGGGCGCCAGTGGAGATGATCTTACGGAAGCCAAGAAGAATCTAGACGAGAGCTTCAAAGCGCTCTGGTTTCGGGAGTCACTCCTGCGCTTGTCGGTCGAGGAGGAGGAAGCGCGTAGCGCTGAAGAGATCATGCTTCTCGCCCGACGTGTCGTGGAGGATGTGGACGACTATGGGTGGGCATCTTGGTCGCATCAGCGTGATTCCGAGCCAGCATGGCTGAGGTTGAAGGCCAGCAAGGGGGAGTTTGAAGGGCGAGTCACAGCCTGGGCTGAAGCTGCTCGGCGAACCCTTGCGCGAGATGAGTCAGCGAGTTCGTGAGCGGCTGCGGCACGTCGAGCGTCACAGCTGGCGGTTGTGCTGGAATCATCAGCACGCCGGTCTGGTGCCAGGCCATGAAGGAAGTTCGCGCTAGCGGGGGTGACACGCAAGGAGTCAGGCGCGTAGCTCTGCTCTCTTCGTGCATTGCGACTTGCCGTAAAGCGAGCCTGACGGCCAATGCTGCCATCAACGGCCGCAGACGGAGAAGGAGCCTAACGGTCGTCGATGGTCTCTGGACGCGCAAGGAGGCCCTCGGAGACGGGTTCTGGGCGAACGTGCAAAGCGTGGGGTTGGCCAGGCGCCGCAGGCTCGGACGCCCCGGCAAAGGTCGGTCGGCTGTCAGTGGTCGGTGGGAGGGTGCCGCCATGCAGGGCACACTCTTTGACTTGCCGGCGATACCTCCGGAGCACGCCGTGATTGCTCGCTTCCAACAGGGTGGCGACGACCTCGGCGAGCCCAATCAGTGGTCACTGGTCTTTGAGGCCGAGCGGTCCATCGGGGCCGCGGTCGCAGCTGCGGGTGTTGGGGAGGTCGACGGCGATGAGTTCGGTGGGGGCGAGGTTGTAATCTTCGCCTATGGGCCGGATGCGGACGCTCTGTACCGGGTGATGGAGCCGGGCTTGCATGCGCTTCCGTTTCGGCCGGCGCACGTCGTGCTCCGATATGGGGAGCCTGCTGACGATGTCGTGAGCAAGCGGGTTGTGCTCTGAGCACGCGTGCCAGATGCGTGCCAGATCGGGCGGTCAACCGCGGTCACTGGAGGTTCGCTACGGCGTCCACAGCTGGTGACAGCCGTGGCAGCGCGCAGAGAGGCTGAGCTGCGATGACGGATCAGCTGCGGGCGCCAGGCTTACAAAGCAGATGTCGGCGGTTCGAAACCGTCCGCGCCCACCAGGGGAAAGGCCCCCAGTAGCCGATCATGGCTGGGGGCCTTTGACGTCCTAGTGGTGGTGGGCGAACACCCGCTGCTGTTCGTCCTGCCAGGTCCAGTCGGCTGGGCGGGTGAACGGCTCGGTTCGGGCGAGGGTGGAAAACTGGTCGGACGGCTCCTGGGTGGCCTTGTTCACCACGAGGGCCGAGAGCATCGGTGAGCGGCCGTCATCGTTGTCGTGGAGGCAGACGTCCTTGAGGAGGTAGGTCATAACTCCGCGGTGAGGCGGGATGGAGTCGAACCCCTGCGCCGCCAGCTCGGCGCTCAGTTCCCCGTAGGTGATGGTCTGATGCCGGCGGGCCCGCTGCCGGAGAACATCGACGGCCGCCTCGACCGCTGCCGGATACTCCGGGTCCTTGGTCCTCATTGCCGTCCCCCTCAACTGGTTCTGCCTCTCGCGCGCATCGTAGCGGCGAGGGACACTCCTGCTGCACGATCACGGTTCAGGAGGGGGGGACGGTGGATGATTTCCGCTTCAGTTGGGAACTTAGTGGCGCCGGGGGTGCCACGTATCGGATCGCCGATGGCGTCTCGGAGCATGAGACCCATGTCGGCTACTGCACGGACGCCCTTGCCGACCTGCTGTACGCCATGACGGGGCTCTACGGGGACTCGTCCGGTGAACGCTTCTCCTTCGACCGTGAGCCCATGGAGACGAGGTGGCTCCTGCGGCGCCAGGGGGTGGACGTGACCATCGACATCTTCGAGTTCCCGGACGGGGGAACGAGCTGGGGCTCGCCCGACGAGACGGGTGGCACCTTTCTCTGGAGCTCCACCCAGTCCCGTGGCGTGCTGTGCCACGCGGTGAAGGAAGCGGCCGAGGCCGTACTGCGAGAGCACGGTGAGGACGGGTACCAGGAGAAGTGGATGCTGCACCCGTTTCCCGTTGCCGCCTTGCAGGACCTGCGGCGCCTGCACCGACGAGACGTCGACTGCCGGTACGAGCAGTGCCGGACCGATCCTGAGAGCTGGTGACGACGGGGGGATGCGCGATGAGCAGCTCGGCGAGCCACTGTCGGACGAGGAGCTGAAGCTCTTCACCCAGTACCTGCACCGGTTCGCCAACCACGACGTGGACATCTCCGTGAGGATGGAAGTCGGGTACCCCGAGCACCCTGTCTACATGCTGTTCGGCAGGGACTATCCCCCGGTCGGGGACGCCGCGGGCTACCGACGGCCGTGCGTGGGCCGGCGACAGATGACATCCAAATCTGACATCAACGACGGTGGATGACAGCAGTCCTGTACGGCCCTTCGTGGTGGCCGCGAGCTGGGGTGCACCCTCACCGGCCATGGTCCGCGCGAACTTACAAAGCAGATGTCGGCGGTTCGAAACCGTCCGCGCCCACCAGTGCAAAGGCCCCTCGCCGATCATGGCGAGGGGTCTTTCGCGTCTGTCGCCGATCTCGTCGGGGTTGTGGACGTTCATCGTGACGGCGATGTGGCGGTGACCGGGAATCCCCCGACGCGGGGTGAAGGCCGGCGAGGTGCTCAGGACTGAAGGGAGATGATCTGCCAGGCGACCATGCCCGTGGCTCCGGCTTCCGCGGTGATGTCGATGGGCAATCGCGACGGCGCGTCTTCGACGCGCTGGCCGGCAGGGACTCCGTCGCAGGGTACGGACCGTGGGGCCCTGTCCGCGATGACGACCTTCACGGTCCCTGTGCCGACGCACGCCACGGACAGCTTGTAGGCCTTTCCCCTCTTGAGCGGGGAGAGGCTGTGCACCCCTTCCCGGACCCGCTCCAGTCCGGATTCCACGAATTCCGGGTCGTCCGGCGAGCCCGTCTCCAGCGCGGACTTGGCACGCTTGCCCTGTTCTTCCTCGCCCTCCACCCGGGGCGACTGCGCACCCGTCGGACTCCTCGTCGCCGATGTCGGCGGAGTGTCCGGGGCCGGCGCGGCGCCGGTGCAGCCGGCCGCGAGGAGGGATGCGAGAGAGAGGGCCGAGGCCGCGATCAGCGGCCTGCGTGACGCCGCCACGAGTGCGTCCGCCCGTCGTGGCATCCGGCCACGGAGGTCGCGTTCCTGAGGAGCTTCATTGCGCATCGATTCCCCCGAATCAAGACTGCTGGTGAGGCCGCCTGTCAGGTCGGTGAGGCAGCCCGGTGCGACGAACGTAACCGTGGTCGCGGGGTGTTGGTGAGAATCGGGGGTTCTTCTGAGCAAGAATTGAGGGAGGTCGATCTCGCCCGCCGGCGGAGCCTGCGGCCGTACGCGGGCGTCGTTGGCCGGCGCTCGGCGCGACCGGTGGACGTTCGGCGGTTCCCGCGGGTCGCGCGGCGTCACGGAGACGGGTGAGCCCCCTCCGCCCGGTGGCCGAGGGGGCTGTGCGTACGGGGGTGGGTCAGGCTGTCGTCACTTGATGACTTCGACCTTCTTCTCGCCTGCGCTCTTCGCGGCCGTGACCCACTTGACGGTGCCCGTCTCGCGGTCGCTCGCCGTCGTCGTGGCGGTGGTGGTGTGGACCGCCAGGGCTGCGAGGGTGGCGGCCAGGGCGCCGAGGGCGAGGCCGGTCCTGGTGGTGGGGGTCAGGTGGGTGAGCGCCACGGGGTTCTCCCTGAAGTTCCTGTGGTTGACGGTGGGTTGAACGTACCTTGTGGCGGGCTGTGGGGGAATGGGCGGAGAGTTGACGGGGGCTCCGTGCGGCGGGTGTACTCCCCGCATGGCTGAGGTGGGGGACGCGCCCGGACCCGGGGTGCAGGGCGGCGAGATGACGCCGCAGCGGTACATCGAGACGAGGCTCTCGCAGTACCAGCAGTGGTACGACTCCAAGGCGACCCGGATGAAGGCGATGCATCTGCGGATGCGGACCGTGTCCGTCGTCGGTGCGGCGCTCGTGCCCGTGTTCGTGAATCTGGATCTGGCCTTCGCCCGGGTCACCGCCACCGTGCTGAGCGTGGTCGTCGTCGCCGCCGTGTCGCTGGAGAGCGTCTACCGCTACCGCGAGCAGTGGAAGAACTACCGGTCGACCGAGCAGCTGCTCGGGCACGAGCGCGTCTACTTCGAGGCCAAGGTCGGGCCGTACCGCGACCTGCCCAAGCGGGAGGCGTTCTCGACGCTGGTCGCCCGCGTGGAGAAGGCCATCGCCAGCGAGAACTCCGCCACCCTGAACGTGATGACCCTCGGTGGGCAGGTCAGCTCGGACGTGCAGCAGCACGGTGTCCCGGCCGCCCGCGCCCCGGAGGCGGACGAGAAGTAGGCAGGGCCCCCGGGAGATCCCCGGGGGCCCTGCCCGTAGGGCGTCAGGCGACGTGCGACGTCAGCACCACTTGTAGTCGACCCGGGTCGAGTTGTACGAGCAGGTGTCGACCCGCGTGCCGTTCGCCTTCTTCAGCGTCGCGGTGTCGCGGTCGTTGTTCCAGACGTACGCGCCGCGGTTCTGGTAGACGTTCGCGGTGGTGTTCGTGCCGCGGCCCGTGCGGACCGTCACGGTCTTGCCCTTGCCGAGGACGTAGCTGCCGAACGTGTACTTGTGGTTCGCCGCGTCCGTGACCGTCCAGCCCCGCAGGTTGACCGCCGCGCCGGTCGTGTTGCGTATCTGCACGTACTCGCCGTTGAGGCTCGCGTTCGAGCGGCGGTCCGTGCCGGGGCTGTCGTAGTGGATCTTGTACAGGTGGACCGACCCGGCGGCCTGTGCCTGCGTGGGCAGCAGCAGGATGCCGGAGGCGGCGGCCGCGGTCACGGCCGCGAACGTGCGTGCGCGAAGCATGAATGTCCCTCAGTTTCTGCCGGACACCCGTCCGATGGGGCCCGGCGAGCACACAGAATACGCACGCTCTTCACCTCGTCCGCACAACTTTCGGCGGACTGGCGTGGATGTAATTTAATCTTGTCTCATGTCCGACGACTCCCTGCGGATCAGCGTCCTCGGGTCCGCCACCCCCTTCGCCCGGCCCGGCAACGCCTGCTCCGGATATCTCGTCGAGGGCGGCGGGGTACGGATCTGGGTCGACGCCGGCAGCGGCACCCTCGCCGAACTCCAGCGGTACGCCGGCCTCGGCGACCTCGACGCCGTGTGGATCTCCCATCTGCACGCCGACCACTCCGCCGACCTGCTCACCGCCTACTACGGCCTCCTCCACGCGGGGCTCGCTCCCCGGCCCCCCGTGCCCCTGTTCGGGCCCGTCGGCATCGCCGACCGGCTCGCCGCCTTCCTCACCAACGGACCCGGGCGCAGCCCCGTCGAGAAGGCCTTCGCGGTCGAGGAGCTGTACGACGGGCACGTCGTCCGGATCGGCGGCCTGACGCTGCGGTCCCGGGCCGTCGAGCACGGACTCCCCGCCTTCGCCCTGCGCGTCGAGGACGAGGGCGGCGGCTCCCTCGTCTACTCCGGGGACTGCGAGCCCTGCCCCGCCCTGGTCGAACTCGCCCGCGACTGCGACCTGTTCCTGTGCGAGGCCGACGGGGAGGGGCCCGGGCACCACTCCGCCGAGCAGGCCGGGCACAGTGCCGCCCGGGCCGGGGCCCGCCGGCTCGTCCTGACCCACGTGGGCCCGGGGACACGGCCCGCGGAGGCCGTCGCGCGGGCGGCCGCCGCGTACCCCGGCGAGGTCGTCCACGCCGACCCCCGGACGCGCTTCGAGGTCACGCGTCGAAGTCGTACTCCAGCACGTACGACGACGAGTCCAGCGTCATCTCGTTGAGCTCCACCGCCACTCCCGGCCCGGTGAACGCCGTACGCCCGATGAGCACCACCGGCGTCCCGAGCTCCAGCGCGAGCCGGTCCGACTCGTCCGCCGTCGGCATCCGGCAGCGGATCTCCTCACGGAACCGCACCGGCCGGTGGCCCAGCTCGGCGAGCCGGGCGTACGTCCCGCCCGGCCCGGTGTCCGGCTCCGTGATCGGCGTGCCGCGCACCAGCTCCGCCGAGAGGTACGAGACGGAGAGGAGCACCGGTCGCGCGTCGAGGACGAAGCGGCGGCTGCGGACGCAGACGGGCGCGCCCGGCGCCAGGTTCAGCGCCCCGGCGACCCGCGTCCCGGCCTCGGTCTCGCCCACCTCGATCCGGTCGACCACCAGGTCCCGGTCCACCACGTCCGCCGACCAGACCGAGCGCCCGTTGCCCCACTGCTCGCCCGACAGGCGCGGGATGCCCCGGCGGCGCAGCGGGCGGAACGTGCGGACGAAGACCCCGGCGCCCTTGCGGGCCTCGGCGAGACCTTCGTTGCGCAGCACGGAGAGGGCCTGGCGGGCGGTCATCCGGGCCACGGCGTACGTCGTCATGAGGTCGTTCTCGCCGGGGAGCCGGTCGCCCGGCGCGAAGTCGCCTGACTGGATCGCGGTTCTCAACTCGTCGGCGATGCGCTGGTACTTGGGCTGACGAGCGCTGTCCTGGTCAGTCACGGGTGGACCACTCCCTTCATCTGCCGGACACCCTACGGCGCACCCCGCGGCCCGGGTGCACACGTGTACGCCGTCCCGCCCGGTCGATCCATCCATCGGGGGACATCTCTAGAGATACGTTGACAGGGAGGGGGCGGAGGGCTTCTCTGGTTCTCCCCAGGCTTCAGGAGTACTCCGCGAAGGCTTCAGGAATCGGGACGGAGGGGATACGTGCAGCCGCTGCCCGAGGTCGGTGACCTCGTCCGCGACACCGCCACGGGGCGGGTCGGTTTCTACGTGGAGAGCGTCTCCGGGCGCTATCTGATCCGGGCCGTCCACGGGGGCGCCGAGTGGGAGGCCGAGCCCGCCGACGTCCTGCCGGCCACGCCCCTGCGCGAGCTGCGCGCCCGCGCCGCCGAGATCAACGCGCGAAGTCGGCGCGGGCTGTCCTGACGGCCCCGTGTCGCCCCCCGGGCCTCGCTCGGCGGGAGCGGCGAGGTGGATCCGGGCGGTTGTCAGTGGCGCGCGCCACACTGGAGGCATGTGCCGCAGTATCAAGACGCTCCGACCGCCCGCGCTGCCCGAGGAGGCGACCGAGGACGACATCCGGGCCGCCGCCCTGCAGTACGTCCGCAAGGTCTCCGGCTTCCGCGCCCCCGCCGCCCACAACCGCGAGGTCTTCGAGCGGGCCGTGGACGAGATCGCCGACGCCACCGCGAGACTCCTCGACGGCCTTGAGGTGCGCGGCGCGCACCCCGCCGTCAGGACGCCGGCGCGGGAGCCGCAGCCGGACGCCGTATGAGGTAGGCGGCGAGGCCGCCGGCCAGGAAGAGCGCGAGGGTCGACACCCCCGCGCTGAACCAGGTCGCGCCCAGCCACTGACCGCCGAGCCAGCCGAGCCCCACGCTGTACGAGGCCCAGGTGATGCCCGCGAGGGCCGACCACGGCAGGAACTCCTCGACGCGCCGCTTCGCCGCGCCCGCGCCCAGGGAGACCACCGAGCGGCCCGCCGGGGCGAAGCGCGCGAGGACGACGAGCAGCCCGCCGCCCCGGGCCAGGGCGGTGCCGAGACGTTCCTGCGCCACCGACAGGCGCTTGGAGCGGGAGATCGCCCGGTCCAGCCTGGCGCCGCCCCGCAGGGCGAGGCGGTACGCGAGGAAGTCGCCGAGCACCGAGGCCGTGGCCGCGCAGAGGAGCAGCGGGAGGAGCGACGGTACGTCGGGGGTGGCCGCGGTGGCCGACGCCGCCGCCGTGGCGGCGGTGATCACCAGGAAGCCGCTCGGCAGCACGGGCAGGAAGACGTCGAGCAGGATCGACGTCGCCACCACCGGGTAGATCCATGGGCCGGCGGTGAGCGACCGCAGCGATCCCAGGCTGTCGAGCAGATTCACAGGGCCAGAGCCTACGCGGGGGCGGGGGACCGCCCGCCGGGTGGGTGCCCGGGCGCCTGCCGGGGTGCGCCGGGGGCGGGAGGGCGATCGGCGGGGTCCGTGCGAACCTGTGCGACTTTGCGGGAACGTGCCCCGGGCGAGGGGCCGGTTCCGGGTGGTGGGGGTCCGGGAAAGGGCCGGAAGACGTGCTGCGGACTCCGGCCCTTTCCTGTAGGCCCTCGCCTGTGGCGGCGCTCGACGAGGGGTGCTCGACGCGAGGGGTGCTCGACGAGGGTGCTTGACGAGGTGTGCTCGACGAGGGTGCTCGATCCCTCGACCGCAGGGCTTGCTCAGGCCCTGGGGATCAGGGCTCAGGCCGCGGCCGGCGCGCCCTGCTCCTCGCGCTCCTGGCTGCTCCTCCCGCGCGTCGTCGAGCCCGTGTCGACCCGGCTGCCGAAGAGCCGGTCGAGGGCCAGCGCGCCCGGGCCGGTGAAGACGAGCAGGGCGAAGGCCCAGCAGAACATCGCGGAGCTCTCGCCGCCGTTCTGCAGCGGGAAGAGGGCGTCCGGCTGGTGGACCTTGAAGTACGCGTACGCCATCGAGCCCGAGGCGAGGAACGCCGCGCTGCGGGTCCCCAGGCCGAGCAGGACCAGGCCGCCGGCGACGAGCTGGATCACGGCCGCGTACCAGCTCGGCCAGGTGCCGACCGGGGCCGTGCCGCCCGAGGAGTCGCTGAGGACGCCGAAGAGCGTGGCGGCGCCGTGGCAGGCGAAGAGCAGGCCGACGACGATGCGGAAGAGGCCGAGCGCGTAGGGCTGGGCCTGGTTGAGGCGGTCGGTGAGGGTGCCCGCGCCGCCGGGGGCGTTCGCGCCGCCCGGTCCGGTGGGTGCGCTCGGGGCGCTCGGGGCGTTCTGGTTCTTCATGGGGGGACTCCTTCGGCCTGACCCCGTCCGTGGGGAGGACGGGGAGTGGGGACGGAAACCGATCGGGCCGTAAGGTTAGGTTCCCCTCACTAGTACTTGCAAGTTCAACATCAGGCCACCGGGAAGTGTGTGGTCGGGTTCACTTCCCGGTGGTCTTTGTTGATGTGCGGTCAGGGGTGGTGCGGTCGGCGGTTGTTGGCGTCGGTGGTCAGCAGCCGTTGAGGATGGACTGGAGGGCGCTCTTCTCGGCGGAGTCGACGCTCAGGTTCCAGTGGTACTTCACGTGCACCCACGCGCGGGCGTACGTGCAGCGGTAGCCGGTCTGCGAGGGCAGCCACTCCCCGGGGTCCTGGTCGCCCTTCGACTGGTTGACGTTGTCCGTCACCGCGATGAGCTGCGGCCGGGTCAGGTCGTTCGCGAAGGACTGGCGCTGCGCGGTGGTCCAGGCGTTGGCGCCCGAGCGCCAGGCCTCGGCGAGCGGGACCATGTGGTCGATGTCGAGGTCGGAGGCGGCGGTCCAGGTGGCGCCGTCGTAGGTCGAGTACCAACTGCCGCTGACCGACGCACAGCTGGAGTCGGTGACGACGTTCACGCCGTCGCGCTTGAGGACGGTCTCGCGGGTGTTGCAGGCGCCGGACTGGGTGATCCAGTGCGGGAAGAGGTCCCGGCTGTAACCCGAGGAGGAACCTTCCGCCTTCACGGTGAGGGAGGCGAGGTAGCTGCGCGCGGTCGCGGCGCTGACCGGCGTGGGCATCGCGGCCTGCGCGGCCGGGGCGGTGGCGAGGAGGCCGGTGACGGTGAGGGCGGCCGAGGTGGCGAGAACGGCGAGTCGACGCGCGTAGATCATGCCGACGGGCATGTGAACTCCTCTGATGCGGGGGGACCTTGGCTGGATGCCGTCCCCGTGGGGTGCCGGGCGGCGGCCCGGTCATCGTGGCGGCGCCAGGTTTCGGTGGGGGGTGCGCCAGGTAACAGAGTGGCGACATGAACACGTCACATCAAGGGGTGTGACGTGTCCTGACGGAGTGCCAGGTTCCGCCCGGCGCCTGAGAAGTGGGCGAAACGGTCCGCCCGGCGCTTGAGGAGTGCGCGAAACGGTCCGCCCGGTGCCCGGAGAGTGTGCGGAACGTCGCGGCCTGGGTCGTGACAGCCCGCCGCGACCCTAGGGTTGCCGGGTGCTTCTCGAAGTGAACGTCACCTTCGGGGCGGTCCTCGCCGTTCTGCTCGCCCTCGCGGCGGTCGTCGTCGCCGTCGCCCACCTCGGCCGGGCCCGCGACACCCTGTTCGCCGGCGCGCGCGCCGCCGTCCAGCTGGTCGCCGTCTCGCTCGTGATCGCGTGGGTGGTGCGTTCCGTACCGCTGCTGCTCGGCTTCCTGCTCCTGATGTACGCCGTGGCGGTACGCACGGCGGGCCGCCGGGTCGTCCCGGCGCCGGGACGCGGCTGGTGGTGGACGGGTGTGCCGATCGCCGCCGCCGTCGCGCCGGTGGTCCTCGCGCTCGTCGCCACCGGCCTCGTGCCGGTCAAGGGCATCACGCTCGTGCCCGTGACGGGCATCCTCGTCGGCGGCGCGCTGACGGCCACCGTCCTCGCGGGCCGACGCGCGCTCGACGAACTGGAGACCCGGCGGGGCGAGGTGGAGGCCGGGCTCGCGATCGGGCTCGTCGAGCGGGACGCCCGGCTCGAAGTGGCGCGGCCGGCGGCGTCGGACGCGCTGCTCCCCGGCATGGACCAGACCCGCACGGTGGGGCTCGTGACGCTGCCGGGGGCGTTCGTGGGCATGCTGCTCGGCGGCGCGTCACCGCTGCACGCGGGCGCCGTCCAGCTCTTCGTGCTCATCGCCCTGCTCGCGGTCCAGGCGGTGGCCGCGGCGGCCACCCTGGAACTGGTGGCCCGGGGCAGGATCGCCCGGCCCCGGCCGGGGGAGGGAGGGGGGTGAGGAGGGGTTACGGGAGGACGGTCAGGACGATCGAACCGTCGGCCGCCGAGTCGACCCGCAGCCGGGTGAGGTCGGCTATGTGCACGTCCGGCGCGAAGGCGGCCGCGCGCGGGCCCACGCCCACGACCCGCATGCCGGCCGCGCGGCCGGCCTGGATGCCGGCCTCGGAGTCCTCGAAGACGATGCAGTCGGCGGGTTCGAAGCCCAGCTCGGCCGCGCCCTTGAGGAAGCCCTCGGGGTCCGGCTTGCTGGCCCCCACGCGCTCGGCGGTGACCCGGTCCTCCGGCATGCGCAGCGCCGCCGCGCCCATCCGCGCCTGCGCGAGCGCCTCGTCCGCCGAGGTCACCAGGGCGTGCGGCAGCTCCGCGATCGCGGCCATGAAGGCGGGGGCGCCGGGGACGGGCACGACGCCGTCGAGGTCGGCGGTCTCCTCGGCGAGCATGACCCGGTTGTCGGCGTAGTTCTGCTCCATCGGGCGCTCCGGGAGGAGGACGGCCATCGTCGCGTACCCCTGGCGGCCGTGGACCACCTTGAGCACGGCGTCCCCGTCGAGGCCCTGCCGCTCCGCCCAGCGTCGCCAGCAGCGCTCGACGACGGCGTCCGAGTTGACGAGGGTGCCGTCCATGTCGAGCAGGAGGGCGCGGGCGGTGAGCGTTGCCGGGGTGGTGGCGGCCATCGGGTCTCCAGAAGGGGTGGTGCGGAGAACGAAGCGGTCCCGCCCACCGGTCAGGGATTGCGGGCGGGGCCACTTTGTTTTTCCACGATACAAAACCGAGGGCGGTCTTGGCCAACCGGTCCGCCGCCCGGTCCGCATGGTGGGACCGGGTGACCAGTGACCGGTGGCCAGGGACCCCCGGGAAGGACGGACACCCGGCGGGAGGGGAGGGCGGAGGGCGGACGGCGGAGGGCCGTGTCACCGGCCCGCCGCTCAGATGTCCGGGGTGCTCTGCTCCAGGATCCGCCGCGTCTCGGGGCCGTACACGCCCTCCGGGTCGCCCGGGATGTACCGCCACGACTGGTAGCGGGCCACCGCCTCCTGGACCTCCTCGTCGTACTTGCCGTCGATCCGGCCGTCGTAGACCCAGACGGCGGTCAGCCGTCGCTGGAGCTCCCGGACCTCGTGCCCGGTGGAGCCGAGGGCCAGCGTCGTGCCCTCCGCGCCCTCCTCGGGCGCCTCCGAGGGGGCCGAGGTGGTCGGTTCCGACGTCGACGGCGCGGTGACCGGCGCCGACGAGGAGGCGGCGAACGAGGGCGAGGCGGAGGCCGGGGGCGCCGCCTCGCCGCTCGTGCTCGCCGAGGCGCTCGGCGACGCGGTCGTGCCGCTCGCGGAGGGGGTGGGCGTCGGCGACCCGGACGTCCGGCGCGGGGTGGGCGAGGAGGAGGTCGGCTCCGGGCTCCCGGAGGAGGGGGACGGGGCCTCCGAGACGCCGAGGTTCAGGGACGCGCTGGTGGTCACCTCGGGTACGGCGGCCCGGTCGTCGCCCCCGTCCCCACCGCCGAGCACGGTCGCCGCGAAGGCGGCGGTGCCGGCCACGGCGACGGCGGCCACGGCCGCGACCATGACGCCGCGCCTGCGCCCCCGTCCGCCCGGCCGATCCCGCTCGTGCCCGGGCGGCGGCGGTACGTCGCCGATGCCGCGCAGCAGCAGAGGCATGGTCTCGGAGGGGTCGCCCATGGCGTACGGCCCCGCGGCACCCCGGGTCGCGTCGTACGACCCGGCCGCGCCCCCGGCCACCGCGTACCCTGCGGCGCCCCCGGCCACCCCGTACCCCGCCGCGCCCCCGGTCACCCCGTACCCGGCCGCGCCCCCGGCCACCCCGTACCGGCCGGAGACGTCCCCGGCGGCGCCCCCCGCGTCACCGGCGGCTCCCGCCCCGTGCCCGTTCGGGTGCCCCGTAGAGCCCGGGGTGGAGCCCTCTGCCGAGGCCTTACCCGAGTGGCCCGTCGAGCGCTGCCCCGAACGCTCCCCCGAGGGCCCCGGCGGGCCCTCCCCGGCGGCCTCCCCCGAGCCCTCCGGGGAGTCCAGCGTCACGTACGGCCTGATCCGGAGCGGATCGAAGTCCTCGGCCGCCGCCATCTCCGCCCGGGCGCAGGCGCAGCCAGGTCTTTGTACACCGCATTCAGGACAGACATGTCCGGTCATGATGGGTCCCCTCCCCGAGACAACTGCTGGCGATTATGCAGCCCACCCCCTCCCGGTGGGCGAACAGCCGTGCCCTTCCGCAGGCCATAACCGGACATTCGGACCAGGATGGAGACGCCGTCCCATGGGCCGTCCGGCGGGACGCCCGACGAGACGCCCCGAGGAGACGCCCATGGCCCAGGAAACAAGCCCCTCCCAGCTCGGCGGCGCGCCCGCGCCCGGGGAGGGGCAGAGCCACCGCACCGTCCTCGTCGCGATCGGCGCGCTGCTGCTCGGCATGCTGCTCGCCGCCCTCGACCAGACCATCGTCTCCACCGCCCTGCCGACGATCGTCAGCGAGCTCGGCGGCATGGAGCACCTGTCCTGGGTGGTGACCGCCTACATGCTCGCGTCCACGGCGGCCACCCCGCTGTGGGGCAAGCTCGGCGACCAGTACGGCCGCAAGAAGCTCTTCCAGGCGGCCATCGTCATCTTCCTCATCGGCTCCGCCCTCTGCGGCATCGCCCAGAACATGCCGCAGCTCATCGCCTTCCGGGCGATCCAGGGCCTCGGCGGCGGCGGTCTCATGGTCCTGTCGATGGCGATCGTCGGCGACCTGGTGTCGCCCCGGGAGCGCGGCAAGTACCAGGGCCTCTTCGGCGCCGTGTTCGGCGCCACCAGCGTCCTCGGCCCGCTGCTCGGCGGCCTGTTCACCGAGCACCTCTCGTGGCGCTGGGTCTTCTACATCAACCTGCCGATCGGCGTCGTCGCCCTCTTCGTGATCGCCGCCGTGCTCCACATCCCGGTGCGCTCCACGAAGCACACCATCGACTACCTCGGCACCTTCCTCATCGCCTCCGTCGCCACCTGCCTGGTGCTCGTGGCCTCCCTCGGCGGCACCACCTGGGCGTGGGGATCGGCGCAGATCATCGGCCTCGCCGTCCTCGGATCCGTCCTCCTCGTCTGGTTCGTCCGGGTCGAGCGGCGGGCGGTCGAGCCCGTGCTGCCGCTCAAGCTGTTCAGGATCCGGACCTTCACCCTGGTCTCGATCATCAGCTTCGTCGTCGGCTTCGCGATGTTCGGCGCGATGACCTACCTGCCGACCTTCCTCCAGGTCGTGCAGGGCGTCACGCCGACGATGTCCGGCGTCCACATGCTGCCCATGGTCCTCGGCCTGCTGATCACCTCGACGGTCTCCGGCCAGATCGTCTCCCGCACCGGCCGCTGGAAGGTCTTCCCGATCCTCGGCACCGCCCTCACCGCCCTCGGGCTGCTCCTCCTCAACGAGCTGACGGAGACGAGCTCCACATGGGAGATGAGCTTCTACTTCTTCGTCTTCGGCGCCGGCCTCGGCCTCGTCATGCAGGTCCTCGTCCTCGTCGTGCAGAACGCCGTCTCGTACGAGGACCTCGGCGTCGCCACCTCCGGAGCCACGTTCTTCCGCTCCATCGGAGCCTCCTTCGGCGTCGCCGTCTTCGGCACCATCTTCACCACCCGCCTCACCCACAAGCTCGACGACGTGTTCGCCTCCGCCACCGCCTCCGGGCTGGCGGTCCCGCCCGGCGTCGGCCCCGAGCAGGTCGCCGCCGACCCGCGCACCGTCGCCGAACTCCCGGCCGACCTGCGCCCCTCGGTCCTCCACGCGTACGCCACCTCGATCACCGACGTCTTCCTGTACGCGGCCCCCGTCGTCCTCGTCGCCTTCGTCGTCGCCTGGTTCCTCAAGGAGGACAAGCTGCGGGCCTCGGTCACCGCGCCCGACACCAGCCAGACGCTCGCCTCCAACCCGGTCGAACGGTCCTCGTACGACGAGTGCGCCCGCGCCCTGTCCGTCCTCGGCTCCCGCGCGGGACGCAAGGAGATCTACGAGAAGATCACCGCCCGCGCCGGGCTCGATCTGCTGCCCGCCGCCAGCTGGCTGCTGCTGCGCATCCGCCGCCACGGGATCGTCGAACCCGCCCGGCTCGCCGAGACCGTCCCCGTACCGCTGCGGGTGATCACGGAGGCCTCCCGGCAGGTGGAGGAGCGGCGGCTGGCCTCCCGGGAGGGCGTGCAGCTGATCCTCACCGAGGAGGGGGTACGGGTGGCGACGCGGCTGGCGGCGGCCCGCGAGGAGTCGCTCGCCGAACTCCTCGGGGACTGGTGGGGACCCGACCGGCCCACCGACCTGGTGCAGCTGGTCGAGGAGCTGACGGCCGAGCTGAGCGGCTCGGACGGGGAGCGGCCGGACCGCCCGGAGCCGCCGCGCGACCACCACGCCTGACGGGGGCAGGCCGCCCCAACCACCCGCCGTACGACCGGTATGACAGCCGCTCAGGAGCCCTCAGTACGCTGTCCCCTCCAAGATCGCATCACAGGGGGATGGGCAGGATGAACAACGAAGAGCCACGTCAGGGCTGGCCGGCTCCTCCGGGACACGCGCCGAACGGCGGGTACGACGGCTACGGCGGGTACGGCCCCCAGGCGCCGCCCGCGCCGGCACGCCAGAGTGCGCACCGCGGCGCCTGGATAGGCGCCGGCGCCACCCTGGTCGCGGCGGTGATCGGCGTCGTCGGTACGTACATGGTGAGCGGCAACAACAACCCGGCGCCCACACCGCCCGCCGCACAGGGCCCGACGGCCTCGACCACCCCGCCCGGCGAGGAGGCGCAGGGCGGCGACGAGGCCTCCCCGGACTCCTCGCGGAGCCCGGAGACCGTCGCGTCCTCGAAGCCCTCCTCGCAGGCACCGACCGCCCAGGTTCCCCCGGCGAAGCCCGCCGACACGGTCGAATGGCAGGGTGCCCTGGCGATCGCGTACGCGGAGGACAAGGACCTGGACTCCGCGCCGCCCGCCGAGTCCGAGATCAACGAGGAGAACGACTTCTCCGTCTACCCCTTCGGCACCACCCGCATGCTGCGCCCCGAGAGCGGCGCCAAGGCGCTGGTGTGGAAGGACTCCACGGCACCCTCGTACGAGGACTGCGCGGGCGCCGTGGACACCCTGGGCACCACGACGGACATGAAGATGAAGACCGGTCTCGTCGTCTGCGCCCGCACGAACGACGGCCGGCTCGCCCGGCTGACCGTCAAGGAGGCCGCCGGTCAGGGCTCCGAGACACGGGGTGTCTTCGACGTCGTCGTGTGGAGCGGCTGACGGCGGACCCCGGTCCCGGGGCGGGTCAGAGCCGCTTGCCGTACCAGATGTCCATGTACGGCCCCGTGCAGTACGCCGGGATCTCCGCGTACCCGTGCCGCGTGTACAGGGCGCGCGCCTCGACCAGGTCAAGGCGCGTGTTGAGGACCATCTCGCGCGCCCCGAGGCCCCGCGCCGCGTCCTCCAGCCCGCCGAGCAGGGGCCCGGCGCCGCCCAGGCCGCGGAAGGCGTGGCGCAGGAAGACGCGGGTCAGCTCGGCGCGCCCCTCGTCGAGCAGGAGCACCCCGCCGCAGCCGGCCGCCTCGCCCTCGTGGCGCGCGACCAGGAACAGTCCGGTCGGCGGTGTCAGCAGCTCGACCCCGTCGCCGGTCAGGCCCTCGTCGATCTCCGCCGTGGTCGCGGGCCGCTTCCAGTACCGGCTCGCGACGTCGTCGTAGTAGTCGCGGCGCAGGGCGGAGGCGTCCGGGGTGTCGACGCGTTCGGGGGAGAAGGTCCAGGTCATGCGCGCCATTCTGCGCCGCGCACGACCTGGGACGCAGCCGGGTTTCCGGGCGCCCGACCGTCGGGGGCGCCCGTCCGTCGAGGGGCGCCCGTCCGTCGAGGGACGGCCGACCGTCGAGGGCGCCCGACCGCCGATGAGCGGCCCGGGAGCCGAGGGCGCCGGCTCAGCTCTTCGGGGACGCCTGCTGGACGACCTCGAAGGACCACAGGGTGGAACCGGAGGCGGCGGGCTTCGGACGCTCGGCGCCCTGGCCGCCCTCGCCGCCGCCCTGGTGCGCGGCCTTCATGGAACCGTTCATCCACGCCTGGAAGTCCTCCTCGCTGCGCCAGCGGGTGTACACCAGGTACTGGTCGGTGCCCTCCACGGGGCGCAGCAGCTCGAACCACTCGAAGCCGTCGGACCCCTCGACGGCCCCGGCCCGGGAGGCGAAGCGCTGCTCCAGCACCTCGCGCTGCTCGGCCGGAACGGTCAGGACGTTGATCTTCACGATGCTCATGGAGGGCAGGATATGACCCCCGGTCCCACCGTCTTCGAGGCGGACGCGGTACAGGCCCTCGCCGTGCGCTGGTTGCCCTGTCTGGGGGACGACGACTTCGTCTGCTCGCCCGTCGGGCTGTGGCTGGCGCTCGGTGCCGTCGCCTCCGGGGCTCAGGGGGCGACCGGTGCGGAGCTGGGGGCGCTGCTCGGGGTCGAGGGCGAGGCGGCCGCCGGGGCCGTGACCGGGGTCGGGCGGCGGCTCGCGGGGACGGACGGGCTCGCCGTGGCGACCGGGGTGTGGAGCAAGGTGCCGATCCTCGACGCCTTCCGGCGAGGGCTGCCCGACGTGCGGTTCGGGGTGCTGCCGGGCGCCGCCCTGTTCGCGCTGCCCGACGCGTTCCTCGGGGCGACGGACGACATGTCGCCGGGCGGGCTTCCCGACGCCCAGGCGGAGCTCGACGCGTGGGTGCGGGAGGCGACCGGCGGGCGGATCGCCGGGCTGCCGCTCGAACTCGACGGCTCCGAGGACCTGGTCCTGCTCAACGCCCTCGCCCTGAAGGCCTCCTGGCTGACCGCCTTCCCCGGGCACCTCACCCGCGACGAGCCGTTCACCGACGGGTACGGGGACGCCCGGGCCGTACCGACCATGCGGCGGCGGATCCCGGCTTCCTGGGTCTGGTACGTGGACGGGGTCACCGTCGTCGAGCTGCCCTGCGAGGGGGACGTGCCCGCCCGGGTGCGGTTCGTGCTCGGCCCGGAGGGCGCCGGGCCCGCCGAGGTGCTGCCCGCCGCCTGGGCGGGGCCCGGAGCGCGCGAGGGGCTCGTGGCGGAATCGGCCGACCTTCTCCTGCCGCGTTTCACCCTCCGCACGAGGACCGAGGTCCACGAGCATCTGCCGGCGCTCGGCGTCCGTCGGGCGCTGAGCCACGACGCCGACTTCTCGGGGCTCTCCGCCGCCGCCCAGCGGATCGCCCAGGTGGTGCAGGAGGCGCTGGTCGAGGTGGCCGAGGAGGGGGTCGAGGCGGCGGCCGTCACCGTGGTCACGATGACCCGTGGCGCGGCCCCGCCCCGGCACGAGGTGGTGGAGCGGGTCGCCTTCGACCGGCCCTTCGGCGTGGTCGTCCTCGACGCCTCGGGCGAGGTGCCGCTCTTCACCGGCTGGCGGCAGAGCGCGCCCACGCCCGAGGCGGTGCGCTAGGGCCCGTCGTCGGGCACCCAGCGCAGCACGTCCCCGGGCTGGCAGTCGAGCGTGCGGCAGATCGCGTCGAGGGTGGTGAACCGGATCGCCTTCGCCCGGCCGTTCTTGAGGACCGCGATGTTCGCGGGGCTGATGCCGACGGCCGCGGCGAACTCGCCGACCGAGAGCTTGCGTCTGGCGAGTTGTACGTCGAGGTCGACGATGATCGCCATCAGACCACCTCGGCCAGTTCGCTCCGCATGGTGGCCGCCTTGCCCAGCAGGCCGCGCATGACGGCGATGAGCATGACCAGGCAGGCCCCGACGCCGGTGGTCGCGGCGGCGGCGGCCAGGGCGCCGAGGAGCTCCATCCCGTCCTCGGGGGAGGGGATGTCGGCCAGCGTCAGGTGGCAGGTGACGGCGAGGGCCAGCAGCGTCGCCGCGACGAGGGAGCCGATGATGACGTCGACCCACCGGAAGGCCGCCGACGAGAAGATCGCGTCACGCTCGACCATGGTGAGCAGCCTCCACGTCGCGGCCAGGACGACCTGGACGCAGACGACTCCCGCCATGGCCGCCACCGAGTAGGGCACGGCGAACGGAGCGTACGGCGGGAAGCGGTCGACCTCGTCGGCCGCCGTGGTGGGGATGACGACGAGCTGACCGAAGAGGCCGACGAGGATCGCCGAGGCGATGCCACCACGGAGCACGGCGATGAAGAGTCGATGCATGCATCGATAATCGATCGATTACGATCGATAGTCAATGGATCCGGCCCGGAAGGAGCGCCCTAGCCGACGACACGGGCCAGCAGCAGTCCGTCGTACCCCTTCGTGCCGACCGTCTGGAGCGCCGTCGCGTCCAGGCGGGGTTCGGCGGCGACGAGGTCGAACAGCTCGCGGGTGCCGGTGATCGCCGGGTCGTCCGGGTGCGGGGTGGTGATCTTCCCGCCGCGCACCACGTTGTCGACGATGATCACCGTGCCGGGACGGGAGAGCCTGAGGGCCCACTCCACGTAGCGCGGGTTGTTGACCTTGTCGGCGTCGATGAAGACCAGGTCGAAGGGGCCCGCGCCCTCCGCCTCCAGCTGCGGCAGGCTCTCCAGGGCCGCGCCCGTGCGGACCTCGACGTTCTTGTCGAGGCCGGCGCGGGCGATGTTGGCGCGGGCCACGTCCGCGTGTTCCGGGCTGTACTCCAGGGTGATCAGCCGGCCGTCGGTGGGCAGCGCGCGCGCCAGCCAGATCGTGCTGTAGCCGCCGAGGGTGCCGATCTCCAGGATGCTGTGCGCGCCCTGCATCCGGGCGAGCAGGTGGAGCAGCTTGCCCTGGTTGGGGGCGACGGCGATCTCGGGCAGCCCGGCCGCCGTGGAGTCGGCGAGCGCGGCGGTGAGCGCCTCGTCGGCCGGGGCGATCGTCTCGGCGAAGTACTGGTCGACTTCGGTCCACTGAGGGTTCGTCATGCGGCCGAACGTACACCGGCTCCGGTCTCCGGGCGGTGTCGTGCCGCCCGTACGGCCCGTACGGCCCGGATGACCAGGAGCGCCGCGACGCCGGAGTCCCGCCCCACGACGCCCCCGCCCCACGACGCCGAGGCCCCCGCCCCGCGAGGCCCCCTACGCCCCCGCCCGCACCCGGAGTTCCTTCACGCCGTTGAGCCAGGCGGCGCGCAGTCGGCGCGGTTCGCCGGCGAGGGTGAGGTCGGGAAGGGTGTCCGCGAGGGCGTTGAAGATCAGCTCGATCTCCTTGATCGCGAGGGACTTGCCCAGGCAGAAATGGGGTCCTCCGCCGCCGAAGCCGAGGTGCGGGTTGGGGTCGCGGGTGATGTCGAAGCGTTCGGGGTCGGTGAAGACCTCGGGGTCGTTGTTGGCGGAGGAGTAGAAGAGGCCGACGCGGTCCCCCTTGGCGATCTTCTGCCCGCCGAGTTCGGTGTCCTGGGTCGCCGTCCGCTGGAAGGAGACGACGGGGGTCGCCCAGCGGACGATCTCCTCGGCGGTGGTCGCGGGCCGTTCCCGCTTGAAGCGTTCCCACTCGTCGGGGTGGGTGAGGAAGGCGTGCATGCCGTGGCTGATGGCGTTGCGGGTGGTCTCGTTGCCCGCGACGGCGAGCAGCAGCACGAAGAAGCCGAACTCGTCGGAGGAGAGGTTGCCCTGGCCCTCGGCGGCGACGAGCTGGCTGACGATGTCGGCGGCCGGACACTCCTTGCGGGCGGCGGCCATGTTCATCGCGTACCCGATGAGTTCCATGGCGGCCTCGGCGCCGATCTCCTCGGTGATGGCGTACTCGGGGTCGTCGTACGCGACCATCTTGTTCGACCAGTCGAAGATCCGGGAGCGGTCCTCCTGGGGGACGCCGATGAGTTCGGCGATGGCCTGGAGGGGCAGTTCGACGGCGACCCGGGTGACGAAGTCGAAGGTGCCGTCGGCGTCCGCGCCGCGCTTCGCCTCGTCGACGATGGCCTGGGCGCGCTCGCGCAGGGCGGTCTCCAGGGTGCGGATGGCGCGGGGGGTGAAGCCGCGCTGGACGATCTGGCGGACCCGGGTGTGCTCGGGCGGGTCCATGTTGAGCATGATCAGCTTCTGGACCTCGATCTGGTCCCGGGTGATGT
This sequence comes from Streptomyces sp. NPDC002057, assembly GCF_040296665.1. Taxonomy (NCBI): domain Bacteria; kingdom Bacillati; phylum Actinomycetota; class Actinomycetes; order Kitasatosporales; family Streptomycetaceae; genus Streptomyces; species Streptomyces sp. NPDC002057. Next base: position 152,557 of record NZ_JBEOXR010000012.1, read on the forward strand.
GCTCGTTGAAGCGGATGACGGCCGTGTTCTCGTTCGAGGAGAACAACTCCGGGTGGGTGGAGACGTACTTGACGTCCGCGTGGCGCGTGACGGCCCAGTACCCGCCGTCCGGGAAGCCCGTGACGCCGGGCGGCTGCGGGCACCACCAGACGGGTGCGGTCTGCCGCAGCCGGGCGAACTCCGGGAAGGGGACGCGGTCGCGGAGCAGATCGGGGTCGGTGGCGTCGAACCCTTCGGGAAGATGGGGGCAGGGCATCGGCAACACACTCCACATCTGATGGGCCGTCAGGAGTTGCCGGGAAAGTTAGTAACGAGTTCTACAAGTAGCAAGGGGCGGAACGGGAAGTGTTGCCTCCCGGACCCTTGCGTACCCGCGGTAGCAGTCATAAGACTGCACTCAGAACTAGAACGCGTACTAGTTCCCCCGTGACGCCGACCGACCGGGGTGCCGGGACACCCCGTCCGTCGAGGAGAGGACGAGCTCATGGCCGCGGAACCCGTCATCGTCGAAGCCGTTCGCACCCCCATCGGCAAGCGCGGAGGCGCGCTCGCCAACCTCCATCCCGCCTACCTCCTGGGCGAGACCTACCGAGAACTCCTCGGCCGCACCGGCATCCACGCCGACTGCGTCGAACAGATCGTCGGCGGTACGGTCACCCACGCCGGCGAACAGTCCATGAATCCGGCGCGGACCGCCTGGCTCGCCATGGGGCTCCCCTACGAGACGGCCGCCACCACCGTCGACTGTCAGTGCGGCTCCTCGCAGCAGGCGAGCCACATGGTCGCCAACATGGTGGCCGCCGGGGTCATCGACATCGGGATCAGCTGCGGCGTCGAGGCCATGTCGCGCGTCCCGCTCGGCTCCGGATCCAAGCACGGCCCCGGAAAGCCCTTCCCCGACGAGTGGAACGTCGACCTCCCCAACCAGTTCGAGGCCGCCGAGCGCATCGCCCGCCACCGCGGCCTGACCCGCGAGCGCGTCGACTCCCTGGGCCTGCTCTCCCAGGAACGGGCGGCGAACGCCTGGGCCGAGGAGCGCTTCAAGCGCGAGACCTTCGCCGTCCAGGTCCCCACCACCGAGGAGGAGCAGGCCTCAGGGCAGGGCATGTGGCGGCTCGTCGACCGGGACGAGGGCCTGCGCGACACCACCATGGAGGGCCTCGCCCGGCTCAAGCCCGTCATGCCGACCGCCGTCCACACCGCCGGGAACTCCTCCCAGATCTCCGACGGCGCCGCCGCGCTCATGTGGGCCTCCAAGCGCATGGCCCGCGCCCTCAAACTCCGTCCCCGCGCCCGGATCGTCGCCCAGGCCCTGGTCGGCGCCGACCCGCACTTCCACCTCGACGGGCCGATCGACGCCACGCGGGCCGTCCTCGGCAAGGCCGGGATGTCGCTGAGGGACATCGACCTCGTCGAGATCAACGAGGCCTTCGCCTCGGTGGTGCTCAGCTGGGCCCAGGTCTTCGACCAGGATCTGGAGAAGGTCAACGTCAACGGCGGGGCCATCGCCCTCGGCCACCCCGTGGGGGCGACGGGGGCGCGGCTGATCGCCACGGCCCTGCACGAGCTGGAACGCTCGGACAAGGAGTTCGCCCTGATCACGATGTGTGCCGGCGGGGCGGTGGCGACCGGGACGATCATCCAGCGGCTGTAGGACCCGGCGGGTCCGGGACCGCGCGACGGGGACGGGTACGCGCACGGGTGCGGGAAGGGGCCGGCCCGGGAAACGCCGCAGGCCCCGCCCTCCCTGGAAGGGAGGCGGGGCCTTGCGGGTGCGCAGGGTGCGGCGGTGACTCTTAGTACCAGCCGTTGGCCTGCCAGAACGCCCAGGCGGCGTTCGGGGAGCCGTAGCGCTCGTTCATGTAGTTGAGGCCCCACTTGATCTGGGTGGCGGGGTTCGTCTTCCAGTCGGAACCGGCCGAGGACATCTTCGTGGCCGGCAGGGCCTGGACCAGGCCGTAGGCGCCGCTGGAGGCGTTGGTGGCCTTGTGGTTCCAGCCGGACTCGTGGGACACGATCTTGCTGAAGGAGGCGTACTGCGAAGCGGGAACGATCTGCCGGGCGACATCCTGCGGGCTGGCGGCCGAGGCCGTGCCCGTCGTGCCGAGCACCGCACCCGACGCGCCGAGCAGCACGGCTGCGGAGGCGGCGAAGGTCTTCTTGCGGGCGGCGACACGAGTGGTGATCGAGCGGATCAAGGTCTCTACCTAACTTCGGGAACAAGGGCTGCGTCAGGCGGTTTCGGCAAGCCGGAACCAGAGCCCGGGGAACCCGGGAACTGGGGGGAACCGGCCGTCCGAGGCGCTGCGGTGAGCACCGGCTGCCTGGCGACGTCCACCAGACAACCAGGGCCGGAACGCCGACGCAACGACCCCTTGTACGAGGAAGGTTCGGACCCGCGGCGAACGTCCCGGGGGGTGGGTCCGTGGTGTTTCCGCAGGTCATGACCAACTGTGGGTGGTTTGGGTGGGTACCGCCCGACTACTATTCCGGCTCGTACGTGACGTAGGTCCTGTGGGGCGGCTCACCCGCGGAGGGCTTCCCGGGGGCCTCGAATGTGACCTGGGCCTCGAAGTTGGCCCGTCGCGTGGCCCTTCGCAGCGCCTTCAGGAGGGTGCCGCCGACGGTCAGGGTGAGGACGACGGTGAGGACGGCCCGGCCCAGGTCCCAGCCGAGGGAGGTGGCCGTGACGTAGGCGAGGAAACGGACCAGGTTCTCGTTCAGCGGGGCCCCCGGCTGGAACGAGATCCCGCTGCTCAGGCCCTGCAGCAGCACCCAGCCCTGCAGATTCATGATCGTTCCGTACGCGAACGCCGCCACGCATCCGTACGCCGAGAGCATCAGCAGCTCACCCCGGCCCCGGATCCGGCTCGCGCCCGGCAGCAGCCCGGCGCCCATGGTGAACCAGCCCATGGCCAGCATCTGGAACGGCATCCACGGCCCCACACCACCCGTGAGCAGGGCCGACGCGAACATCGTCACCGAGCCGAGGACGAAACCGAACCCCGGCCCGAGGACCCGGCCGCTCAGCACCATCAGGAAGAACATCGGCTCCAGACCGGCCGTGCCCGCCCCCAGCGGCCGCAGGGCCGCCCCGACCGCGGCGAGCACCCCCAGCATCGCGATGGCCTTCGCGTCCGTCCCGCCGTCGGCGATCGTCGCCACGACCACCGCGACGAGCAGCGGCAGCAGCGCGGCGAACAGCCAGGGCGCGTCCCCGGCGTGTGAGGTGACGGCGGAGTCCGCGTCCGCGAAGAGGGGCCAGCAGAAGGCGGTGAGGCCGATGAGGGAGACGAGGACCAGCGCGGCGACGGACCGCGGACCGAGCCGGATCGGGCGGGCGCTCACCGTGCCTCCTCCAGGGCCGCCTCCACCTGCTCGACCGTGAGCCAGGGCCGCGGGGCGAGGATCTTCGCCACCTGCGGCGAGAACGCGGGGGAGGAGACGACCACCTCGGCCGTCGGCCCGTCCGCCACCACCTCGCCGTCCGCGATGATCACCACCCGGTGCGCCAGCTCGGCCACCAGCTCCACGTCGTGCGTCGCGAGCACGATCGAGTGGCCCTCGGCGGCGAGGGCACGGAGATGGACGACGAGCCGGGCCTTCGCCGCGTAGTCCAGGCCGCGGGTCGGCTCGTCGAGCAGCAGGAGCGGCGGCCGGCCGGTCAGGACGAGGGCCAGCGCGAGCGCCAGCCGCTGCCCCTCGGACAGGTCCCGGGGATGGATGTCGTCGGCGACCCCCGGCAGCAGCTCGGACACCAGCGCCCGGCAGGTCCCGGGCTCCGCGCCCGCGTCGGTGTCGGCCGCCGCGCACTCGGCGGCGACGGTGTCCGCGTACAGCAGGTCGCGCGGCTCCTGCGGGACCAGGCCGACCTGGCGGATCAGCTCGCGCGGATCGGTGGTGTGCGGCGTCCGGTCCGCGACGCGGACGGTGCCGGAGGTCGGGGCGATCATGCCGACCAGGGTGGAGAGGAGGGTGGACTTGCCCGCGCCGTTGCGGCCCATGAGGGCGAGGGTCTCGCCGGTGCGGACCTGGAGGTCGATACGGCGAAGGGCCTCGACCCGGCCACGGCGGACGCCGAGGCCCTCGGCGAGGACGAGGGGGGCCCCGGCGCGGGGACCCGCGGAGACCGGTGCCGTGGTGCGGCGCCGCTTGAAGGGGTGGAAGCCCGCGGCCGGCGGACGCGGCCCGTCCGCCGTTCCCGCCCCGTCCGGCGTCCCGGGAGCACGGCCGGGGGCGGAGCCCGGGGTACGGGAAGGGCCGGGTGCGGGGAGGAGCCCCGCGGGGTCCAGCCCCTCCAGGCGCGTCTTCAGCCCACCCGCCCGCCGGCGCGCGTCCCGCACCGTCAGGGGCAGCGGGTCCCACCCCGCGAGACGGCCGAGGGCCACCACCGGCGGGTGGACCGGCGAGACGGCCATGATCTCGGCGGGGGAGCCCATGACGCCCTCCGGCAGCAGCAGGACCCGGTCCGCGTACTGCACCACCCGTTCGAGGCGGTGCTCCGCGAGCAGCACCGTCGTGCCGAGGTCGTGGACCAGGCGCTGGAGGACCGCCAGCACGTCCTCGGCCGCCGACGGGTCGAGCGCCGAGGTCGGCTCGTCCAGGACCAGGACCTTCGGGTGCGGGGTCAGGACCGAGCCGATCGCGACGCGCTGGCGCTGGCCGCCGGAGAGCGTGGCGATCGGGCGGTCGCGCAGCTCGGCGAGGCCCAGCAGGTCGAGGGTCTCCTCGACGCGGCGCCGCATGACGCCCGGCGCGAGACCGAGGGACTCCATGCCGTACGCCAGCTCGTCCTCGACCGTGTCCGTCACGAAGTGCGCGGACGGGTCCTGCCCGACCGTGCCCACCAGGTCGGCGAGCTCGCGCGGCGGATGCGTGCGGGTGTCGCGGCCGTCGACCGTGACGCGGCCCGTCAGGGTGCCGCCGGTGAAGTGGGGGACGAGTCCGGAGACCGCGCCCAGGAGGGTCGACTTGCCGACCCCCGAGGGGCCGACGAGCAGCACGAGCTCGCCCTCGGGGACGGTGAGGTCCAGGCCCTTCAGGGTGGGCGTGGCGTCCTCCTCGTACCGTACGGAGACGTTCTCGAAGCGGATCACGCGTTCTCCTTGGGAACGGGGGCCACGAACGCGGGCACGAGGCCCACCAGGATCGACAGGGCCGGCCAGAGCGGCAGCTCCGGGGCCTCCAGGGGGACGACCCCGGGGTGCAGCGCCTCGGGGTCGTACGCGTTCGCCCAGATCATCAGGGCCGCGACCGCCACCCCCGAGCCCGCCACCAGCCAGGCCCGCACCCCCCAGTGGTCGGGCCGGTACCGGGTCCGTACCGTCCGGCGCCCGCCCAGCCGCAGCCCGGCCATGGCCGCGAGGAGCCCGGCGCCGAGCAGCGGCAGCCCGTACCCCGCGCCCTCCGCCGCGAGCAGCCCGTACGAACCGGCGCAGATCCCGAGCAGTCCGCCCAGGGTCAGCAGGTTCGTGGTGCGCCGTACGGATGCGGGGACCCGCGCCGTCCGCCCGTATCCGCGCGCGTCCATCGAGGCCGCGACCGCGATCGACCGTTCCAGGGCCCCTTCGAGGACCGGCAGGCCGATCTGGAGCACCGCGCGGACCCCGCCGGTGGGGCGGCCGCGGAGCCGCCGGGCGGTCCGCAGCCGGACCACGTCCGCGACCATGTTCGGCGCGAAGGTCATGGCCACGACGACGGCGACCCCGGCCTCGTACAGCGCCCCGGGCAGCGATTTGAGCAGCCGCGCCGGGTTGGCCAGCGCGTTCGCCGCGCCGACGCAGATCAGCAGGGTCGCCAGCTTCAGGCCGTCGTACACCGCGAAGACCAGCTGCTCGGCCGTCACCCGCCCCCCGACCCGTACGCCCTGCGCCCAGTCGGGCATCGGCACCTCGGGCAGCGTGAACAGCAGGTGCGTCCCCGGGATGGGGGAGCCGAGCAGCAGGGAGAAGACGACCCGCAGGAAGACCACGAACAGGCCGAGCTTCACGAACGCGCCGTACGAGCGGGCCCAGGGCGCGTCCGTGCGGCGGGCCGCCACCACGTAACCGGCGACCCCGACGAGCAGACCGAGCAGGAGCGGGTTGGTGGTGCGGGAGGCGGCGACGGCCAGGCCGAGCGCCCACAGCCACCAGGCTCCGGCGTGCAGGGCGTTCGCCCGGCTCGCCTCGGGGGCCCGGAGAGAGGAGAGAACGGTGCGGATCGGCCGGGTCACGCGGGGCTCACCGGCGGCGGACCCTCGGCGCGTGCGGTGCGTAGGGGCCTCATCGCCGACGCCGGGCCGTCGGGGCGCGCGGTGCTGGTCCGCGACGCCGGGCCTCCGGGGCGCGCGGGGGTGGTCCGCGACGCCGGGCCGTCGGGGCGCGCGGTGCTCGTCCGCCGCGGCCGGCCTCCGGGGCCGGTCCGCGGCGCTGGGCCTTCGGGTCGTGCCGGGCTCATCCGCGGTGGCGGGCCTTCCAGACCGCGGCCCCGCCCAGGGCCAGGACGGCGGCCCCTCCGACGAGCACGCCGAGGGACGGGCCGCCCCCGCCCTTCTCCCCGTCACCCGAGGGGGCCGCGGCGGTGGGCGCGGCCGACGCCGGGGTCTTCCCGGTCGTGTCGACCTGCTCGCCGCAGCCCCGCGCCGGGTACCCGGCGATCCCGCACAGCATCGCCGCCCCGTCGTACCGCAGCGGCTTCACCACGGTGGCGAGCGCCTCCGCGCTCGTCGCGTCCTCGCGGACCTGCGCGCAGCCGACCTCGACCGGCGGCTTCGGCGGGGTCTCGCCGGGCGGCGCGTCCGCCGGGCCGCCGAAGTCGACGACGACCGCGACCCGCTTGGTGCCGTCCTTCTTCGCCACGTCCCCGCAGATCACCGAGAAGTCGGGGGCGGGGGAGGGGCGGGAGGTGTCGTCCGTACCGCTGCTGATCGCGAAGCGGAAGCCGATGGCGTCGCCGTCGGCGGGGCGGGCGGTCGCCGGTCCCTGGGTGGCGTACGCCCAGGGCTTCCCGCCGTCGCTCTCCCAGTACGACCAGTAGCGGTAGCCGGCGGCCTGCGCCGGGGCGGCCGCGACCGCGGTCAGGGTGAGCAGAGCCCCGGCGGCGGCACCCGCGACGCGGGCGCCGCCGAGGCGGGTACCGGCGGGGCGGGCGCCGTGGCGGCGGCCGCCCCGCCCCGCGGCTGCCGTGGTCACTTCTTGCGGCCGCTCACGAGGAAGCCGATGCCGACGCCGACGACCGTGCCGATGCCGATGATCCACCAGACGTCGAAGCCCGAGCCCTCGTCGTCGCTCGTGGAGGAGGCCGAGGTGTCGGGGGTCTTGGGGGCGGGGCCGGTCGCGTTGAGCTGCTCGACCAGGTCGGCCGAGCCGAACTCGCGCGGGTCGGTGTCGGTCGCGCGGGCGGCCAGGATCAGCTGCGCGTACGCGGCCGGTCCGCCCTCCTTCGCCCAGGCGGCGGAGTTCTTCTCCAGCCACTCCAGGGCCGGCTTCGCCTCCTTCGCGGCGCTGGCCGCGGCGAGCGCGACGACGGCGTCGGCGGTGTTGCCGACGTCGGGCTTCTCAGTGGTGTCGGTGGCGCCCGGCATCGGCGGCAGGGTCAGGT